>DUCH01000268.1 GCA_012959865.1 Myxococcales bacterium | reverse complement strand
GAACGACCCTCTCCGCTTGTCACGGCATCACCCACATCGATCACCCGCTACCCATCGATGAGCACACTCTCTTCCAGATCGCCTCCAATACCAAACCCTTTGCCGCAACTCTCGTGATGGCACTCGTCGAAGAGGGACGGCTTGGCCTCGACGATTCGGTCCGTCAGCATTTGCCTGAATTCAGCACGCCGGGCAACCGCTTCGACGATGCGGTCACCGTGCGGCAACTTCTTTCCCACCGCGTGGGTTGGGATGGGGATGAGCTCTTTGTTCGCCCCCCCGTTGAAAACACTCTGGCCGCAGCGCCCGCCGCCATGGCCCGAGCCCGGCAGCTCGTCGCGCCCGATTCGCGGTTCACCTACTCGAACGCGGGGTACAGCGTTGCCGGCCGGCTCATCGAGGTACTGGAAGGCGAACCCTTTCCCGCTTGCCTGGAGCGCCGGATCCTCAAGCCCCTGGCCATGGAACGCTCGTGCACCCGGGCCGACCGCGCGATTTTTCATCGTGTCGCCATGCGCCACCTCTCCCTTCCCGGGCGCAAACCGATCGCCCTGTCGGGGGGCGGCTGGCAAAGGGGCTGGGAACTCGGCGCCATCGATGAGCCCGCCGCCGGGCTGATCTCCTCGGCCCACGACCTGCTGCAATGGCTCCGATTCTGGCTAGGGCGCCCAAGCCGATCCGAAGGGAGACCGCTCTCGGACGCCGGGCGCGCGGCGATGCTTGAAGAGCAGGAGCGGTACAACCCACAGTGGGGCCAGGCAATAGGCTGGGCGCTCCGCCACGACACCGGTGCCCGGGTCTACAACCACGGGGGCCTGACGGCCGGCTACTGCAGCTTCACTTTGTTCGTCCCCGAGTTGGACCTGGCTGGGGTAATCCTGACGAATTCCACCTCCGGAGGCGCCTTTCATTCCGAGCTCTCCCGGTGGATCATCGGTCAAGCCTCGGGGGTTTCGTGGCAGCCCCCCGTCCCCCTCGCGCCTGTTCCCGATCTCAAACCCTATACGGGGCGCTATTGGAGTGCGTTCGGATGGATCGAGGTTCGCGCCCTCGACGATGGTCGCAGCCTTGAACTCGCCACCGAGAGGCACCCCACCCAGGACGGGTCGTGGCAGCCACCACCCGAGGAGCCCCAGCGCCTTGTCCTCTGCCATCCCCACCACGCGATGATCGAACAACCCGAAGCGATTGCTGGTGCCCTGGTGGACTTCGACCCAGCCCCGCAACCGCAATGCGCCTGGCTCAGGACCGGCGGACGCATCGCAGTCCGGGAGAGCACCTGAACCCGAAGCGCCACAAGCGGGCCTTTTTTTGACCACCCGAGCCCTTTCCCCCCTCGCGTGGAGCCGAGCGTGACTGCCATCGCTTGGTCACTTCGCCCGAGCCATGTAGAGTCCCGAGTTCACCGCTTACCCCGCTCTCTGCCGGAGGCCCGCAATGCACTCTTCCCTCCCCACCGCGCCTGTCCCCCGTCGAGACTTCCATCGACTCGCGGCGTTCTGGCTGACCCTTTTGATCGCCCTCCCGGCCCTGGCGCAGTCGGGGGCCGGCGCAGGAAGCTCGACCGAGTCGCCTGGGAGCGCTTCGTCTTCAAGCGCTTCGTCAAGCGCTTCGGACACCACCGCTTCCAAAACAATTTCTCCAGACCAACTCGCCTCCCTGGTGGCGCCCATTGCCCTCTACCCGGATGCCCTGGTGGCCCAGATCCTGATGGCGTCCACCTACCCGCTTGAAATTGTCGAGGCCGCGCGTTGGGTGAAGGCCAACCCCGACCTGAAAACCGACGCCCTGGAAGACGCCATGCAGAAGCAGAGCTGGGACCCCAGCGTCAAATCTCTCACGGCCTTTCCCCAAGTCTTGGCCATGATGAACGACAAACTCACTTGGACCAATCAACTCGGCGACGCGTTTCTCGCGGACCAGAAGAGCGTGATGAATTCCCTTCAAGCCCTGCGTCAGAAGGCCAAGACCGAGGGCAACCTCGAGACCAACTCTCAGCAGACGGTCACCGTGGAGGACCAAGCCACCGGCAGCCAGTCCCAAACCATCATTATTCAGCCCACCAATCCCCAGGTCGTCTATGTCCCCACCTATAACCCCACAGTGGTCTACGGCACCTGGGCATACCCCATGTACCCACCCTACTACTGGTACCCGCCCACTTATGTCTACAGTCACTCCGCCGTCTCTTTCGGTGTCGGGCTCGCGGTGGGGGCCGCCATGTGGGGCAATTGCAACTGGCATAGCTCCAACGTCAACATCAATGTCAACCACTACAACAGCTTCAACCGAACCAACATCAACAACAACAACTGGAACCACAATTCCGAGCATCGACGAGGGGTCTCCTACGGGGACAAGGGCCTTCAGAATCGCTACGGGGCGAACCAAAGCCGAGATGCCAAGGCCCGGGACTCCTTTCGCGGCCGTGCCGACCAAGGGCGGCAGAAGATCGCAAAGGGTCAGGCCGATGGTTTCAAGGGCAACAAGGCTCAGGGAACACGCGACCGAACGAGCAACCGCATGGGCGGCAGCGAAAAAATGGGCAAGGGAGACCGGAGCTTCGGCGGCGACAATGCCCGAAGCGGCGGCCACCGAAACGATTCTGCGTTCGGTGGCATGAACAACGGCCGAGAAGCCCACCGCAACTCCAATCGGGGCTTCGAGAGTCGCGGCGGTGGGTTTGGCGGCCGGGGAGGCGGATATAGTGGTGGCGGACATCGCGGTGGCGGACATCGGGGCGGCGGTGGTGGTGGCGGCCGACACGGCGGTGGTGGGGGACGCAGACGATGAGGAAAACTACGATGGAAAACCGAGTATTTCTTAGCCTGCTGGCAGCGAGCGCAGCCCTATTGACCTCATGCCAGACCCTCGGGATCGAAGACGGCCTGGGCCAGGCTTTCTCAAGCCCCGAGGCGGCGGGACAATCTCTAGTGGCCGCGCTGAAGAGCAACGACAACGAAACCGCGGTCCGGATCTTGGGGCCCGGCTCCGACGCCGTGCTCACCTCCGGCGACCCGGTAATGGACAAGAACCAACTGGACCGATTCGTGGCCCTCTATGAACAAAACAATATCTGGATTGCCTGGAACGAGGGCGTCGCTGTCCTGGAAATCGGCGACGACAATTGGCCGTTTCCGATCCCCCTGGTCAACCGCGAAAACGGCTGGTTTGACCGCAAGAAAGACTGGCGCTTCGACACCCCCGAAGGTATCCAGGAGATTCTCAACCGCCGTATCGGCAAGAACGAACTCAACACCATTCAAGCCTGCTTGGCCTTTGTGGATGCCGAGCGCGAGTACTACCGGAAAAATCCCCAGAACCGCTCAACCCCCGAATACGCGCGCTTCATCCTCAGCAGCAAAGGCCAGATGGACGGGCTCTACTGGCCCACCGCCGAGGACGAAGCCCCGAGTCCACTGGGCCCCATCTACGCAGCGGCAAGGTCCCGGGGCTACTCGCCCACCCATAAGGGGAGCGAGCCCTTCGAAGGCTACTTCTACCGAATCCTTTTGGCACAGGGCACGAGCGCTCCGGGAGGGGCGCTGGACTACATCGACGGCGACGCCATGACGGGCGGCTTTGCCTTGCTCGCTTATCCGGCGGGATACGGCACGTCGGGGGTAATGAGCTTCGTCGTCAACCAGATTGGCTTGGTCTACCAAAAAGATCTTGGTCCCGAAACCGACAAAAAGGCCGTCTCCGTGGAAAGCTTCGATCCCGACGAGAGTTGGGCCCTTGTCCCCGCCCAGGCACTGGTGCTTCCCAGCGACTGAAGCACGAATAAGAAACCTGAGCGCGATGACTCCGGTCAGCCTGTTCTACTCGCTCGTTTCCTACTGGCTCTTCTTGCTGGCTCTTCTTGCTCGCTCGGCTTACTAGATCTTCTGACCGACTCGTCCTATCGGCTCATGTAATCCTATTGGCTCATGTAATAGCCACCATTGGGCGAGAGGGTTTGGCCGGTCACGAATTTTGCTTCGTCGCTGGCCAGGTAGACTGCCGCCCAGGCGATATCATCGGGCTCCCCAAACCGACCCATTGGGGTTGAGGCTTCGATCACCGGCCGCGCCGCGTCGATCGAAGCCGTCATGTCCGTGTCAATAAAGCCCGGCGCCAGCGCGTTGACGCGAATTCCTCGACTCACCACTTCCCGAGCCAAGGATCGCGTAAAGCCGAGAATACCCGCCTTCGCCGCGCAATAGTGCGCCGCTCCAGCACCGCCAGCCGTGCCCATGATGGAACCCATATTGATGATGCAACCCGAGTTTTGGGCATTCATCAGCTTGAGCGCTTCCCGAGAGCAAAAGAAGGTGCCATCCATGTGCACGCCGATCATCCGGCGCCAGTCTTCGTCGCTGAGTTCGACAGTAAAATCCAGATGCGTCTCGATGGGGCCTCCCGCCATCCCCTCCTGGGCCTGTTGGGCAAGGCGCTGGTTGAAGGATTCACTGAGCTCAGGAGAACCAGAAAATGCGATCCCCGCGTTGTTGACCAGGATATCCAGGCCGCCGAACTCTCGGCCCACACGGCCAAACATCTCCCTGACCGCATCCGAGTCCGAAACGTCCGCCACCAGCGCGGTCCCGCCGACCTCCTTGGCGACTGCCTCGGCGTCTTCGAGCCGAAGGTCATTGACCAGAATCTCCGCGCCTTCCTGATGGAAACGCCGAGCCATCTGAGCCCCCAGGCCGGCGGCGGCCCCCGTAATGAGCGCGCGTTTTCCTGCGAGTCGACCGGTATTCATCCTCTTGTACTCCTTTTGATTCACCGCGAAGTCCAGTAGCGGCTGTTGGCAGCGGATTCCGGTAGCCGATACCGGGTGTGAGGCGTCCGTGTGAAGCATCGTGTGATTGCGGGCAGAAGTGTATCCTGCGGGCGTCCAGCGACGCCTTAGAGGAGACGCTACATGGCCCATCCTGGGGCTGCCACGAGTGCTCCATCCGATTCTGAATTTGACATCGTCATCGTGGGTGCCGGTTTCGCCGGCCTCTACATGCTGCATCGCGCTCGTGGGCTCGGTCTTAAGGCTCGAGCTTTTGAAGTAGCAGATGGGGTCGGGGGAACCTGGCACTGGAATCGATATCCCGGCGCACGCTGCGACGTGGAGAGCATGCAGTACTCGTACCAATTCGACGAAAGCCTTCAGCAGGAATGGGAGTGGAGCGAGCGCTACTCCGGGCAGCCGGAAATCTTGCGCTATGCCAACCACGTGGCCGATCGATTCGATCTTCGCCGGGACATCCAATTCGAAACCCGAGTCGAGTCCGCCCATTTCAATGAGGAAGCCGCTTTCTGGACGGTCACCACGAGTGGGGGAGAAGTGGTGACGGCCCAGTTCGTCATCATGGCAACGGGCTGCCTCTCATCGACCAATACGCCCGACATTTCGGGGATCGAGCACTTTACCGGCGATATCCACCACACCGGTCAGTGGCCCCACGAAGGCGTCGACTTCAGCGGAAAACGTGTGGGGGTGATCGGCACGGGTTCTTCGGGTATCCAGGCAATCCCGATCATCGCCGAAGAGTCGGAACACCTCACCGTCTTCCAACGAACGGCCCAATACGCCATTCCCGCCGCCAATCGCCCCCTGCCCCCCAATGAGCAGGCCGAAGTAAAGGCCCACTACGCGGAGTTCCGAGCGGACAACAGCCTCTATCCGAACGCTTTCTCCCTCCGACTGCCTCTCAATGAAACCTCGGCCCTCGAGGTCAGTGCGGATGAGCGCACCCGGGAATACGAGACTCGCTGGCGCGAAGGCGGGTTCACCTTCAGCTGGAGTTTTGGCGATCTGGGCCTCGACCTGGAAGCCAATGCCACGGCAGGAGATTTTGTCAGAAGCAAGATCCGAGAGATCGTCAATGACCCCAAGACAGCCGAAAGGCTCTCCCCCAATACGGTCCTCGGCTGCAAACGACTCTGTCTCGACACGGGATACTTCGAGGCATTCAATCGTAAAAATGTAGAACTCGTCGATATCAGCGAGCAGAAGATCGATCGCATCACGCCCAAAGGGATCGAAACCGCCGGCCGCGAGTACGAACTGGACATGATCGTATTTGCCACGGGCTTCGACGCGATGACGGGCAGCCTGCTCGCCATGGACATCCGAGGCCGTGGTGGACTCAGTCTTCGCGAGAAATGGGCCGCCGGACCGAGGACCTACCTGGGGCTCGGAGTCCCGGGCTTTCCGAATCTCTTCACAATCTCGGGACCGGGTAGCCCCTCGGTGCTCACCAACATGATCGTCTCGATCGAGCAGCATGTGAACTGGATCGCGGACTGCATCGACGCCATGTCCAGGCGGGGGCATCGAACGATCGAAGCCACACTGGACGCCGAAGAGCATTGGGTCGAACACGTGAACGCCGTCGCCGACGAAACCCTCTACCCAAGCTGCAATTCTTGGTATCTGGGAGCAAATATCCCCGGGAAGGCCCGTGTCTTCATGCCCCTGCTCGGCTTTCCGCCCTACGTCGAAAAATGCGAAGAGGTCGCCGCCAACGGCTACGAAGGTTTCACCCTGGGCTAGTTCCGATCCCTCGACCCAAACCCCGCGTCACAGAGCCCTTTTGGCCCCTCCGCCCAGAGGATGATCGGCCCGGGGCGCCAAGAAACGTGAAGGATCGGCGCCTGGCCGAGACGTCCCTCGTTAGGCGGCCTCGAGTACTCAGTGTCCCAGCAATGGCGAAGCCGGAACTCCGGACCCAGGACGCCCATTTCCGGAATGCACATCGGACAGGCTCTCCAAGAAGGCCACCAGATCGTCGGCCTCCTCGGGGCTGAGCGCGAAGGATTCGAGGGTTGGGCTCTGAAGCGGACTTCGAGGACCGCGCGCTCCTGCTGCATTGTGATTTCGACCCCCGGACGCGTAATGCAATACAACTTCACCCAGAGTCGCGATGCTTCCGTCGTGCATGTAGGGCGCCGTGAGCGCCACATTGCGCAAGGTCGGAACGCGAAAGCGCCCCATATCACCGGGAACCCCCGAGTGTTCGAAGAGCCCCGCCTCGTCCTCGGGATAGGCCCCCGCCCCGTCAAAATTATAGAGCCCTGTATTGTGAAAACTCGGCGCTGGCCGCCTCTCCGCGTAGCGGGCGGGGCTTGTAAAGAGAGGCGCGGGATGGCAGTCGTCGCAGCCCACCGATTCGGAAAAGAATATCCCCATGCCCCGAAGAGCCGCCGCACTCATGGCATCGCGGTCGTCGTAGAAGACGTAGCGGTCGTAAGGGGAACTCGCCGAAATGAGGGTGCGTTGGTAAGCGGCCAGGGCTCGGCGCACATGAAGCAGTGTGAAGCGTCCGCCGGCTTCGGGGAAGGCACGCTCTAGCGCCTTCGCCCGGACGGGGTCGGCTTGGAGCGCTTCCATGGCCTCATGCGCTCGCCCCCTTAGCCCGAGTTCGATGGGATGCGTCCCCAGTAGAGGGATTTTGGACTGGTCCTCGAGTTCCCGAGTTTCGGGATTCGCCCAACCGAAGCTCGCGCTGTAGGCGACGTTGACAAGGCTCATGGTGCTCCGCGAATGTGATTCGCCCGTGGCTCCGAGAGCCCGGGCGCGGCCGTCGGTAAAAGCCTTTTGCGGGTCGTGGCACGAGGAACACGCGTAGGCCCCGGTCACCGACAGGCGTGGATCGAAGAACAGGTCCCGCCCGAGGTCCACCTTCGGCCGGCTCATGGGATTGTCCTCGGGAACGGACGGTGTCGGAAACCCCCGGGGCAGGTCCCAAGTCCAGGAGTCTTCTTCGGCCACCACCGGCCCCGCCACAAGGCCGACGGCAATCAGTGCCAGGCGAACCCGAGTGGCTCGCGCTCTACCAGATCCGCGGCGCTTCACTGTCGATCAGCGCCGCGGTTTGCTCTGCGATCCTGGACCGCTCCTCGATCCAGGTGGCAAAGCCTTGCAACGCCTCGGTGGAAACCGCGCCGGACGGGTTCTTCGTCTCGATCGAGACCCAGGCTTTCATCTTCGCCATCAGCAGATCGGCCAATTGACGTTGATCGCCGAAAAGCTCCATGTAAGCTCCCTGGGCGTCCTTGATCCGCCCCAACCGCATGTAGGCCTCGCCGCGGTACTCGATCGCGTAGGGAAAGCCGGGCTTGATCTCCAAAGCCTTATCGTAGGCCTTCAAGGCGCTCTCGTAGTCACCGAGCATGCGCTGGGCAAAGCCGATCTCGTTGTAGGCTTGGTAGAACTTTCGCGAGCGCCGAGTCGCACGTTTGAACTCCCGGAGCGCGCGTTTGAATTGCTTGTTGGCGTTCTTCAGAGCCTTCTGTTTTCCCTCAGGATCTGCAGTACCCGCCGCCTCGCGCAGAAACTCAATACCGCGGTTGCGTCGCTCTTCACCCTTCTGATAGACCGCCATGGCGGCCTGCTCCTCGGAGCTTCCCCCCGAAGGAAGGCCTCCTCCGCCGCCCCCGCCTGCAGCAAGGCCGCTCTTGGTCAGCCCGAGACAAAAAACTGGGATCGCGCAGACAAGCGCCCCGAACACGCGGTAGCGATGGGGATTGCTCGATTTCAACATCCGAAACGCTCCTTTCTCCGCTTCCAGACTGCCACTCTGCAGCCAGTCTGGAAGTCACTCCCAAAAACTTCGACCGAGGCACCGAGGCCGCTTCATCGCCCTCGGCCGGAAATATTGAGAAACGCGTACGCCAAGCCTCAATCCTCTAGTCGAAAGGTGACCCCAGCCTTCGGGAGCCGCATGAGAAGCGCCTCCCCCATCGCGCTGGCGGGGGTCCAGATCCCGCCGCCCAGCCCCAAGGAGTCCCGGGCCAGACAAACCGCGCTTTCGGCGAGCATCTTCGAGGTGGAGCCGTAGCCCGGATCGCGATCGCCGTTGACCCGCCCATGGATGACGTGGCCATTGGGGCCGACCCCGCGCAAGCGCAGGTCGAAGTAGCCGGCTTCGCGCTTCGCCCGGCTCGGCCCTTCCCCGGGTTGGGGGAGACGGCCCGCCGCCGCGCGCCGCAAGGGGCCCACCGCCATGGCCCCCATCATCAGTGCCGACCCCGCACTGGTCGCCGCTGCCTTGGTGAGGCCCCCGATACCTGTGCCCATGAGCATCGCCTCGTCATACCGAAAATCTTTGCCGTAGGCATAGTCGAGAAGCGCGTTGGATCGACGCACCACTTTCGTGTTGATTCCCGCCATCACGAAGGGCGCCGTCCACTGATCAAAATCCGAGTCGTAGTGCGGGGCCAGGGGTTCTGCCGAATCTGGCCCCGTCCGCTCAGCCTTCGGGTTCAGCGAGTAGGGTTCGCTCATTGCGCGCCCAACCCGAGGATCGCTCTCTGATTCCTCGAGCATGCTGAGCATGCTCGCAATCGTGCCCCCACTCGCCCCTCCGCTGAATCCCTTGACCCGGAGTTGGATCTGGGAGCAGGCGACTCCGTGGAGTCGCTTCATCTCCCGTTGCATAAAGAAAGCGCCGATATCCGAGGGGATGCAATCAAAGCCGCAGTTGAAGACGATCCGAGCGCCACTGGCCATCGCCGCGTCCTGGTGCGCTTCGATCATGCGCTGCATCCAGTGAACCTCCCCGGTCAGGTCGCAATACGCCGTTCCGCTCTGGGCGCAGGCTTCAACCAGATTCGAACCGTATTTCGCATAGGGCCCCACGGTCGTGCAGACCACGCGGGTTCTCCGGGCGAGTTCGACCAGAGAACTCATATCATCGCTGTCCCCCGTGAGAATCGGGAGCGACGCGCATTCGACGCCCGTCGTCTCGGCAAGCTCCCGCCTGACAGCCTCCATCTTTTCGGGGTTACGACCGCCAATGGCCCAGCGGAGCCCGTTCGAGACGCCGTACTCTGCCAACAGATACTCGGCGGTCAATTTTCCGGTAAAGCCACTGGCTCCCCAAATCACCACCTCAAACTCACGCTCGTCCTGGGACATCCTGTCCTCCTTCTGTGGAATCCGTTTTCTCTTCAAAGTGGTGGCGAGTTCGGTTGGCCAAGGCCACCAGGGACAGCATAACGGGTACTTCGACCAGCACGCCCACCACCGTGGCGAGCGCCGCCCCACTCTCCAAGCCAAACAAGCTGATCGCGACCGCTACAGCCAATTCGAAAAAATTCGATGTGCCAATCATGGCAGCTGGAGCCGCAATGGAAAAGGGCAAACCCCAAGCCCAGGCCCAGCCGTAGGCCACGGCAAAAATCCCGTAGCTCTGAACCAACAAGGGAATCGCGATCAATACGATTACCCCGGGTTGTTCGAGAATGCGCGGCCCCTGGAAGGCAAAGAGCAGCACCACGGTCGCCAGAAGACCGACCACCGTATAGGGCTTGAGCCTCGCACTGAAAGCCGCCACAGCTTCCGGGCCGCCTCCACGCGAGAGCAGTGCCCGTCGGGTGAAATAGCCCGCCACGAGGGGAACCACGACATAGAGCACCACTGAAAGCAGCAGTGTAGACCAGGGGACCACGACGTCCGCGACGCCGAGAAGCAGAGCCACCAGGGGCGCGAAGGCAAAGACCATAATCAGGTCGTTGACCGAAACCTGCACCAGGGTATAGGTGGCGTCTCCCCGGGTCAGTTGGCTCCAGACAAAGACCATGGCTGTGCAAGGCGCTGCGCCCAACAGGATCATGCCGGCTATGTATTCCCGGGCATCCACGGGATCGACCCAAGACCGAAAGAACACCTCGAAAAAAAGTAAACCCAGGCCCGCCATGGTGAAGGGCTTGATGAGCCAATTGACAACCAGGGTGATGACCAGCCCTTTGGGCCGATCTCCGATGTGACGAAGCGACGACAAGTCGACGTTCACCATCATGGGGTAGATCATCAGCCAGATCAGAACGGCGACGAGCCCATTGACCCGTGCCACCTCCAACCCCGCCAGGACTTCAAACACACCCGGAAGCAGCACGCCCAGCGTGATTCCAACCGCAATAGAGGCGGCCACCCATAGGCTGAGGAAGCGCTCAAAAAGTCCCATCAAACTCTCCTCGCTTTCCCGTAAGCCTTCCAAGTCACTTAACCCCGCACAAAACCCACTACAGCGGCCGGACGGGTGAGGCCGGAAATCAGTTGACCCGGCGAGACTCTTAGAAAACGCGGGTCAAAAAAGCCAAGGGATCATGCGTCGTCCTGAGCCAAAACCCGCACGAGGATTTCGGCCGCGCTGGCCACCTCCTCGTGACTGACATCCAGATGGGTAACCGCTCGCAGGGTAGCGGCATCCATCAAACTCAGGAGAACGCCCTCCTCCTGGGCACGCTTCCACAACCCGGAGGCGTTTTGCGCCTTGATCACGACAATATTCGTCTCCGGGATGCCATGCATTTCAATCCCCGGGACACCCGCCAGCCCTTCCGCCAGAAACCGCGCTTTCTGATGATCTTCCGCCAGCCTGGCCACGTGGTGGTCCAGCGCATGGATTCCCGCCGCCGCCAGCATCCCCACCTGTCGCATGCCACCGCCAAAGAGCTTCCGGATGCGAACTGCATCTTCGATAAATCCTCGATCACCGCAAAGCAATGATCCCACAGGCGCACCGAGCCCCTTGGAAAGGCAGAACGAAACCGAATCGAAGGGGCGGGCGATTTCCTCAACGCTTGCCCCCGAGGCCACCGATGCGTTGAAAACCCGTGCACCGTCGAGGTGGAGAGCCCAGCCTCGTTTACGCGCCCACTCCCCGATGGCATCCGTTTCCACCTGGGGAAAGATCCGGCCGCCACTTCGGTTGTGGGTGTTTTCGATGGACACCAATCGAGTGCGCGCAAAATGAATATCATCGGGAGCCGTCGCCGCCTGGACGTCTTTCAGCCCGAAGAGACCGTCCCGGCCTAACAAGACGGCCTGCACGCCCGAGAGCGCCGCTGCGCCGCCGCCTTCATACAAATATACGTGGGCATCCCGGGCGGTCATCAATGCGTCTCCGGGCTGGGTCCAGGCCCGAACGGCCACCTGATTGGCCATGGTGCCCGAGGGCATGAAGAGTGCCCCCTGCTTTCCCGTCAACTCGGCGGCAAGTTCCTGGAGCCGGTTGACCGTCGGGTCCTCTCCGTAGACGTCGTCCCCCAATTCGGCACTCGACATGGCGGCCCGCATCGCGCGAGTGGGGCGAGTCACCGTGTCGCTCCGCAGATCGATGGCTGAGTTCATGGGCCGCCTCGCATTTTGGTGGGAACGCTGAATCCGAAACGCACTCGAGAATCCAGCTTGGGCAACTCTATACCCGATACCCGGTCCCGAGGGCAAGACACCCACGCCCAAGACCCCCATCCCACCAGGAGGCTCTTGGATTTTGGGGCCCAAACCACATCCTGGATCCCGGGATCAACGCCCCTGCCTCTCCAACAGCGCTTGGTCCACCAGCGCTTGGTCCACCAGGGACTGGCGAAGGATTTTCCCCGTGTGGTTCCGGGGAATCGTCTCGACCCGGAAAATTCCCTTCGGAATCTTGTAGCCCCCGATTTTGCCTCGACAAAACTCCCTGATTTCATCGACGGTGGGGGTGCTTTCCGTGCGAGACACCACGGCCGCGAAGACCACCTCGCCCCAGGTCGCGTCGGCCAGGCCAAACACCGCAACATCGGCAATCCCGGGATGATTCTCCAGCACCGACTCAACCTCGCGCGGATAGACATTTTCTGCGCCGGTTTTGATCAACTCTTTCAGGCGGCCCTTGAAAAAAAGGAAGCCCTCTTCGTCCAGGGACCCCAGGTCGCCCGTGTGGACCCAATCACCGGAATAGAGCAACCGATTCGCTTCATCGTTTCGCCAATAGCGGGCCGTAATCGGACCGCGCACCATAATTTCCCCCACAGCGCCTGAGGGCATCGGACTCTTCTCGTCGTCCCAGATCGCAATCTCGACACCCGGAAAGGGTCGACCACACGAAGTGGGGCGTTCAAATACGTCAGGGCCCTCAATGTAAACGGCAGGACCGGTGGTCTCGGTCTGGCCGTAAACCCCAAAATACGTGCAGTCGAGCGCTTCGCACATCCGGCGAATCGTGTCCGTCGCGCGCGTGCCCGTGCCCCCACCCCCGAGAATCATCCGCAATGACTCAAATCCACCGACCCCTTCGCGTTGGATTTTTTCGCGGATGGCCGAGTTCTGCTGGGGGGAAGCGATCATGGTGAAGGTCACCCCGTACCGGACAATGGCGTCAGCCGTCGCCATCGCTTCGACCTTTCCGGGAATCGCGGTCCTTCCGCCGGCGATCAATGTCGCCCGGGTTCGAATCAGCCCCGCCTGGTGGAAGAAGGGCATCAGGGCCAGATAGACGTCGTTCTCGGTAATGGCCACGGCCTCACGCGTCAATTGATCGGCGATCAATGAGCCCGCCTGGCTTTGAAGCGCGCCCTTGGGCCGGCCCGTGGTGCCACTGGTGTAAATCATCAGGGCGGGATCATCGGGTTTTGGCCCATGCTCGGGGCATTCGCAGTCCTGGGCAGCCAGAGCGTTGCTTTCGTGGTCGAGACCCGACTCACCCTCCATGCCCACCAGAAAGCCTAGGGACGGGCATTTCGAGGCGAGTTCCTTCGCCATCGGGGCGAACGGCGAATCGACAATCAGCGCCGAGCTTTCGGCATTGTCGATCATCCACTGGAGTTCACCCCGGGCCAGGCGAGTATTCAGAACATGAAAGATGACTCCCGCCTTGGCCGCTGCATAGTGCCAAGCGATGTAGTCCGCGCTGTTGTGGCCAAGAATCGCGAGTCGATCGCCCGGACACAGGCCGAGCCCCACCAACGCACCCGCCAATGCCGACGAGCGCGAGTCGAGCGTCCGAAACGAGATCTCGGCTTCGGGCGTCACCAGCGCAATCGCGTCTCCCCAGGCTCGCGCCGCGTAGCCAGGCTCATCCCGAAGCAGCGCGAGGCTCATGATTTTTTGCTCCTTCTGGGGGAGAATGCCGGGAACCGGTTCCAGTTTCACGATAGCTTCTCACTCGCCTAGTCGGCAGAGGTGACCGGGGTGCCCCGTCGAAAGAGAAAAGCATGGCTTTGAAGACCGCACCCCCGGATACTCTTGGCAAAGAGAACCCAGTCAAGGAGGTTGGCGTATGCCCACACGAATCGTTCTGATCGGCGCAGGGAGCGCCCAGTTTGGTTTTGACATGCTTGGGGATCTGTTTCAGAGCGAGGTTCTCACCGACGGGCATATCGTGCTCCACGACATCAACCCCGAGGCCCTGGAACGCGTCCGCAAGGCCGGCCAACAGCACATCGATTCGAATGCCCTGGGAGTCACTCTCTCGGCCACGCTTTCTCGCCCCGAGGCCCTGGTGGACGCGGATTTCTGCGTCATCGCCATCGAGGTGGGGGACCGTTTCGCGCTCTGGGAGCAGGACCAGAGCACGCCACGCGAGTTGGGACTGCGCCAGGTATTCGGCGAAAACGGGGGACCGGGTGGACTTTTCCATTCGCTCCGGGTGGTACCCCCGATCCTGGCCATCTGCGAGGACATTCGGGAGTTCTGCCCCGACGCGTGGATCTTCAACTACAGCAACCCCATGAGTCGTATCTGCACCACGGTCCACCGGGCCTTTCCCGATCTTCATTTCGTCGGCCTGTGCCACGAGATCGCATCCCTCTACCAGCACCTGCCCGTGATCCTGGATACCCCGCTTTCCAACATCCAGTTTCGTGCGGGCGGACTCAATCACTTCAGTGTCCTGACCGAAGTGCGCTATCGCGATTCGGGCCAGGACGCATACCCGGAAGTCCTGGCCAAGGCGGCCGACTACTTCGAGAAGCTTCCGGATTTTGGCAGCATCATGAAGAAACTTTTCGACGACCATCAAGGCACCAGCGCGGCAAGCGATTCCCACAAAGAGAACATTCCGCACCCCTGGGCCGAACGCGGCGCTTTCCGGGTGCTCCTCGAAAAATTCCACTGCCTTCCCATCACCACCGACAGCCATATCGGGGAATACTTGCAGTGGGGCCAGGATGTGGCCGACCACAAAGCCATCCTCGACTTCTACACCTACTACAAAAAATGGACTCTGAGAGGCAACCCCGAGATCAAGTCCACGCGAAGCGAGCGCATGGTCAAGATCGTAGAGGCCATACTCACCGACCAGGGATACGAGGAAGCGGCGGTCAATCTTCCCAACAAGGGCCTTCTGGACTGCCTTCCCGAGTTCATGGTGGTTGAAATTCCCGGATGGGTCGACGGGAATGGGGTCAGCGGCGTTCGCCTGGAAAACATGCCTCGCGGATTCTCGGGCCTCTTGGCCAACCAGGTCGCCATCCACGATCTCAGCGCCCAGGCAATCATCGACGGCTCAAAGGACCTCGTGCTCCAGGCCCTGCTGGTCGACCCCATCGTGGACAAGGTCAGCGCGGCAGAGAAACTGATCGATCAGATGATCGCCCTGCAGCCCGAGTACCTCGGTTACCTCCGCTAAGACCTTCTCGTCCCCGGGTCGGGCTTCCTTACTCCGTCCGGCAGCGGGCACTTGGTTTAGCCGCAGCAGGGACAGCCCAGACTGACCGTTCCCAGGCCCAAGGACCCCTTGGCGAGATCTACGGGCCGCAAAGGCATCCGAGAAGAGGCCAGGCCTTGATCGTTCCCGGGTTCCACCAAGATTCGGCCCGAGACGGGGTTGTCCGACCGGTAGCCGGTATAAACCGAGAAACGATCCTCGGCGACCCGAGTCTCGATCTCAATGGTATTCGGGCCAATCACCGTCCAATTCTCATAACCCGACCCGTTCCGGCTCACCGATATCGCCGATGGTTCCGGCAGCCCGGTAATCCGAAAGCGAGTATCCGTACCCGCCTCACTCCGAGTCGCCACATAGGTTTCGAAATCGAGGGTGCCACGGGCATCGTCATTGTCCGCGCTGGAGAGCCCAAGCTTCGGATATTGGCGAGGCGTACATCCACGGAATGAACAACATCACCGAGGCCGTTCGCCAGATCCGCGGTACCGCGGCCAACCCCATCGATTCCGTCGAAAACATTCTGGTCTCGTCGGGCATGAGCGCAGCCATTCTGTCACGCTGACGCTGCCGGGGATCCAGAAGCGCTCCAATGAAGCTCGGGGCGGCGGCAAACACCGGCGGAAGTTCAACCCCATAGGGCCGATCCTGTTCTGGCATAGGGCATGCCTATATGTCACTCTTCGCTCCCCAAGGTTCGCTCGGCCAAGAATCCGCCCACCTATGCTGGAGACCCGAAATCAATGAGCATCATCCTTTACGGAGCCCCCCTCTCTCCCTTCGTCCGAAAAGCCGACGCGCTCCTGCGCGAAAAAGGCGCCGAGTTCGAACTCGAGAGCGTGAACATCATGCCAATGCCAGACTGGTTCAAGGAAATCAGCCCAGCGCGCCGGATTCCCGTGTTGAGAGATACTTCCATCGGAACCGAGGGACCCCTCGGCACAATTCCCGACTCCTCGGCGATCTGCGCCTACATCGAGAAGAAATTCCCGACCCCGGCTCTTTACCCGAGCGACCCCTACGCCCACGGCCGAGCGGTGTGGCTCGAGGAGTATTGTGATTCAGAGTTGGCGGGCCCCATCGGAATGGGGATATTTCGGCCAATCCAATTCGCCCGCTTCCAGGGAAAAGAACCCGACCTCGAAACGGCCAAGAAAACCTACGCCGAGAAGCTTCCCGTCCCCCTCGACTACTTGGAGGGAGAGATCGGCAACCGAGAGTTCCTGGTGGGCGACGCTCTTTCCATCGCCGACATTTCGCTCACGTGTCAACTCGTGCAGCTTGAGCTCGTTGCCGGCCCCCTCGATGCCCACCGATGGCCCGGGGTCGCCGGACTCGTGGAGCGCACAACGAAGCGGGAGAGCTTTGGGCCCTGCATCGCGATCAGCAAAAAGATCGTCAAGCAGGAGCCCATCGACCTTCGCGGCTGAACCGAGGCCTCGCGCCCTCGACGGGACGCGCCTTACCCTCGCATTGGGCCCTCTGATTGGGTCCTCTGATTGCCTGCCCGGGCAGTTCGGCCGCCTGCCCGTTGTCTGCGACGCGCCCAGACCGCGAATCGGCCGTCGGGCTAAGGGCCCAATCTGCCCCTCGGGCTCGCTCAGCCCGGTCCCCCATCGCCCAGATCCCTAGAACATCTTCTTCGCCATCTTCGTGCGCCACTCGGTGTAGGGCGGGTACATCATTTTTACATCGAACTTGAAGCCGCGCCGGAGCACGGACTTCCGGTGGCTGAATGTCTCGAAGCTGTGCTGCCCGTGATACGCCCCCATTCCGCTGGGGCCAACACCACCAAAGGGCATCTTTGAGTTCCCAATGTGCATAATCGTTCCATTGATGCAGGCTCCGCCCGAACTCGTCTGCTCGAGAACCCGCTGCTCGGCGTTGGCATCGGTGCTGAAGAGATAGAGAGCCAGGGGCTTCTCGCCTCGATTGACGAACTCAATGGCTTCGTCGACTCCATTGATGCGCAGCACCGGGAGAACTGGGCCAAAAATTTCCGACCCCATGATCGGCGAATCGGGCGATACGTTGCGGAGAACCGTGGGTTCGATGTGACAGTCTTCTTCACGCGTCTCGCCACCAAATGCGACTTCCTCGCCGGCCATCAAGTTCGAGATACGCTGATGGTGCCGCTCGTTGACGATCCGGGTGTAGTCGGCGTTGTTCCTGGTTTCGCCGCCGTAGAACTCCTCGACGCTCTTCTTGAGTTCAAGAATCAATTCGTCCTCGATGGACTCGTCGACCAAAACATAGTCCGGGGCAATACAGGTTTGCCCAGCATTCATAAATTTGCCCCAGGCAATTCGACGGGCAGTGACGGGGATGTCGGCTGTCCGGTCGACGATGCACGGGCTTTTGCCCCCGAGTTCCAGAGTGACCGGCGTGAGATGCTTAGTCGCTGCCTCCATCACCACCTTGGCCACGCTGCCGTTGCCGGTGTACATGATGTGATCGAATCGCTGCTCGAGCAGCGCAGAGGTTTCCGGCACGCCCCCCTCCACCAGCGCAATCGCGTCCGTATCAAGGTATTTCGGGAGCAGTTCAGCCAGCACCGCCGATGTGTGCGCCGTGATTTCGCTGGGCTTCAGAACCGCTGCGTTGCCCGCCGCAATGGCGCCCACCAGGGGCGAGAGAAGAAGGCCTACAGGATAGTTCCAGGGGGCGATGATCAACACGACACCCAGCGGCTCGGGTATCACGAAGGACTTGCCCATCAGAGGGATCGTGCCCGCACCCCGGGGCCGGGTCCATTTCTTCAGGTTCTTCAGCGCAAGCTTCGCCTCGATGGTGATCTGCCCGACATCGGCGGCCCGCGCCTCAAGCTCGGGTTTCCCCATATCGGCCTGAAGTGCAGCAACCAGCGCATCGCTGTTCTCCTTGGCAAAACGAATCAAGGCCTCCAGTTGTGCACGGCGCCATTCCAGGGGCTTGGTCTTGCCGGAATTGAATGTCTTTCGCAATCGCGCCACCAGGGGGGCGATCTCCCCAACGGGCGAGGTCGGGACAGGTGTGAGGTCGATGGCCGTTGCGCTCATTTGGGACTCCTCGGCTGTCCGGGTTCGTCGGTTCTGCTCCGGCAGCTCTCTTCAATCAGTGGGGGGTGCACACTCGGATTTGCTGGACACCGTGAAAGGCAATGTAGGCGATGAAAACCGGCGCCCGCTCATCTTCAGTATTTCGCTGAGCGGCCCGCGGAGCGGCCTCATTAATACATTGACACATTGATAAAGCAGGCCCCGCACGGCGATTTATTCAACCCGGAGAGCTCCTGCCCCGGTCAATCTAGTCGATTGGCATTTCGAATTCCAACCGGCCGAAGCTGACTGTTGCCCCCTCCGGCCGGAACCTCGGGCCCGGGGTGGCCACAGCCCCCCTAGTCGAGATCCCTTGCACTGTGCCGCTCGGGAACCCGCTCTTCTTCGGGCCCCCAGGCCTTGTTGACCCGTTGGCCGCGCTGAACGGCGGGCCGCTTCTGGATTTCCGTCGCCCACCGGACAACATTCGTATACGACTTGGCCTCGAGAAACTCTTCGGCTTCATAGATGTTGTTCAGCACTACACCCCCGTACCAGGGATAAACGGCCATGTCCGCAATGGTGTACTCGTCACCGCCTAGAAACCGACGCTCAGCCAGATTCTTGTCCAGCACATCGAGTTGGCGCTTCACCTCCATGGCGAAGCGATTGATGGGGTACTCATATTTCTCGGGCGCGTAGGCATAGAAGTGGCCAAAGCCCCCACCCAGAAACGGAGCGCTGCCCATTTGCCAGAAAAGCCAGGACATACACTCGGCGCGGGCAGAGGGTTCATTGGGCAGGAACGCATCAAACTTCTCCGCCAGATAAACCAGAATCGCGCCGGACTCAAAAACCCGGGTCGGAGGCGACGTACTTTGGTCCACCAGCGCGGGAATCTTTGAGTTTGGATTCGCCGCAACAAAGCCGCTCCCGAACTGATTTCCCTCGCCAATGTTCACTAGATAAGCGTCGTATTCCGCGCCTTCCCGGCCCAAGGCCAACAACTCTTCCAACAGCACCGTGACCTTCACGCCGTTCGGCGTTGCCAAGGAATAGAGCTGTAGCGCGTGTTTCCCCACCGGAAGTTCTTTTTCGTGGGTGGACCCTGCGATGGGACGGTTGATCTTGGCAAAGCGACCGCCGCTTTCGGCGTCCCACTTCCAGACTTTCGGGGGAGCATAAGAAGACGATTCCGTCACGTTGGCCTCTTTCAGGTTCAGGGTTGAATTATCGAAATTCCGGATCGCGGTGCCGGATCGAAAGCCCGGATCAAAATCCCGGATCGAAGTGCCGGGCCCGAGCGATCCATCCGACTCTCTATTGCCGGCCCACGGTCACGAGCCTGTGGGGCGCCGGAGAGCTTCGCGCCAACTGAGAGCGAAACCCATCATAGCGAGGAGCAAAGCCAGAACCAGTCGCGGGTCGCCCAGTTGAATCCAGGGATCGATGGGAAAGGCAATGGTCTTGCGCATGGCCGCGATTTTGAACTCATGGGAGCCCGAAAAGCTTGGGTTGGTCGCGATTTCGAGCATGTCACGCCGGCTGCGATAGCGCATGCCTGCACCGGTGGACCACTGCTCCATACCCTCGGCGTTCATGAGATCCATGGCCGTATTTGCCGCTTGGCCGTAGAGGACGGGGTGACACGCCCGGCTCACGAGCGCCGGCATCATGTATGCCATGTACTTGGCAAGAACCGCCTCGCTGGTCTCCCCCGGCTCGACCCCTTCTATTTGCAGAGGCTTTGGGTACATGTCAATTACGTTCACCATCACAAAGTCGTCGCCGGTGTCCTCCACCATGAACCTTCGTATCTGGGCCAGGCTTTCGCTGGAAGCCTCCGGCTCGCGACTCTCGATTATCGCCATGTAGGAGTCGATCTCAGCATCCGTAAGCGGGCCCTTGAACGAGGTGTACCAGCCAAAAAACACCGCATAAAGCCCGATCAGGATCAACCAGATCCATCGTGTTCTCGTCACGCTCAGTTCCTCCGATACGCTTTGGTCCTGGCTCTCCACCCCGCCCAACGGCTTGACTCTCGGCGGCAGGCCCGGGACGCTCCCAAGCCCGGATGGGTCAGGACGGAAAAAAGTCGTCGATCTCCTCGCCGCCCTCTTCCCCTTCGAGATCCGTGTTGCGCGAGCCTCCAAACGCATTCAGGCCCAGGGTCTCACGGAACGCACCCGTTGTTCGCCGGGTCGCTTCGTCCAGGGGAATTCCGATGCTGTCGGCTACGCGCACCAGGCCGTTAAAAATACCCACCGTCGCCGCGGCGCGGACAAAGGCCGCCTCCCCCACAGCCGCCAAAAGTGCGGCACGCGCATGTTTCAACTTCTCGCTACCCCGGGTCGCCGCTTCCGCATAGGCGATCAGAACGCCGCCATGGGGCACCGCCCCGTCGCCCACCCCGACCGCACCGTCGAGCTCGGCATCCTCGCCAATGGCCTCGCCGCTCGCCCGGAGCAGCATAACGTGAGAGGTCGTTCAGTAGAAGCACTCGTTGACGGCGGAAACACGCGCGGCGACCAGTTCTACCTGGGGCCGCGAAAGCGCCTGGCCCTCCCAGACCAGTTTTGAAAAGTCCCTGAGTGAATACATGCTGCCCACCAGCCCAAGAAACGCCGCGTTGTCCAATGGCGCGAGGCTCATCGCCCGGCCCACATTGGGTCCAGATGCGTTATCCGTCATGGGCACGAACGCCCCGGCCTCAGCCATTCCACCCGGGCGAAGGCCATCCGGTTGTCCCGATCGCGGCTCGGGCAGGGGCTCGGGTTCCACGCCCAGGGCCTCGGCAAAGGCGTCAATGGCGGTGACGCAGACCACGACCGCGCAGAGTTCCACGTAAGCGGCGTCGCCGAGCTCTCCCACCAGCCCGCCCACGGAGTCGGCATTCAGGGTATGGACGTCCGCCGCGACTCTTCGCACCAGATCCGCCGCTGCGGCCGGGAGCAGCGCCGAAGCAGACGGTGCCGCCTGGCGCTGCCAGGGTGCTGGGTCGCGTTTGCTGCGCGCTTCACGGGCGAGCCTCGCCGCTTCCACCCGCTCGGACCCGTTCCACCAGTAACCCGGCGAAGCGATCCGCTCCCAGGCGGCCCTGTGCGAATCGCCAACGGCCCTCGGGACCGAAGCTTCGAAAGCAGGATAATCAAAGCGCGTCATGACCGGACTCTAGCGGCAACCCACGCGAGCGCTCCTTCGGTGATCCTTCGTAACCTCGAGCCATAGCCGCCCAGTGCGAAGCCCCACCGCTTTATGCCCAGGCCGCGGCAGCCGAGGACAAGGGCGGAAAGAGCCCAACCACGCCCACTCATCCCCTTCGAAGCGCGGCATGGTACCGTAAGCCGAAGTCATCCAAGTAGGCAATCAAGGAGCAAGCATGCCTCACAATTCAACGACGGCTCAAGAAGAGATGCTGCCCTTGAAGTCAGAGGCACCAATCATCATCTATATCGACTTCAAGAGTCCCTATGCCTATTTGGCGGTTGCGCCAGCAAGGAAAATGTTGGCGAAGTTGGGCCTATTCGCAGATTGGCGTCCCTTCGTGTTGGACATTCCAAGCTTTTTGGGTTCTGCAAAACTGGATGAGGGCGGAAAAAAGGTTGCGAAGCAAAACCGTACAAAGGATCAATGGTCAGGCATCAAATACGCTTATTTCGACTGCCGTCGCTACGCCAATCTGGCTGACCAGACAATCCGCGGAACGGTAAAAATATGGGATACCCATCTGCCAGCGATTGGCATGCTCTGGCTCAAACGCTTTTCTGGCTTGGCTGACCAATGCGCCCCAGGCAGTTTGCTCGAGCGATACATCGATGCGATCTACGAGCCTTTTTGGAAGCGCGAGTTTGATGCTGAAGACCTGTCGGCGATCTTGCGGGTACTTGAGCAGATCAATGCACCCACCGATGGCTTCCTGGAGTATGCCCGGGGCGACGGGGCAGCTTTGAACGCTCGATTGCAAGAATCGGCTTTCGAAGCCGGAATATACGGTGTGCCTACCTTTATTTTCCCCAACGAATCCACCGCCGACCCCCAGCATCAAAAATTCTTCGGGCGAGAGCATCTGCCGCGCATAAGCTGGCTGCTCAGCGGTCTCCGGAACTCAGCGCCCGATGTCGCCTATGCACTCTCTCCAGAGATCCATGATGCCGCCCTCGCCAAATCCGCGATGGAGCCAATGTCGGCGCCAGAGGTGACGGCGACGCCCCGGCGGTTGACCACTTATTTCGATTTCAAAAGCCCCCAATGCTACCTCGCCCTTCCTTCGATTCTGGCTCTACGGGGTGAAGGCATTTCAGTCGAGTGGCGACCTTTTGAGAGCACGCCTTTGAAAGAACCGACTGAAAAAACTGCACACGATGACCGAGGTACTCAGCATCGCCGTATTCGCGGCGAGTATCATGCCAACGATATTCAGCGATACGCGCCCCATAAGCTCACTGACATTTATCGTCAAACTGATTGTCAGTTTGCTGACATGGGCTTGCTCTGGTTGCAGCATGCACTTAGGGCAAGTGAAAAAGTCATCGATGGCTATGTACAACGCGTTTTTGCCCACCTCTGGAAGGATGACGGCGCTATAGAATCGGCTCGAGATATTGAGCCGCTGCTGTTCGCGGCAGACGACCTCCAAGCCGAATTTTTCGAAACAAACTTTGACAAAAACAAGTTTGACAAAAAACACTTTGGCAAAACCCAGTTGGGCGCCGCCAACTTTGGCACGACCAGCTCCTCCGGAGGCATCCACTCCGAAAGAACAGGCCGAGAGGCGGAGCTGAGCAAGTTGTGGACAGATTACGCCCGGAGCCAAGGACTCGAGGATCTCGATGGAGCTCGCCGGGCAGCACAGTCCGAATCGATTAACATGGCGCCCACTTTCTTGCTCGGC
>DUCH01000267.1:335-3868 GCA_012959865.1 Myxococcales bacterium | reverse complement strand
TCTGGACGCCAAGTCGCCCGGTCAAGAGCTCGAACTCCATGGGTCATAGCTTCCGAAGTTCCACACATTTCCGTCGAGATCGAGACACGAGAAACCGCGCCCTCCGTAATCCTGATCCTCGATCGCCATGAGAATCTCGGCGCCCGCTTCGATGGCTCGCGCGCAGTGGGCATCCGCATCTTCCACCACCACATAGATGCTCTGGTTGGTGCGCCCGCCCAGTTCGCTCGCGGGTCGCACCCGGTCGGAGTACTCACCTTCTTGGTGGGAATCCGCAGAGCCCAGCATGATCATCGCGCTTCCCAACACAAGTTCGGCGTGAACTACCTTTCCCTCCTCCTCGCCGGCTACGACCAGATGCTTCTCGAAGCCGAATGCCGCGCAAAGCCACTCAATTGCGGCGGGGGCGTCCGGGTAGCGGAGACAGGGGATGATGCCTGCGCGGAGAAGGTTCGATTGGGGAACCATGGACAATCCTCCCCGAGAGTGGTGAAAGAATTCCTTCACTCGTTTTCAGATGTTCGCATCGATCGAAGATCTCTCAGATAGAATAGCCCGAGCAGACAACGGGCGATAACCAGCGCAATGGGAAAGACGAGCCCAAAGGCGACGATTTCGGCCTTCTCCCCGTACTCGGACCAGAAATAAAGCATCGCCGCCGCTTGGGTTCCCAGCCCTGCAGGCGCAACAGGAATCGCCGCGACCAGCATGACGACGGGGGCGGAAGCGAGAGCCACCGAGAATGGGAGTTCTATGCCGAACGCACGACTCCCCGCCCAAAATATCCACATGAAGCCCATAAAGTAGACAAGCTTGACGGCAAGAATGAAGACCCCATCGACGACCTTAACCCGGCGATAGGGGCGAATCAGGCTTGAGTTTCGAATTCTTTCGAGCCAGTTCCAGCGGGGGGAGGAACTTGTCAAGATCAAGAAAATGGACAACTGAACAGCGAGTACGATGCCAGCCACTCGCTGAACGGTTTCGAGGGCGGACGACTCCGAGAAGACCGATGCGCCGAGCAACGCGAGACTGACCAGGATCAGGGCATCGAAGTTGCTGTAGAGAAATAGAGACCCGGCTGATTCTATCGCGGGGACTCCCTTGGAGCGCCGCAGGTGAACCACGATCGCAGCGGTGCCGACATTCCAGTTGAGCGCGGTCAGGAGATAGGTCGTCCCGCGGATAGATCGTGCCTCACGCCAGCTCACCGGGGTATTGAAACGCGTGAACAGGTAGGCGAGGGCCCCGGAATCGAGGAGGAACCAGAAAACGGCCGCTCCGAGAATTTCCGGAACGAAGAGTTCGAGCCGCGCGTTGCGCGCGGCCAGCCACGCCTCGGCGAAGGGAACCTCCCAAAACAAGTAGACGAAGATCGTGAGAGCACCCAGCCAAGGCGCGAGGTTGCGGAGCCAACCCCGTCCCGCTCCCGAAGAGTTCGATTCGTCATCGTGGACCGCTTGAGTCAAGTGGCTTTCCTTCTCCATTCGCTCTTTCGACAGAACTTCGAATCGCCCCGACTCTTGGGACGACCCGAAAGATACGCCTAATTTCGGCTCGCTCGGAGCCTCGGGCGCTTGCTCAACCCCGAGCCGAATCAGTGTTGGTGCTCGTGATGATCGCCGTGATGATCTCGGTGGTGGTCATGAGAGCCTCCGTCCGATTCCTCTGTCCCGAAGGTTGCCCGCAAACCGTCGATCAATTGCTGGCGCTCGCGGTCCGAGAGCCTCGCTTCGGGGTGCAGCGGCCGGTAGATCCAGAGCGGCATCTCACCCTCCTCGACCTGTTCCGCCGCATCATCTCCGTGTTCGCTGTCAGGCCCCCAGTCCGAAACGTTGAAATGCGAACGACCCTCTTCCACATCGTGGGTCACGAGCCAGGAGATCGGCGCAACCGCACTGTACCAGGGCCAAACCGTCTCGTAGCTATGACAATCCCGGCACACTCGAAAGAAGAGCGCCCGGGTCGCTTCGGAGTTCCATTGCGGCTCTGCCGCGACCTCCGGGTTCGTGCGGCCATGACCGTAGGGAACAGCTTGAATCAGGAGGAAAAATCCCGCCGCCCATATCGTGATCTTCTTCATCGCCTAGTCCGGCCTCCCCTGCAATTCTTTTCGCTCGAGCTCTTCTCGCTCGAAAGAAGTCGGCCGATCTGCCGCCCCCGGGAGCATAATCGCTTAAACGGGTTCAGCGAGGGGTCTCCCCTCGCCGGGACCCGGCCGGTGGCCCCAGGGCCGGGACTGCACTCGCCGGAAGTCTGCCCGCTGCCAAATACCAGTTGAATAGATCCCGAACGGTTTCTTCGGCGTCCCGCCACGCCACGCTCAACTCGGCGACCTGCGGCGAATCCCGCATCCGAGGGAAGCGGGTGGCGATCTCGATGCCCTCGCCCGTCATGGGCATGGGCCTTCCGCTGATCTTGCTCGCTCGATCCATCGCCCGGCCGGCCAGTCGAAGCACCCACCCGGGGGCTGCGATGCGAGGTATCCGAGCGCCGGTGACCCCTTCGAGCAACGCCGTGAAGTCATCCCAGTTGAAAAAATGACCCGCTGCGACAACTCGGCCACAGGTTTGCTCTTCGAGCATTCGGACGAGAAGTTCCGCCAAGTCACGGGCATCCAAGAGTTGGTTGCCCCCTTCACTGCGCAGGGTCCCCCGCAAAAAAGATCTGTACGCCTTGACGGATTCGCTGAACCCGGGATCGTCGGGGCCCACGACCCCAGGCGGATACACGATGGCCGCTCGCGCGCCTTCAGCCTGGCGAGCTCTCACCCAGGCGTCGCACTCGGTCTTCGAACGACCATAGTGGGTACGGCCATAAACCAGCGGGGAGTCCTCGGTGGCCGGGCGATCGGGGTCAAAGATCGCAGTTACGCTCGAGATGAAAACCGCGTGGAGACCGTGTTCCAGAGCCTTGCCCATCACCACTTCGGTGCCGCGCAGGTTGGCTGAAAAATCGGTTTCGCCGGTTGTCACGGATACGCCTGCTGCGGCGTGGAGCACCGCGTCGCAGCCCTCCATGGCCCTTTCGACCGCCCGCTCATCGGTCATGTCGCCTTCGACGAGATCCTCTGTCCCCATGCCCAGAGGTCCCAGTACCCGCTCACCTTTTTCCCGGCTGCGAACAAGTGCACGCACCCGGTGGCCTTCTCCTCGAAGCCGAAGCGTTGCGTGGTATCCGATAAAGCCAGTAGCGCCCGTGACGAGGACCTGCATCACTGGCTTTCCGCCCGCCGTCCACTCATATCACGCTCAGGAATCCAGGACACGTCGCTGCTCGAATTCAAAGGCCGCTCCTCGACTGATCTTTGCCAACTTGAGTTCCTGGGGACTCGGCTGAGGGTCCGAAGCAGGATCGATCTCCACCCACCAGGCGAGCCCACCTTCCGGTGTTCGAGGTGCAGGACGGCAGCGAGCCCTGGGATTGACCGCCCCCGCAATCGCATCAAGAGCGGGGTGCGGCGCCTCGCCCAACTCCGCGAACCACGAGTAGGCGTCTGCCTCCTCAAGTCCTGGGGAGGCGCGTATGACCAA
>DUCH01000267.1:0-291 GCA_012959865.1 Myxococcales bacterium | reverse complement strand
GAATCTCGACCGAAAAATCCAAGTAGGTGCGCGGGTGAAAGCAGGGATGGATTTGGAAGATCTTCGCTATGGCTTCGATTCCGTCATCGGAAATCTTCAGGGCACGAACCAATCGCTCGGCCGTCAAGGCGGCAATCCCGATCCACTGAGAGCGCCCGAGGTCGCTGGCGCCCTCATCCCCAACGCGTTGGGCGGCGGAAAGCATGAAGGCCCGAGCCAGCAGGTGGCTCTGGATCGCGAACTCCTGGTTGGCGATCAACAGGGCACGGTGGGACAAATCTTCGAGCTGAA
>DUCH01000266.1 GCA_012959865.1 Myxococcales bacterium | reverse complement strand
CGAATTCAGTTGGATGCGATGGTGAGTCGAACCCTGCCTCTTGAGGAGATCAACACCGCACTGGACCTCATGCACGACGGCGAAGTGATTCGGAGCGTGATCCTCTTCTAGGCTCGTCGTCGGCTTTCAAATTCGCCGGGATATGCGGGCGAGGGTCCTTCTCAAATTGGGCTCATTCTCCCCTTGCGGTTCTTGCGTTTCCGAGGCGAAACACGCATTGGTCTGCCATGGCGGACCACCGACGGGAAAACATCGAAGGTATCGGGCGGGCCACCGCCGATCCGATATTCGTCCCCCGGCGGGCGCCGCCCAAGCGGCGAGGGGAGGCCGGGACAACCAATCCTCGAACCGAACCGAATCGAAGCCGAAGGTCTGAGCCGCTCCGACTGGTATGGGGGAGCAGCGCCTCCATGGTGGGGCTTCGTGCGCGGGTGGAGCGCGCCGCGGCAAGCGATTGCAGTGTTTTGTTGACGGGGGAGACGGGAACGGGCAAGGGGGAGGTCGCCCGGGTGCTCCACGCGCTATCCGCGGGGTCGGCGGCGCGGCTGGTCCACGTGAACTGCGCTGCTCTTTCGCCGACTGTGATTGAGAGCGAACTCTTTGGGCACGAGCGGGGCGCGTTTACCGATGCGTCAAGCCGACGAGCGGGGAGCTTTGAACGCGCAGAGGGAGGGACACTCTTTCTCGACGAGGTGGCCGAGCTGTCGCTCAATCTTCAGGCCAAGCTACTTCGGGTGCTTCACGACCGGCGTTATGAGCGGGTTGGGGGCGGGGTCACCTTGGCGATGGGTGCGCGAGTGGTGGCGGCGACCAATCGTCCGCTCTCCGCGGAGGTCGCGGCGGGTCGTTTTCGCTCGGATCTCTACTACAGGTTGGCGGTGGTCGAGCTCAAACTCCCGCCTCTTCGCCATCGGGCCGAAGACCTGCCCGATTTGATCGCGGAAATCACCCGAAGAATCTCGGTTCGTTTGGGCGCTGGAGTCAGTGTCCCGACGCGGTCGGGCTGGGAAGTCCTTGGACGGCACTTGTGGCCGGGAAATATTCGGGAACTCGCGAATGTGCTCGAGCGAGTGGCCGTTTTTTGGCCCGAAGAAGCTTTCGATGAGCGGCTGGCCCTGATGGCTCTGGGCTCAGAGGATTCTCCCCAATGCCTACCACCCGCCCACGACGTACTCGACCCGGCCACCGTCCGCACCCGCCTGGCCAACTGCAGCGGAAACGTTAGCCGGTTGGCCCGAGAGCTTGGGCTCCCCCGGAGTACATTGAGATATCGCCTGGCTCGTTGGGCAGACGGCGGTGGGTGGAAGGAAAGCTCGGTTCCACCCTCCGCCGTTCGCGCGCAGCAGCTCCCGCTCTTTGAAAGTTCTTTCCGCCCCCAAAACCCCATTTGGCGCGCTGAATCCGATTGACCGATTGGGGTGCGCGCAGTCTCGTACCGATCAACGCACAGCGCCGAGGAAGCGCCTTTAGGCCCGGGTGTGGCCATCCGATGAAGATCCCCTAGGGTAACGTGCCTGAGGGGGGAGTCGTGGAGAGAAGAGTTTGAGCGCGTCCAGGGATTGGGGGTTTTCCTCAATGCGGACCGTCCGATCGCGGGCTCCGCATTGGCTGGCCATTGCCGCGGTTCTGGCTGCCTTTCGCGAGCTCTTGACCGTTGGCACCCGGTACAGTTTCGAAAAGGGTGTCGAGCAGTGGCTCTTCCTCCCGGGTGACAGCGCTCCTATCGTCATCATCGCGATTGCGGCCTGGCTCGCCTACCGCCGATCGAATCGAATTCGTGCGCTGCCTCTCTGTACGGGTCCGTGGTGGCTTTGGTTGCCCCTCTTCAGCCTCGGCGCCGGATTTTCTGCTTGGGCGATCTATACCCAGGCCCTGGATCTGCAGGTGATATCGCTGGTTTTTGTCGTCAGCGGGCTGGTCGTTGCCTACCTGGGCTCCGCGGGATTGCGGGCTCTTTGGCTTCCGATTGCGGTTCTGCTCTTCGCCGTGCCTCTTCCAGCGCCTCTTCTCCTCGCGGTGGTCTTCAAACTGCAGATCTGGACCGCCCAGCTGGCGGGTTCCTGCCTCTATCTGCTCGGCGTTCCCCACCTAGTATCAGGCGATCAGATTCTACGGGTCAGCCAGGCATTTCAAGTGATCGAGGGATGCAGCGGAATGCGTTCGATCCAGATCCTCACCCTGCTGACGGTGCTCCTCGTCGACCTGTTTCAGCGCCGGGGCTGGCACGCGGTGATTCTGCTTGGCATCGCCCCGCTGCTGGCCTTTGCGCTCAACGGGGTCCGGGTGCTGACGCTCATATTGAACCCGCATTCCGAAATCATCGCGATTCACAACTTGCAGGGGATCGTGATCCTCCTCGTCGGTCTGGTGATCGTCTACGCGATCGACGCCCTACTCGAGCGATTCGAAGCCCTGGACGCCGAGGGTCCGCGTTTCTCTTTTGGAAACGGGAGCTTTACGGCCCACCGGTCTCTCACGGCTGTCGTGAGCCTTGCGTTGGGGCTCCAAGCGCTCAACCTCTGGTGCCCCGTCTGGCAGCCGCCGAAGGACGAGGCACCCTCGCTTCATGCCCTGGTTGGCGGAGCCCTTGAGAAATGGGCATCGCAAAAAAATTCGCCCGATTTCTCGTTTCGCGGGAGCGCACGGTTCGGCGAGGTTGTGAACCGGGAGTACCAGCTCGATCGTGGCAAGGTATCTGTTTTTGTTGCCGAATCGGATTTCGATCAGAGGGGAGGCAGCCCGCTTTCGCCCATCACGGCGCTTCCGGGGAGTGGCTGGAAAATCGGCGAAGACACGGTCCAATTGGCTTCCGACGACCAGGTCGTCCGGGTTCGGGTGACTGAAAAGGGCAAGCGGCGGCTACTCCTCATCCATTGGGTGATAGGCTCCAGGGGTCTTGCCGTGGAGTCGCTCCGCGCGTTTTTTGCCTTGGACCGCAGCCCGTTTCGGCGGAGCCTTCCGATTCTGGTGGTTCGCCTGAGTACGCCCATACAAGATCGTACGGCCCGAACACGAGAAGCTGCGACCCAGCGCCTCAAAAGGGTCGAGGCCTTGTTGGGTCCGGAGCTGGGTTTGAAAAGCCCCCCGGGGTAAAAGCTCTACTGTTAAACCTCTACTACCAAATCCCTATTATTTAAAGTCGGGCCTAATCAAAGTGGGGCTTAATCAAAGTCGGGCTTAATCAAAGTCGCGCCCAAAGTCGCGCCCAAGCATATTTTTTCCGGTAGGAAAAAGTTTACTCGATTGCCGTACCTTTTTAGGAATTCTTTTTCCACTCTAAACAGTCAATGTGGAGTGACAACGCTTAAAAAACAGGGAGTTACAAACTTTCCCAAATCGGCATATTGATTGCATATACCCGCCAAGGTAAGTCGTGACGGCTATAAAAGTGTTTCTTTAATCAGCCGCCGTGCCCAACTTGCCGAAGAATCGAAGAGCCGAAGAGTGAATGTTGGGTTCGACAAGCCATAGAGATAGAACAGCAAGTAGAACGGCAACATAGAAGCAACCAATAGAACAGCAAGAAGATCGCAAGGCCAATTCGGACTCGCCCGGAAGAACGAGACAAGTGGTTGGGTGACTTGGGAAGACACCCCGAGGGGACCCAGGGCGAGATCGGAGAGCAAGGCGCGGTCAACAAAGATCGAAATACCAATTGTTGAAAAAAAAAGACGTTCTTGAGTAAAAAGTGGTTTGACCGGAGTGATCGCTTGATGATAGGGTGAGCCAGTTGCGGTTGGGAGTGCATCAAGCGCAGAGCTCCACGATGATGGAACTATCTAGAGGAGAAGATGGAATGACACGAAATTTGATCGTACTTGGATGCGCGGTGCTCCTCGCATTCGGGCTGTCTTTCGGCACGTTTGCGGGCGTATCGCCCGATAGTGATAGCG
>DUCH01000265.1:2337-3900 GCA_012959865.1 Myxococcales bacterium | reverse complement strand
CGTTCACAAGCCCTCGTTTACGTGACCTCTTCAAACAAGGAGCCCCAAGCAATGATGGGAATTTTTCGAAAGCGCGTTCCGGCGACCCTCTGCGCGTTCTTGACCTGCGCACTCTTGACCTTCCAGGCGTCCCTCGCTGCCGCGGAACTGGCCGATGTGCTCCCGGGCCTCTTTGCCGAGTCTGCCGTGGTCCTCATCCCCGCCACGCTCACGGGTCCCGCGGGCACGGGCAACGGATTCGGAGTCGCGGATCTCGGAGGTGACGGGACGACAGACGGGCTGTCTTCGCTGACGAACAGCATCTTTGCGCAGATCCAGAACCTGCCCATCGGGACGGGAGTTTCCTCCTTCACCTACACCCTGGACGAGAACTCCGGGCTGCCGGTGCGCGAGTCCAAGGGGATGGGGCCGATTCTCTCGGACCGATCCCAGACGGTGGGCAAGGGCAAGCTCAATGTCTCGCTCGCCTTTGCGAACGCGAACTTCGACAAGTTCGAGGGCCAGCCGCTGAGCAACCTGAACGTTCCGGTCAGGCGCGGCAATTCTGAATTTTTCTTCGGTGGCGCCAGTGGCCCGGACGGCGGGGTGGGTGGGGATTTCAATGTGTTTTTGTACTTGGAAGACCCCCAAGGTTTCGCAGTGAACCCCATTTTTAATTCGACACAGCTGCCTATCCCGCAAGGCGGTCCCACGGGACTGCCCTCGGATCCCGAGGCGGCGGTCGGCCCAATCTTTATTGGCGCGACTGCTGGTACTCCAGAATACATCGGAAATAGTACCGATGGAGGCTACGGTATTTTTTCTGTAGCGAATAACGGTTTTGAGGGTGATTACATCTACGAGCTGCAGATTCCAGACATCGATGTGAACATGGCGCTCGAGGTGCAAGTCTGGAACCTCGCTTTCGACTACGGCATCACCGACACCATCGATGTGGGTTTGGTCGTTCCGCTTGTGCGGTCGCAGATCGATGTATCGGCCTCGGTTGATCTCCCGGTTGCGGTTGGTAACAACGGCGTTGTTTGCGCATTAGGGGACAACGGTTGCTTTGGGGAATACGCCCTCCAGTTGATTGATCTTCAGCTAGGGGTGGGGGTAACGCAGATCTCCAACGATCAAATCGGCGCGCTCCTCGCGAACACGGCGGTCCAGCAATTCGGCTCAGCAAGCGAAACCAGTACGGGCATCGGCGATGTGGTGGTGCGCGGCAAGTGGAACTTCCTCCAGCACGACCGGGTCGACATGGCGGTTCGCGCGAACGTGATTTTCCCCAGCGGCAACGAGAGGAATTTCCACGGGACGGGAAACTACATCGTGGACGGCATGCTGGTGGCCTCGGGAACATACTGGAAGCGTTTCTCCCCCCACGCAAACCTGGGGGTTCGCTGGGTTCCCGGCGAAAGTCAATTCAGCCAGTTCCGCTTTAGCGCGGGGGGCGACGTGTTGGTCACCGATTGGCTCAACCTCTCGGTGGACGTTCTCGGCAGCGAGGACTTCAATCCGGACGGCATCGGCGACTCGATCTACTCCATTGCTCCCGGTTTGAAGATTAACCCGTGGCGC
>DUCH01000265.1:0-2266 GCA_012959865.1 Myxococcales bacterium | reverse complement strand
AACGATGACGGCCTGCGCGCCGACTGGATTCCTTCGGTGGCGCTCGAGTACACCTTCTTTTAGTCGCGGCGAGTTATCCCTATCCCCTCGGCGAATTGCTAGCTTCCGCCTCGACGAGCGAGGCGAGTGCTTCTCCGAAGATCCTGCTTGGTGGGGGATGAAACGGTGATCGTGATCCGCGTGGGCGACGAGGGTCCGACGTACAGGGGCCACGGTCCGGTCACGGTCGGCCGGGATGAGGCTTGCGATCTGCAGCTGCAGGATCCCATGGCCAGCCGGCGCCACCTGGTGATCCGTTTCGAGAACGACGCGTGGGTGGCGAAAGACCAGGGCAGTAGCAATGGAACCCGCATCGGTGACCAGGAGCGGCCCATTGCTTCCGCGATCCTCCGTGACGGCGACGTAGTCCGGATTGGCGAGACCCGGCTGCTGATCCACTTCGATGATACGGCTCCGGCCCTCGACCGGGATGCGCTGCATTTCGAGATTCTCGAGCCGGCCTCGGCGGCGCGTAAGGTTCGGTGCACCCGGGAGAGCGTGACCCTCGGTCGCCACCCGTCCTGTGACGTCGTGGTCGATGATCCCACGGTCTCCCGATTGCACGCGATTGTGATCCGAACGAACGCGGGCTACGTGATCAACGATCAAAATGCCACCAATGCCGTCTGCGTCGGGGATCCTCCCGAGCGGGTCACCGCCGCAGTGCTCCACGACGGGCAGACGATCCAGCTCGGCGTTGCGCGGCTGCGGGTTGGCATTCCCTTGCAGCTGGACCCACCGCCCAAGCCACCGGACATCAGCCAGGCGACGGCCATGGTTCCGGCGGTTGGGCCTCGGCCCACCCCCGAGGTCGTCCAGGCACAGCTCGCCAAGGCGCCGCTCTTTCAATGTTTTGATGAAGAGGATTGGACGCTCTTCCTGGGGGCGTACGAACGCGACGACGAGCTGCATATCGAGCACTTCAGTTCGGGAGACGTCGTTTGCGAGGCCGGGCGCTTCGACGCCTACTTCCGGGTGGTGACGAAGGGTTCGGTGGACGCGCTCGAACCCGAGAGCGGGCAGGTGCTGCTGACCCATCAGCGCGGTGATTTCTTCGGTCTGGTCGAAGCGAAGCGGTCCCTGGCCCGGGCGACGCGGCATGTGGCGACAGATGAGACCCAGGTGCTTTGCATGCCGCGACATCAAATTCGCTACGTCGAGCGCAACGCTGCGGCGCGGGCGCTCCTCGACGAGCGCCACAAGGAGGAGTCCTGGCGGGTGATGATCGCGAAGCTCCCACTCTTCGCGGGGGTACCCATCGAGGGCGTGACCGATCTGATCCAGCGGAGCGAATTCATATTTCACGACAAGGCCGGGATCACTCTGGTCCAGGAGGGCGAGGCCGGTGAATCTCTGGGGGTTGTCCGCGACGGGTTCCTCAAGGTGATCAGCGCCCGAGAAAACGCCGAGGATCGAATCCTCGGCTATCTGCGTCCCGGAGATGTCTACGGCGAGACAACCCTGCTCGAGGATTTGCCGCGGACGGCGAGTGTTGTCACCGCCGGCAAGGCCGAGGTGGTGAAGATTGAAAAGCAGGTTTTTCGCGAGTTCTGCGATCGCTACCCCGAAATCGTCGAGCGACTCCGAGCGATTCAGGAGAGGCGAAGGCTGGACCGCGAGAGTCTCGATCCGAACCTCTCGCGGCAGCTCGATGCCTGGGGCCAGGGCTATATCCAGGCGGATGCTCTCCTCGTCATGGACCTCGAACTGTGCGTGAAATGCGATCTCTGTGTACAGGCTTGCGAAGACCTTCATGGCGTGAGCCGGCTCACCCGACGGGGGATGCAGCTCGGCAAGCATCTGGCGCCGAGCGCTTGCCGTCACTGCGACGATCCGGTGTGCATGTTTTCTTGCCCGACGGGCGCGATCAAACGTCGGCCGGAAGGGGAGATCTACATCGACTACGACCTGTGCACTGGCGTCGGCGCTTGCGCGCTCGCTTGCCCCTACGACAATATTCAGATGATCGAGACCCACATCTTCGATGCGGCTCAGGCCAAGAAGCAGGTGGCCCAGCCAGAAAGCGAGTTCTTCCGGCCCTATCCGAACCGGAAGCCGGAGAAGGTCGGGCTGCTCCAGCGATTGCTCGCATTCGGCGCGGTCGACGATCCCCAGGATGCCCCAGCCCCGAAAGACGAAGGACATTCGGTTCCGCCGAATTTTCCCATCAAGTGCGACCTGTGCGATGGCCTTCCCTTCATGGGCTGTGTCCACGCCTGTCCCACGG
>DUCH01000264.1:1667-3904 GCA_012959865.1 Myxococcales bacterium | reverse complement strand
CCGTGGTATCTGGCAAGAGTTCGGAGGCCAATGTCCTTGATTCGAAACCGCGCGCGCACTAACGAATCCACGTATAGGGGGAATGCGCTTCCTCGCCAGAGACGAACGGTTCCCATCGGCGGCCTTCACTTAGCAGTCATTTTGACGCTTTTGTTCGTAGCGACCGCGTGCCCATCCCAAGAACCCTCAGAGCCTCGGGTAAATGAGAAAGCATTGGCTGGGGATGTAGAGCGCTACACGCGCCGTTTCTTTCATGGGAATCCGGAGCCTTGGCGGTTGGAAAGCGAAGCGATACAAGAATCGTTTACCGATCGCCCCATGGTCATTTATGAAATGAATCGATTCACGCCCGGGACGCAAGCCACGGCGCGCCAGACCAAGAGTGCTCGTGACCTCGTAGAACGCAGTAAGCGGGCTGCTTTAAAGCATGGCTGGGAGGACGTCGAGCAGGGAATCGCGGATGGTTTCGTTCTCCAGCCCGGCGATCGAATCCATTACTTCAACGAGGAGTACATCCGCGACGATCGCGTGCTAGATCCGGATCGCCCAGAGTACTTGATGTATTTCGACACGCCGAACGGAAAACTACTGGCCGGAATGATGTTTTACGCTCGGTCTTTGGAAGAGCATGGGCCCCAGTACGGTGGCCCTCTCACGCTTTGGCACTATCACCGATGGAAGTACGAAGTCTGCTTGAAAGATGGCTTGATTCCATCGGGCCCGCGGCGATATTCGGAAGACGATCCTCCCTGTCCACCTGGATTCCAGGGCAGTGACAAAAGCCCGGAGATGACTCACGTATGGCTCATCGAGCGGCCGGGAGGACCATTCGCGACCAGTATGTTCGTTCCTCGAAGGCTCGTAAATAAGTTGTCGAGAGAACGCCACCGAAGACTCGACCAGAGACCGCAATCATCCTCAAATCAGCAAGACTCGGCTGACTTCCCAGCATCGGACGAAGCCGGTACTCCGCCACAGGTAAGGATAGAAAGCGCGCCCTCTCCCTGACCTCTGGAGCCAAAGAATCGAAAGGATACGACATTCAAGCTGGGTTCTGGCACAACGTCCGGGTATGGGCGTTATGTCAAGTTCTTGTCGGGAGGCCCGCGACGGGGCGCGGGTCTCCGTGTCGATTGCTTTGCCGGTGACGAGTCGTCCGGGTTTTTCGTGTATCCTCGGAGCTTCGGGGGTTCGTCAACCTTTTCTATTTTGCTGGAGACGCGATGACTTCATTTCGGTACGACTCGGGTCCCGACCCCATTCGGCCCGATCTCGTCCAGGCATATCAAGGGGCCTGGGACCACATTGCGGCTGCCGGGACCTGGTTGACTGGAGTTCAGCGTGTGGCCGTGGCCGACGAGACTCGCCGGGCGAAGAAATGCGCCCTCTGTCTGGCCCGAGCGAAGGCTCTTTCCCCTTTTTCGGTCGAAGGGGAGCACGATCACGGCGGAGCCCTCTCAGAATCCATGGTCGACGAAATTCATCGTGTGACCACGGACGCCGGGCGCTTGACTGAAAAGTGGTACCGATCGCTTCTCGACCAGGGCATGACTGCCGAGACCTACGTCGAGGCTCTGGGGGTGAGCGTGCTCGTGATCAGCATTGATGCATTTCACAAGGCAATGGGATTTCCACTCGAGCCCCTTCCTGCTCCTTGTCCCGGTGAGCCGAGCCGGATTCGGCCGGACGCGATCGTGGATGGAGATGCGTGGGTGCCAATTCAATCGGCACGTGACGTGGGGGCGCTGGCTGGGCTGCCCGGGCCAGCTCCGTATGCCTTGCGAGCCCTGAGCCTGGTTCCGGACGAAGTCCTGGCATGGAGAAGGGTTTCAGACGCCCAGTATCTCAGCGTGGTTGAAATGCGGGAATTCGGGAGAATTCGAGAACTGGATCGCTCCCAGATTGAACTCGTGGCTGGGCGTGTTTCTGCGCTCAATGAGTGCTTCTACTGAACGAGTTCCCACGCATTGATGCTCCGTGCGAGCATCGAGTATTCGGGCGTAGATGCCAATCTCAAGGGGATTTCGGAAGGGGTAAAGGCGGGTGATGCCGGTATTGCCCACGGCGAGCGGTTGATCACTTTTGCAAGCGCAGCGGTGGCCGGAGACCCGACGGAATTGGCGACGGCACGCGATGGGCTTCGAAATGTCGCAGGTTCTGGGGCGCTGGTCGATGCGGCAGCGGTAGTCGGCAACTTCCAGGGAATGGTTCGTATTGCCGATGGTGCGGGCATACCC
>DUCH01000264.1:1107-1548 GCA_012959865.1 Myxococcales bacterium | reverse complement strand
GGCGGGCCGGCATTCTCGGAGAAAGAGCGCGCAATGATGCGCTCGAGCGATCCGGAGCGCGGGGAGATGCTCTCTTGGAATTTTTGATCATAGATTTTGAGAATCCGATTTTTCGTAGCCCCGACGCCCCTTGCCCGGGGCGTTTCTCGGCACCCTTGGATGGCCGTGGCTGATCGATGAGTGGGTCGACGAGTTCCTCTACTTCGGGCTACTCCCGGGCGATCGCCCTCGTTAGTCTGATTATTGCGGCTGAGGCGATTTTTTCGCTGCCCTATCACGTAGCGAGATACTTCCGCCCAACATTTTTGCTTGCCTTCGATGTGACAAATACCCAGCTGGGCCTTCTGCAGTCTGCCTACGGTGTTGTGGCGATGCTCGCCTATTTTCCGGGTGGCCCGGTCGCGGATCTCTTTCCAGCGAGAAAGCTTATTACCGGGTCCC
>DUCH01000264.1:464-817 GCA_012959865.1 Myxococcales bacterium | reverse complement strand
CCGAGTCTCTCACTCAAGCCGACCGGGTGCAGGCGATCCGGGAGGTGATTCTCTTTTATACCGCGGTCACCTTTTTCGCCGCTCTTCTGACCTGGTTTTTCGTTAAGGAGCCCGCTTCTTCGCCCGAACAACGCGGCGGAGCGTCTTTCTCCGCAAGGCAGATGCGCAAGGTGCTCGGACTGCGGACGGTGTGGCTCCAGGCCCTCGTCGTGATCTGCGCGTACGTGGGTTTCAGGGGGATTGATTACCTATCTCTTTTTGCGGTGGAGGTCTACGGGCTTTCAGAGGTCGAAGCGGCTCAGATTAGTGCTGCTCTCACCTGGGTCCGTCCGGTTGCCGCCTTGGGTGCTGGT
>DUCH01000264.1:0-259 GCA_012959865.1 Myxococcales bacterium | reverse complement strand
ACTGTGACGGGAAGCGCTGTAGGGGTCTTTTCGGTGTTGGGGTACTCGCCGGATGTCTTTTTTGGGGTCGCGATCGGGTGGTTGTTGGACAGCTATCCGGGGGCTTCAGGATATCAATACTTTTCTTGGGTGATGCTCGGTTTTTCGATTCTGGGCATGACGGCAAGTTTTCTCTTTGCCAGAACGACGAATCGCGCGCAAAGGTCACGCGCTTGTCTATCTTAGAAGCGGCCCGCTTCTCGTCCACGGAGTCGTGCTA
>DUCH01000263.1 GCA_012959865.1 Myxococcales bacterium | reverse complement strand
GAACTCACACCCAGCCGCGGCTTCGCGGCCGAACTGGCTGCGGCCACCACCATCGTCATCGCATCGCGTCTCGGAATCCCGGTGTCCACCACACACACCCTGGTGGGTGCAGTTCTCGGCGTGGGCATGGCCCGGGGAATTGGTGCAATCGACCTGCGGGTAGTGGGCAGTATCTTTATCTCCTGGGTGGCCACTCTGCCCATCGCCGCAGGACTCGCAATTTTCTTCTTCTATTTTTTCAAAGGTCTATTGACTCCCTAGGAGGCACCCGTGTCCTGGATCGACAAACTGGTAGGACGATCGCCCATCGGGCCCATGCAAGAACATATGCGGGTTGCGGTGGCTTGTGCGAGCCAAGTTGCTCCGCTCATCGAAGCCATGGCAAAAGCCGACAACGAAGGAATTTCCATCGCCCGGAGAGAAATCGATCGCCTTGAGCACAGCGCCGACGAGTTGAAGCACGAAATTCGCAGCAACATGCCCCGGCGCCTTATGCTGGCCATGGAGCGTCGAGACATGCTCGATATCCTCGACTGCCAGGACTCCATCGCGGACACGGCCCAGGACATTGCAGAACTCGTGGATCAGCGGAGCATGCACCTTCCCTCAACGCTCAAAGATCCCTTTCGGGCCTTGGCCGGCCGGGTGGTGGCCGCCTGCGATCAGGGCCAGCGCGTGATCGACGAACTCGACGAACTGGTCGAGACGGGATTTGGTGACCGGGAAGTCGCCCGAATAGAGGCGATGATCTCCGAACTCGGCCGGATCGAAACCGAAACCGACCAGTTGTCCGATACCGCGGCCCGGGCCCTCTTTGCCCTGGAGTCCGAGTTGGGGGTGGCCACGGTCTACTGGCACCAGTTGATCATTTGGATCGCCGACCTCGCCGACTATTCCGAACGCGTCGGGAACCGACTCCGCATCCTGATCGCCTCCTGACCGCGTCCTTCATTACAAGCGCGTCTTGAACGGGGCCGGGGGATCGCAGTTGGCTGGCGGCCAATCGAACACACGCCATCGGGACGAAGTGACGAACGAAAGGCGACAAGATCCGCGCGCCCTTGGCTACCCCCCGATCTGGTACATCTCCACGCGCTTGGGCCGATCGGTTCCGAGCAACTCGCTGCGCTCCTCGGAGTAGCGATCCGAACGCCCGGCCCAGATGCCGCGAATTCGCTCGCGAACCTCGTCATCGCTAGCACCACTACGCAAGAGAGCACGCAGGTCACTTCCCCCTTGCGCAAAGAGGCAGGTCACGAGTTTCCCGTCCGTGGTCAACCGGGCGCGAGAGCACTCGCCACAAAACGGATTCGAGACCGAGCTGATGATCCCGATCTCGCCTTCCCCATCGCGATAACGCAGGCGCTGGGCCACTTCGCCGACGTAGTTGGGTTCCGCCGACTCCACGGGCATCTCGGCATCGATCAAGGCTGCGATCTCGGTCGCGGGAAGAACCTGTTCGAGATCCCAATTGTTTTTGGTTCCCACATCCATGAACTCGATAAAGCGCACGATATGACCCGTTCCCTTGAAGTGTCGAGCCAGGGCCGCCAGGGTGTGATCGTTCACACCCCTCTGCACTACGCAATTGATCTTCATGGCCTCGAAGCCCGCTTCTTCAGCGGCCGAGATCCCATCGAGCACCCGCTGAACCGAAAGCTTGCCGCCGTTCATCCGGCTGAAGACCTCGGGGTCTAGACTATCCAGGCTGATGGTCAGGCGGCTGAGGCCTTCCCTCTTCAACTGCCCCGCCATGCGCTCGAGAAGAGTTCCATTGGTGGTCAGCGCGATATCCTCAACGCCCCGGATGGCCGCCAAGCTGCGAACCAGTTCGTGTAACCCGTGACGAAGCAGCGGTTCGCCGCCGGTGATTCGTACCTTGCGAACCCCCATGGGTGCCATCAGGGCAACCAGTCGCTCGATCTCCTCGAAACTGAGAATCTCGTCCCGCGGCAAAAAGGCATAACGCTCGCCGAAAAGCTCCGCCGGCATGCAATAGGTACAGCGAAAGTTGCACCGGTCGGTCACCGAGATGCGAAGATCCCGCAGCGGACGATCAAGACTGTCCCGAAGGTCTGAACTCATTGACCCTAGAGCCTACTCTGTAAAACCGGCCGCACCCAAAGCAAGGACAGCATCCCGATCAACCGATTTCGTGAGCGCTGGTCACAATCTTGGTGATCAGTCCGTACTCCAGAGCCTCTTCCGAGTTCATCCAGAAATTGCGATCGCTGTCGTTCTCCACCTGTTCGGCGCTGTTGCCCGTCTCCCCGGCAATGAGTCGGTTGATTCGCTCGCGCAATTTGAGAATTTCCTCGGCGGCAATTCGAATATCGCTGGCCTGGCCGCCTGCGCCTCCGCTGGGCTGGTGCAGGAGAAATCGGGTATTGGGAAGCGAGTAGCGGGAATCCTTCTCAGCCCCCAGTAGAATGGGAACCCCAATGCTGGCCACCCAACCCGCACCCAGGGTAACCACTGGCGATTCGATGAATTTCATCATGTCGTGAATGGCGAAGCCCGAATCCACGTGGCCACCCTGACTCGTGATCACCATGCGAATCGGATCGTGATTGACGCCATTCAGGATCAGCAGCTGACTGATCGCGCGCTCGGCGAGTTTCTCGTCCACCTGGCCCGAAACGAGAACCGTGCGGGTTTCGAGCATACGGGCAACCAGCCCCTCTTCCTTGCCGGGCGTTGCTGAACCGTCGTTGAGTGAAGTCATTTCTAGAATCGTTCCTTCCCACCGTTGTATTCGGCCGCCATCTCCAGCCGATTCGTCCCAGCCCGGACCGATCGGTCCGGGGCCCTGCACGGTAGCCAATCGACCACCTCGCGCCTCAATCCGCAAAGGCCCCGTGGCGTCCCGCCCCGGCGGCAAAGCGCTCAGCACCCTCGCGCGTCTCTCCCGAGCGAATGACCTCCAGCCCTCCCCGGGTTTCCGCTTCCAGAGCCGACTCCAGATCCAAGGACCACTGCCCAAGGGCCGAGAGTCGATCAGCCCGCATGCAGCGCTGGGGAAAGCCAGCGAGTTCTCGCGCCAACTTCACCGCCTCCGCCAGGGCTTCGCCCCGGTCCACCAAGCGATTGGCCAGCCCCACACGCTCGGCCTCTTCCCCGGAAACGCCGCGCCCGGTCAGGATCATGTCCATGGCCACGCTCTGACCCACGATCCGGGGCAAGCGAACGGTTCCCCCGTCCACCAGGGGAACCCCCCAACGCCGACAATAAACGCCAAAAACCGCGTCCCGAGCCGCCACCCGCAGGTCGCACCAGAGCGCCAACTCCAGTCCCCCAGCCACCGCAAATCCCTCCACCGCAGCGATGACGGGTTTGCTGAGCAGCATCCGCGTCGGCCCCATGGGGCCATCGCCGTCCACCCTCAGGACATTGGTCGCACCCGAATCGGCTCCAGGCTGGCCCCCTTCTCGACCTCGGAAGGCCCTGTTCTTCGCGACGGCCTTGAGATCTGCCCCTGCGCAAAAACAGCCTTCGGCCCCGGTCAAGATCGCCGCCAGGAGACTCTCGTCCCCATCGAAGCGCCGAAAAGACTCGGCCAAATTGGCCGCGGTTTCCCCATCGACACAATTGCGCACTGCGGGGCGCTGAATCGTCACGACGGCGATCGCCCCATCCACCTCATAATCAACATTCCCGATCCGTGTCTTCATAAGAACCTCCTCCGTGCAGCCATCGGAATTCCCGAGAATAGTGGATTCCACCAGCCCCCGGTTCGCGCCGGTCCAGAGAAGGTACACTGGCTCCGCTTGACTCGGTTCAGCGCCCACTTCCCAGCGCGACCGCCCCCCAAGCCTCGAAGGAGAATCCATGCAGGTCCCCCTTTTGGTCGATGATTTCTTGCGCCGAGCCGTCCAGTGTTATGCGGACAAAACCGCCATCGTCGATGG
>DUCH01000262.1:2454-3925 GCA_012959865.1 Myxococcales bacterium | reverse complement strand
GTCGTCGAACTGGGGGTGTGGGTCGCCGGGCCCGCGGCCGGGTGCATTTTGGGGGATTGGGGCGCCGACGTCGTCAAGATTGAGCCCCCGGGCATTGGCGATCCGTCGCGCCTCTTCGACAAGATGCTGGGGGCCGATATGCCCTTCAATCCCATTTTCGAAAACGACAATCGCAACAAGCGCAGCGTGGTTCTCGATCTTCGCAAACCCGAAGGGCTGGGCCTAGCCTACGAGTTGATCGACGGCGCGGACGTCTTCGTGAGCAACGTGCGCACCGCTTCCCTGGCGCGGTTGGGCTTGGACTCGGAAACCCTGCGCGGGCGCAATCCCCGGCTCGTCTATGCGTCGATCACGGGCTACGGCCTCGAGGGACCCGACGCCGACCGAGCGGCCTACGATGTGGCGGCCTTCTGGTCCCGGGCGGGCATCGCGGGGGCGTTGATGCTCCCGGGCCAGCCCCCGCCCTTCCAGCGCGGCGGGATGGGGGATCACAACACGGGGCTGGCCGCCGCCGGGGCGGTCTGCGCGGCGCTCTATGAGCGCGAGCGCACCGGCCAGGGTCAGTTGGTTTCGACTTCGCTGCTGCGCGAAGGCATGTACACACTGAGCTTCGATATGGCGGTGAGCCTGCGTTTCGGCGTGGATATCCTGCCCGGAGACCGCAAGACCATGGGGAACCCCGCCATGAACAACTACCAGGACAGCGAAGGGAAATGGTTCTGGATCGTCGGCTTGGAGGGCGAGCGCCATTGGCCCGCGCTGGCCCGAGCGGCCGGGCATCCCGAATGGATCGACGACGGGCGCTTCAAGGAAGCCGCCGACCGCGCGCTCAACGCCGAGGCATTGATCGCCCTGCTGGACGAAATTTTTGCGACCCGCACCCGAGCCGAATGGGGCGAGATGTTCGACGCCGAAGAAAACCTTTGGTGGGCCCCGGTGCAGACGGTCCAGGAGGTTTTGCAAGATCCCCAGGCCCACGCGGCCGGGGGCTTTGTCGAAGTGCCCGATGGCGAGGGGACCACGTTGCTTCCGGCGACGCCCGTCGATTTTGGCGGCAAGCCCTGCGCCCAGCGGAATATGGCTCCGGCCCACGGCGCGGACGGCGATGCGATTCTCGCCGAACTCGGGCGCAGCCCCGATGAGATCGAAACCCTGCGCGCGGCGGGGGTCGTCGGCTAGCGGGGCGGCGGAGGGAGGAGCGGCCGGGAGCGAGGAGGAGCGATCGCGCCGCCGGTGTGGTCCCACGCCTTTTCGCGCGGGCGCGAATCCTACCAGCGCGAGTAGAACTGGGCCGAGACGACATGGAGGTCGTAGCCGTCCCCGGTATAGAAGTCGTAGTCGAGTCCGACCAGGGGGACCTCGCCGATGCGCATGAGGTAGCCGGTTCCCACGAACAGGTGGTCGGGGCCCGCCTGGGCGCCGGTGGTCACGAAGGGGGCCGCTCCGGGAACGGCATCTGGATCTGGATAGA
>DUCH01000262.1:0-2256 GCA_012959865.1 Myxococcales bacterium | reverse complement strand
CGAACCATGGGCCGGTAGGCGATCCGGGTGATGTCGCCCAGGCGCGCTCCGGCCTCGACGATGAAGCCGGCTTCCTGGCCCGACGAGCGGGCCGTGGCGCGTCGGTCGATATCCTCGAACGCGATCAAACGATCGGTTTCCATGTTGCTGTACGCATAGCGGCCGGCCAGCCCGGCGTAGTAGCCCTTTTTCTCCCAACTCCCGTAGACCGCCGCCTGGTAGGTGTTGCCCTGGCCCGTCAAGCCCCGGCTGCCTTCCAGGGAGTGCCGGGTGTAGCCGAAGCCCAGGCCCAGGCGGGCATTCGTCCAGCCGGGCAGGGGGGCGTCGAAGCCCGCCGCCAGCCCGCCGCTGTTCGCGCTGATCGTCGAGGCGTTGACCCCGCCCGACTGGCTGGAGAACAGGCCCACGGGTTCGAGCCACCCCCCCGCCGAGGGTCCGCCGCCGCCCGCCGCGCCCGCTTGCCGCTTCACCGGTCCGCTTCGGTATTCGTTGGCGGTGTAGCGCCGGGAAAGCGCCTGGGCGAACGCGTAGGCGTTGGCCTCTCGGGGGTTCGTGAAGGCCCCGAGGCTTTCGCCCGCCATCTGATTGAGAACGTCCGGCACCTGGCTCGGCAGGAGAACGCTCAGACTTCGCTCGATGTTCTGGGCATCGGGGGAGCCCGAGGCCAGAAGCTGCTCCAGGACCGGAGCGGTGGCCTCCTGGTTGGAGGTCTGGGCGAAGTCGGCGAGCCGATTGGAATTTCGGAAGATCGTGAGGGCGAGCTCAGGATCACCGGAGTTGAAGGGGGAGATGGCCATATCGAGGAAGGCATAAGTCGGCGTGGTGAAAGCCGGCCCGTTGCCTAGGGCGAAGACTCCTCCCACAGCGCTGAGAACGGTGTATTCCGTCTGGGAGTAAAGGCCCGGGAGCGCCGTCACGGCGATTTCGATCCCGTCGAGGGTCGCTTGAAAATTTGGGTCGTCGACGATGAGTTCCGAGGACTGGCCCTGATCGTTCAGCGTGATGGCCAGCGCTCCGCCGGATTGAAGGACGACCGATCCGGCTTGCACGTGCAGTTCGTCCGTGACGCCGTCGAGGATCACTCGCCCGAAACTGACGAGTCCGCCGTTGATCGTTACTGCTCCGGAGGCGTTCTCGAGAGCGGCCCCGGATTCGACGGTTACGCTCGAGGTTTGCAAGAGGTCGGTCGCCAAGCGCAGGGTGCCCGCGGTGACTTGGGTCGTGCCCAAGTGACCCGCCGAGGCGTTGGCGGCGAGGGTGAGGGTGCCGGTTCCAGACTTTCCGAAGTTTCCGATGCCGGAGGTGGCACCGCTGAAGGTCTGGTTGTTCGCGACAGCGAATTCGACGGTGGAATCGGCGGAAGTCAGTATGAGATTGCCCACCAGGTTCTGCGTATCGCCGCGAAGGGTTCCCTCCCGAATTTCCGTATCCCCGGTGTGAGTGCTGGTCCCAGCGAGGGTGAGCGTCCGGGATCCGCGTTTGACCAGTTTGCCCGCGCCGCTGATATTTCCCGAGTGGGTCCCGTCGGCCGCGGTCTGATTAAAGAGAACCTGACTTGTGCCCGCGACCAGAGCGACGTCTCCCGGAATGCTCTCCGAGTCTCCGATGAGCCGACCCGCCTCGACTTCGATGCCGCCGCTGAATGAGTTTTCTCCCGTCAGAGTAAGGTCCCCGGAGCCCGTCTTCTCGAGCCTCCCGGCTCCGCTGAGAGTGCCCGCGTACTCACCCGCCAAGACTTGGAAGAGTTGAAGATGGGCGCCCTGGCCGATGAGGACATCCCCGCTGATGTGATCGACGTCGCTGTGAATGCCCCCCTCTTGAATTTCCGTTCCGCCCTCGACATTGAGCTTGCCGCTAAAACCCAGTTCATCGAAGAAATTCAGAGTATGGTCGCCGCGCTTGATGACCTTGCCTTTCCCGGTGATTTCGCCTCGATAGTTGTACGCGTCGACGTCGGTTCTCGAGCGATCCTCAAAGGTGAGGGTGGCGTTTTTTGGGTCTTCGTTTCCGACTGGCGCGAGCCCGACGGTAATATCGCCCTGGATCGAAGCTTCGACCGTAGTGCCGGAATTGGTGAAATGGCCCTGGAGGTTGCCTTCCTCGACGACGGTACCTCCGCCATAGGTATTCGTGCCCGTGAGCGTCAGGGATGCCTCCCCCTCCTTGACGAGGCTTCCTGCGCCCACGATGTTGTCCTTCGCGATCTGATCCGACGAGTATCGGAACCCCAGCGTCGCGCCCAAATCCACATCGAGC
>DUCH01000261.1:2912-3929 GCA_012959865.1 Myxococcales bacterium | reverse complement strand
GCTTGATGATCAGGCAGGATTCGATCATGCCCACGAATATATTGGCGACCGCCGCGAGACTTTCGGCGCCCGACAGTTTCATGCTTCGGGCCAGCACTGCCGCCAGACCGCGGACTACCCACTGCACCCACCCGAGGTGGTAGAAAATTGAAAAGAGACTGCCCATAAAAATGATGATGGGGAGAACGCCGAGGGCGAAGGAAAAGCCTACTTCGAAGAGGGGGCCAAAGACGAATTGTGTGCCGGCATTCGTATAGTTCAGAAGTCGGCCGACGCCGACCGAGACACCAGAAAAGAAAGTCTGCCCGACGTTGGTCCTCAATAAGACGAGGCCTAGGGCGAATTGAATCCCCAACCCCCAAGCTACTGTTTTCCACGGGATCGCGCGCCGATTCGACGAGGCAAGCCACGCGATGCCAATCATGGTGAGAAGTCCTACAGCGGACATCAATCGCATTTCGATCCCGCTCACGTTTCCTCCGGGCTGCCGCGGTTGGTTATTTTGAAGAGTTCGCTGAGGTCGCGCGTTGCAGCGACTGGGTCGGTTGCTGCCGCAACCGCCGAGATGACTGCCGCCCCCGCGGCCCCCGCATTCTTGATGGCAGAAATATTCGTGGCTCCGATTCCGCCGATCGCGACCAGCGGGACGGGGGATGCCAATCGTACGGCTTCCTCAAGGGCTCTGAGGCCGGGAGCGGGATGCGCGGAAACCTTTGATTGTGTACCGAAGATCGGGCCAAAGGCCACGTAGTCGGCTTCTTCCGCCGCGGCGGCGACCTGACTAAGATCGTGAGTGGAGAGCCCGAAGGTGAGCCTGTCGAGAGCGGAATCGGGGAGTCGGGCCGGGGGGAGATCGCTTTGACCGAGGTGAACCCCATCGGCTTCGGCCGCCAATGCAAGATCAAACCGATCGTTGAGAATAAAACACACACCCGCTAGCCGGGTAATGGATCGAATCGCCCGGGCCCACTCCAGGGTCTGGCCATCGGTGGCGTGCTTGGTCCGGAGTTGGACAAC
>DUCH01000261.1:0-2779 GCA_012959865.1 Myxococcales bacterium | reverse complement strand
GTTTTTTCCGCAGCGTGTTTCGATTGATTCCGAGCAGAGCGGCTGCCCGAATCTGGTTCCCATCGGTGTGGCTGAGAACGGTAGCCAGCAACGGACGTTCCATGGCTTCGACAAAGGTTCGGTAAATATGAGTGGGGTCGGTTTCATCGAGCAAGCCTCTGACGCTCTGTTCAACGACTTCTTCGAAAGTACTCAGCAGGTCTTTCTGGCGCGGGCTTTTGACGAGAAAATCGAAGTCCAGCGGAGAAAGGATGCTGGTTGCAGACAAGACTAGGGCCCGTTTGACGGCGTTCTCTAGTTCTCTGACATTCCCAGGCCATTCGTGGTCTTGGAGGTGGTCGAGGGTCGCTTCGGCGATCTCGACTCCGTGTTCCGACAATTCGTCCGCGTAGCGATGGGTGAAGAATTCAGCGAGAGTTCGAATGTCCTCTTTTCGCTCGCGAAGCGGTGGGATTTCGATGGGAACGACCCGGAGGCGGTAGAGCAGGTCTTCGCGAAAATTCCCGGCCTCTACGGCCTCTTCAAGATTTCGGTGGGTCGCGGTGAGTACCCTGACGTCGACGAAGATTGGGTCTCGCCCGCCCACCGGGGTGACCTCTCCGCTTTGCAGCACGCGAAGCAACTTGGCTTGGAGTTCGATGGGCATATCGCCGATTTCGTCGAGAAAGAGAGTTCCACCCGAAGCTTCTCGAAAGCGCCCGAGTCGAGTGGAAATTGCTCCTGTGAAAGCACCTCTTTCATGCCCGAAGAGTTCACTTTCGAGCAATTCGGTCGGTATTGCCGCCGCGTTCACGGTGACGAATGGTCGATCGCAGCGCTTACTTGCGGCATGGATAGCTCGGGCAACGAGTTCTTTGCCGGTTCCGCTCTCCCCCGTGATCAGTACGGGCACATTGCGGACAGCCACCTTGCCCACCAATTTAAAAATTTCGAGAAGGGCAGGGCTGCGGCCCACGAGACGCTCGCTCCCTTGGCGTTTGCTGCCTCGAGCTTCGCGTCGCAGGTCTCGGACTTGATCTCGGAGGACACGAGTGGACTGGGCGCGTTCAACCAGGGCCGAAACCTGCGCCAGAGAAAAGGGCTTGACGAGGTAGTCAAGGGCTCCTCGCTTCATGGCTTCGACAGCATTTTCCATGGTGTTCTGAGCAGTGATGATGACCACGGCGGTATCGGAACCCGTGCTGCGCAAATGGTCGAGTATTTCGAGTCCGCTGGAGCCGGGCATGCGGATATCGAGAAAGGCAAGGTCGAACTGATTCGAACTCAGCGCATCGAGAGCCGACTCTCCATCCGCGACTTCGTTGACCCGGTGGCCCTCAGTTTCGAGTGCTTCGCGCAACACGAACCGGATGGAGTCTTCGTCGTCTGCGATGAGGATCGTCATTTTTTTCGACTGAGCGGCGCTCATTCGCCGATTCCTTCCTCCGGAGTTTTTGAGGTTTTCCCGGTGGTGTTCGGTTCTGAATGGAGGGGCAACTTCACGCGAACCCGGCCGCCCCCATCGTGAGAGGCATCTATCCTCAATCGACCGCCGTGTCGAGTGATCCAATGCCTTGAAACGGCAAGGCCAAGTCCCGTCCCGTTGACCTTGGTTGTGAAGAAAGGCGTGGACAGCTGATGCTGGATGGAGGGCGAAATTCCCGGTCCTTCGTCCTCGAAGCAGATTACCACGGTGGGCCGCGGGCGACCGTCTTCGCCCTTGAGACGATTTTCGAGGGCCATGCCGGTCGTGAGGGTGAGCTTCCCGCCTTCTTTTTCCATGGCCTGGACCGCATTCTGAATCAGGTTCAAGAAAATCTGTTTCAGGCGATCTGTGTCTCCGGGAATTTCGGGAATGGACGGGTCGTAGACGCGCTCAAAGACGACACCCTGGGCGGCCGAATCGATTTGCACAAGTTCGACGACCTCATCGAGCAAGCGGTGGAGGTTGACGAAATCGCAATCCAGGGCTTCACCCTTGGCGAAGACCATCAATTCGTCCACCAGACCGGCAATGCGGTCGACTTCGCGGACGATGAGTTGGGCGGTCTTCCGGCCCCGTTCGTCGTCGACTCTCCGCTCCAGAAGTTCGGCGGCGCCGCGGATGCCACCGAGCGGATTCTTGACCTCATGGGCAATTCCGGCGGCGATTTGACCGTAAGAGGCCAGCCGATCGCGTTGAGCGGCCTCATCCAGCAGATCGGCAAATGCCGTTCGGTCGCGAAGAACCACAACTGTTCCGGGCTCACCATTGCCCTGATTGAACAGTGGGGAAACCGATACAGAAACGATCCGGGTTCTCCCGAAAGGCCGGCTCAGCGACACCTCGTCCTCCACGATGGGCCCGCCGGTGCGCTGAACCGCGGCGATCAAATTCAGTACTACGTGTGATTTTCCCAACAATGGAGCAAGCCCTTGGCCGACCCCCGCCTCGGGCGAAATGTCGAGGAGCTGACTCGCCTGCTCGTTGAGCCAACGAATTTCGCCATGGGGGGAGAGTGCAATCACGCCATCCAGGATGGCATCGAGGACATCGTGGAGTTCGGGGCTCCGATCATCGTGCTCCGTCATGGCCCGCTTTCTGCGATCGAAGGCAATCGGTATGCCTAAAAGTTAGTCAATTTAGCGTCTCGCTTAGGGGCCGCCACACGGCTGGCGGGTGCCACGATCACGCGTGAGCGGCTCCCAGAGGCCGAGGGATCGGGTAGTCTTGGCCCCTACCATGCTTGAGGGAATCAGCGTTCAGGAAGCCCGTGAGTGCGTTTTGGGATCGAGCGACGCCCTGACCGGGGAAAGAGTG
>DUCH01000260.1 GCA_012959865.1 Myxococcales bacterium | reverse complement strand
GAAAATGGTCCTTGCGGTCGTAGCGGGCGACGGCCGGGCTACTTGATCGCGGCGCGAAGCTTGACCAAGCCCTTGACATGGCCGGGCACGGCGCCGCGCACGAAGACGAGATTGTTTTCAGCATCCACTCGAACCACCTCAAGGTTTTGGACCGTCACGCGGGCATTGCCCATCTGCCCCGCTTGACGTCCGCCCTTGAACACACGACCCGGCGAGGCTCCCGCACCAATCGAACCCGGATGCCGAAAATATTCGTGAGTACCGTGGGTGCGTTTCTTGATCTTGAAGCCATGCCGTTTCACCACGCCCGCAAACCCTCGGCCCTTCGAAGTCCCAATCACATCGACCCTCTGGCCCTCCTCGAAGAGATCGGACTTGAACTCCTGGCCCACCTCCAGGCCCTCGGCCTCTTCGGCGCTGAGTCGGCTCTCGAGAACAAAGCGCTGGGGCTCGACCCCCGCTTTGGCGAAATGGCCGAGATCGGGCTTGTTGAACAGGCTTTCGCGGCGTTCGCCGAATCCGAGCTGAACCGCCGTATACCCGTCGGGGCCGTCTTCGCGCTTGATCTGAACCACCGTATTGGGACCGGCTTCAAGAACCGTGACGGGAATCGCTTCGCCCGTCTCGGCAAAGAGTTGGGACATGCCGAGTTTTCGGCAGAGAAGTTCGATGGACACTTGTTTCTCCTGGCTCCGGATTGGACCGGCCGATGGCCGTTCTTCGCGGGCCGCAACGACAGGACTGGCCTGTCGGATCTTTCGCTCGACCCCGAGGCGGATGCCTACGTGGCTGCGCGGCTGACTCTTCCTTTTTCGTGTTCTTGGTGTGTTCTTGGCGTGTCGGTGGTGTGTTCTTGGCGTGCTCTTGGGGTATTGCCGGCTTGCTCTTCGGTGGATCGATCGCGTCGTCCGCTATACCTGTCGGTCAAGCCCGTGCGACAAGCGGACCCCCCACACGGCCGGAGGCGGAACCTCCGAGTTCGGGGCGCCGCAATATAGAGAGGCGCACCCGCCATGTCGAGTCATTCCGAGCCCAGCCGCATCCAGGGTGGCATTACACCCAGGCCGCCTCGTCGGGCCAAGCTGCTGGGCAGGCACGTCGCGAAAATCGCTGTCCGCTTCCGGTCGAAAGGGCTTCGTTGATCGCCCCCCCGAGGGCGCTGCGCCCCGCATTGGTTCTCGCACTCGACGGGGCCACCTTCGACGTGATCGATCCGCTCATCGCCGCCGGGCGTCTCCCCCATCTCGCCGACTGGATCCGCGCCGGCAGCGCAAAGCCCCTGCCCTCCACCACACCCCCGGTGACCTTCCCCGCCTGGTCATCTTTCATGACCGGTCTGGAGCCCGGGGAACACGGCATCTTTGATTTCTCGCAGAAAGTCCCGGGGCGCTACCGAATTCGCTTCGTGAATGCTTCGGATCGCCGGGGCGAGTCGATCTATTCCGCCGTCAGCCGGGCCGGGGGCCAGGTGCTGGTTTTAGGACTCCCGGCCACGTATCCCCCCGAAGCGGTTTCGGGGTTGCTGGTCCCGGGATTCGATGCGCCGGTTTCCAACGCCACCGACGCCGCCTCGACGAGCAACCCGGACCTCTATCGACGCATCGCCGCCCGGGCCGGACCCTGGATGCGTCCCGACCTCGACGAGGCGGCGACGGATGGCGGCTTTCACGAACGCGCCTCGGCGACTTTGCTCGCGCGCATCGAGCGGAAAACGGAATTCGCGCGCGTGGCTCTCGACGAGATGAAACGCGAATCCGGCGGTCGCCGACCCGACCTCTTGACCGTGGTTTTTTCCGAAAGCGACACCGTGGGACACCACTACTGGCGCGACCACGACCCCGAGAGCCCGCGCCACGATCCCACCGCGAGCGCCGAGCGACGCAGTGCTGTGGTGGATGTCTATGCCGCCCTGGATCGAGCGTGTGGGCGTTTGCGCTCGGACTACGGGGAAGATGCCCTCTGCCTGGTCGTCTCGGACCACGGCATGGGGGGCGCTTCGAATTGCGTTGTCCATCTCAATCGCTTTCTCGCCGAGCAGGGATTCCTCGTCCGTAGACCGCACCGCGCCGGGCGAATCGACGCTGCGGCGCGCTGGGCCCGAGACGCAGCGATCCGCTGGCTTCCCGCCGCTTGGCTCCAGAGGCTTTTCCGCCGGGCACGGGGCACCGCCGGACGCCTTGAGAGCGCGGCGCGCTTCGGTGGCATTCGCTGGGCCCAGACCCGGGCCTTTTCCGAAGAGGTCAACACCCAGCCAGGGGTCTGGATCAACCTCGCGGGCCGCGAGGAAAGCGGCTGCGTTTCCCCGGACGAGTATCCCGCCCTGCGCACCCGCATCATCGAGAGTCTGCTGGCCTGGCGCTTGCCCAGCGGAGAGCCGGTGGTCGCAAGCGCACGACCCCGCGAAGCCGTCTACTCGGGGCCTTTCGTCGAACGCGCGCCGGACATCGTGGTGGAGCTGGGAACCGATCGGGGCTACGGGCTCTCGCTGGTCCCCACCCCATGGTACGAAGAACGCGCGCGCCATCGAGAGAGCCCTCCCGGCCCGGGGACGAGTCAAGCGCTCCACTGGCTTTCGGGCGCGGATCTCGCCGGAGGCCGGGGACGCGGCATGAACGGAACCCACCGCCAGGATGGCATCTTCATTGCCACCGGCGGGGGGGGAGATGGGGGGGAAGGTGGGGGAGATGGCGACGGGGCGGCCAGCACTCTCGCCCCCGATTCCCTTTCAGGAGTCGCGCCCACACTCGCCCGGGCAATGGGGCTACCCTGGTCTCCGGGAAACGGCGAGGGTGCATCGGGCGATCTCGCGTACAGCCCGGAGGAAAGCGAAATGGTCGCCGCGCGTTTGCGAGCCCTGGGGTATCTCGATTGACGCCGCCCGGGCCCCCCTGCCACTTCGCCCCGCCGAAGCTCTCCCTGGTTTTCCCGGTTTTCGATGAAGAAGAAAACCTCGGCGATCTCATGGCCAGCGCGTGCAAGATCGGTGAAGAACTCGGCGAGGCTTTCGAAGTCATCGCGGTCAACGACGGGTCTCGGGACGAAAGCCCACGGATCATCGACGCGTGGACCCAGCGCGACTCGCGCATTCGCGGGGTCCACCTGGCCGAGAACAAGGGCTACGGTGCGGCCCTGCGGGCGGGGCTCGGCCAAGCCAGGGGCGAATGGATTTTCTTCAGCGACGCCGACCTTCAGTTCGACCTGGCCCAGCTTCGAGATCTCCTGGCGCACACCCCCGACTACGACATCGTGGCCGGATACCGCTCGCCCCGCCGCGATCCCTGGCCGCGAATCCTGATCGCCGCGGTTTGGGGCGGCATCGTCCGGCTTTTCTTTGGTTTGCGGGTGAACGATATCGACTGCGCGTTCAAGCTCTTCAGCCGACGAGTCATCGAGACGATTCCCTTGGCGTCGGTGGGCGCTTTTATCAATACCGAATTGCTGGTGCGCGCCCGGGCTTCGGGATTCCGCATTCATCAGGTTCCGGTCAACCATCGGCGACGCCGCCACGGGCGACAGACCGGCGCCCATCCCCGGGTGCTCATCAAGGCCTGCGTCGAACTCGGCTCGCTCTACCGGGAGCTACGAAATGCGGTTCCCCAGCCGGGCACGAGAACCGACTCCCCATGACGCCGCTGGAGGCGACCGCGCCCGGGCCTCGGGTCGCGTTGCTCGGCGCCTTCGCATTCCCCTATCCCCAGGGCTCCCAGATCTTTTTCGCCCAGCAGGCACGCGACCTGGGCGAGGCCGGCGCCCAGCCGGTCCTGCTCTGCTATGGCCGCGGGGTCGGCGAGGCGCCGGAAGCAATCGAACGGATTCCTTCGCCGAAGCGCCTGGCCCCCCGCGCCATGGGTTCGGGCCCTCAATGGGGCAAGCCGGTGGCCGATCTCGCACTGCTGGGCACCTGGCTGCGTGCGGCGCGCCGCGCGCGGCAACG
>DUCH01000259.1 GCA_012959865.1 Myxococcales bacterium | reverse complement strand
GGCCTGGGGATAGGACATTCAAGCTGGCTTCCGGCACAACGTCCGAGCCTGGGCGTTATGTTAAATCCCTAAGGGGAGCCCCGTGACGGGCAACGATAGAATGCGCGCGTCTGTAATCGTCGGAGCGGTCATGCCAAGCAAGCATCCAGAATGGCTTCAATTCCGTCGATCTGATCCAGCGCCATTGCAAAGTCTACGACTTCCGGCTGACTTGAGAATTTCGCCGCCACGAAATCACGCTCAGGATCGATGTACAGCATCTGCCCATTGATGCCTAGCGCCATGATCACGCCTCGTGCAGGGTCTCGCACCCACCACTTATTGTGATAGGCAAACCCACGGAGCGCGTCACCGTACTCAGAACGCGCGAACGATGCTACGAGGGCAGACTCCGGAAATCGGCATACGTCTATCCATTCCGACGGCACTACCTGACGACCCGCGACATTCCCGCATTCACAAATAAGTCTGCCGAAACGAGAAAAATCACGCAGACAACAGTTAAAGCCACCCTCGAATGAAGCCGACCCTGTCGAATCAACAATCGTCACCAGATCCTGCTCGGCTCCCAGCGGCTGCCAGGTCTGCTCAGACAACAGGTCTGAGAATCTTCTTCCCGTTGCTCGCTCCAGACAGACCCCGACAATATTTGTTACCACTGATTGGTAGTGAAAAACATCTCCATGTGGACCCGACGAGTCCGTCAATGTGCGCGTGACGCCAGCTATGTCGCGCGGACCTGTGTAGCCAGGACCCGCATCCCGCCAACCGGTCGCCAACTCAAAGTCCCGCCAATCGCCATTCAGATTTTCGTAGTCCTCATCGAAGGTCACACCCACTTGCATGTCTAGCGCCTGTTGTAGCGTGGCTCCATTCAATGCCGTGTCGGTCAACTCTGGTAGGTAGTCGGTCAGCGCGGCCGAAGGGTCCATCTGGCCGGCGAACGCAGCAATGCCCACCAGCGTAGAGGTGACTGACTTGCTGTAAGACATCATGAGATGCAGCGTTTGCGGGGTCATACCGTTGAAGTACTGCTCTAGGACGATCTCGCCCCCGTGCATCACCAGAAAACCGTCTGTCCACGTTCTCTGCAACATCTCATCGACCGTGACGGCACTCCCACTTGCGTCTGGATAGATCAAACTGGCTAGCTCGGTCGGGCCTGCTTACTAGTTCACTGATTTTTGTCGCGCGTGGCGGCTGAATCCCTCGGGCTCGGTCAGGACCCAAGCTTACCGGTGAAAATGCCGACCATTTCGTCGAACACCATCACAAACCCCTCGCAAGGCCGCTAGCATTGAATACCCTGACGAGAGGATCTGACTATGAGCGCTGTCCGGGAAAATGAGCCCGCCGAAACAACCCAGCTCGACGCCGTAGTGGTGGGGGCCGGTTTTGCGGGCCTCTACCTGCTTCATCGCTTACGAGGGATGGGGCTCTCGGCCCGGATCTACGAAGCAGCGGGCGGAGTCGGGGGCACCTGGTATTGGAACCGCTACCCGGGGGCGCGCTGCGATGTCGAGAGCATGCAGTACTCCTACCAGTTTTCCGAGGAGCTCCAGCAGGAGTGGGAATGGACCGAGCGCTACTCGGGCCAGCCCGAGATCCTGCGCTACCTCGAGCACGTCACCGACCGCTTCGACCTGCGCCGGGATATCGAGTTCAACACCCGGGTGCAGTCCGCCGTCTACGACGAGGCAGCCTCGCGTTGGCAGATCGAGACCCAGGGCGAAGGCGAAGGCGAGGGCGGGCGCCATGCCCTTTCGGCCAAGTATTTCGTCATGGCCACGGGCTGCCTCTCTTCGGCCAACACCCCCGACTTCGAGGGGCTGGATGATTTCGCGGGCAACACCTATCACACGGGCCGCTGGCCCCACCATGAAATCGATTTCGCTGGGCGCCGGGTCTGCGTGATCGGTACCGGCTCTTCGGCGGTGCAGAGCATTCCGATTATCGCCGAGCAGGCTTCTGAGCTTCATGTCTTTCAACGCACGCCCAATTACTCGATCCCCGCGCGCAACGGCCCGCTGGATCCCGATGAAGTCCGCGCCCTCAAGGCGCGCTATGCCGAGTTTCGTGCCGAGGCCCGGGCCGAGGGTTTCGGCATCGTGAACCCCTTCCCGCTGCCGCCGGATCAGGACCCCGAATACGTGCCCAGCCCCGAGGAACTCGAGGCCATGCTCGAGCGCAACTGGGAATATGGTGGGCTCACCTTCCTCAACGGCGCCCCGGGGCTGGTGGTCCTGCCCGAACTCAACGAACTCGCCGCCGGGTTCGTGCGCAAGAAGATCCGCGACGTCGTCGACGACCCCGAAATCGCCAAACTGCTCTCGCCCCACACGCCGGTGGGGTGCAAGCGCCTCTGCGTCGACACCCATTATTTCGAGACCTACAACCAGCCCCATGTCCACCTGGTGGACATCAGCGGCTCGCCCATCGAAAAGATCACGCCCGCCGGCGTGCAAGTGGGCGGGCAGGAATACCCATGCGACGACCTGGTGCTCGCCACGGGCTTCGATGCCATGACGGGCGCGCTCTTCGGTGTGGACATTCGCGGCCGGGGCGGACTCGCCCTGAATGAAAAATGGGCCGAGGGCCCGCGCACCTATCTCGGCCTGACCACCCGGAGCTTTCCCAACCTCTTCATCGTCACCGGCCCCGGCAGCCCCTCGGTGCTCTCCAACATGGTGCAATCCATCGAGCAGCACGTGGAGTGGATCGCCGATTGCGTGGGCTACATGGAGGAAAAGGGTCTCGAGCGGATCGAGGCCGAGGCCAACGCCGAGGAGCAATGGGGCGCGCAGGTCAACGAGATCGCCGACCAGACAATTTTCCCCAGCTGCAACTCGTGGTACCTGGGCGCCAACATCCCGGGCAAGCCCAGGGTGTTCATGCCCTTTCTCGGCTTTGCGGACTACGCCGCGATCTGTGACGAAGTTGTTGCGAACGCCTACGAGGGCTTCGAGCTCGCATAGGGCGTAGTCACCCCTGGGCCGACTCCGAAGGAAAGACGATGCGCTTCAGGGGATAGGACATTCAAACTGGGTTCCGGCACAACGTCCAGGCTCGGACGTTGTGCCATCAGCATCAGATTGACACCTTCGAAGGACTGCCCGGCGACGAGGTCGAGGCGATGCTCGGCGGGAATGCGATCGAATTCTACGGACTTGACGCGGAGAAGCTCGCACCAATCGCAGCACGAATCGGCCCCGGGAAGGGTACCTTCAACGAAACCTACGAATAACGAGACCCGCGAATCACAGGAGAACTCCCAATGAAAGTCAGCGTCGACCAGTACTGCATCAACGTCAGCGATCTAGACAAGAGCGTCGGCTTCTATGAGAAGACACTCGGACTCACGATCACGCACCGCATCGAGGAGAAGGAGTTCCGCGAAGTCGTCCTCGCCGGAGAGACCGGCAACCGCATCCAGCTCGCCTGGCAGCGCAACCAGGACGGGCCGATCGTGCACGGCAACGGCTTCTGGAAGCTCTACCTGCAGACTGATGACTGCAAGGGTCTCTACCAACGCTGCATCGACGCCGGTGCGGAGTCGGTCACGGAGCCGGTGCAACTCGAGGAGTGGCCGGTCACCGCAGCTTTTGTGAAGGACCCCGACGGCTATCTGGTCGAGATTCTCGAGACTCACGGAGAGGCAGCAGCGATAAGCGGCTCCGAGTCGCACTGAAGCCCGATCAAGGCCTACGCGCGAAAGCGTCGATCGAGGAGTTCATCAAGCTCCTCGTTCGGCGCTGAATCACATCCCTGTACCAAAGCCAGTACTAAGGAGGATGCCGCGACGGGACTCCCCCTAGGGATTTAACATAACGCCCAGGCTCGGACGTTGTGCCAGAAGCCAGCTTGGATGTCCTATCCCCTGGGCGATGAGGCTGCAGCGAGTGGAGGCGACTATCGCTTGCAACAGCTATCGCTTG
>DUCH01000258.1 GCA_012959865.1 Myxococcales bacterium | reverse complement strand
ATCGCCCTGGGCACCGATGTCGCCCTGGGCTCCGGTCATGCCGGTGATGCCTTGGATGCCCTGATGGCCCTGGCCGCCGTGATCGCCTTTGGCACCGGTGAAGCCCTGGATACCCTGATCGCCCTGGGCACCGATGTCGCCCTGGGCTCCGGTCATGCCGGTGATGCCTTGGATACCCTGATGGCCCTGGCCGCCGTGATCGCCTTTGGCACCGGTGAAGCCCTGGATACCCTGATCGCCCTGGGCTCCGGTCATCCCCTGGATGCCGTCGATACCCCGATGGCCCTGGGCTCCCGTTATTCCTTGAATGCCCTGACCGCCCGTTCGCCCCGCAAGGCCACGAGGCCCTTGGTGGCCCCTCCCGCCCGTGTCACCCTTAATCAGTTCGTGACTTTCAACAAGCGTCTCGATGTAGGCCTCCAGTTCCGCGTTCAGCTCTGCATTTCGAGTTCGCTCGACGTGGCCGGAACCGTCGGCGGATGCAGCCGACGGGACTCCAGCAAGCCAGACAAAAGCCAGGGCGAAAATCCAAAAAACTGTGGATTTCGCCAGAGGCGGGCTGAAAAATCGCGATCCCGCTTCGACCCGCCTGGAGGAGGCACTCGGAGGAGACGAAACAAAATTAGAATCGATCAACATGCAAGAAACCCTCATTTCTTTGCTTCAAGATCTCAAGCGCCTGTCTGCCCAGTCTTGGGTTGGCGAGAGACTCTCGTATTCATCTTGACTGATCGAAGTTCGACGATTCGATCGAATTGCAGTCAGTGCGGAATACTGTAGTCACAGAGGATTAAGAGTTTTCGAACAGACGCTTTCGGGTGGAAAAAAAGGTTCCTGGCTCGACTCGCACAAGAATACGAAGTCCAGAGATTGGGCCACTCGACTACTTCTGCAGCACCTACCCTGTACCGCCTGCCTGCGCACCGCCCGGCCCCAAGGGTTTTTCCTGCAATGCGGCAGGTAGCCAAAGGAGACCGATACCCACTAAATCGAAAGTTCAATTGGGATTCCCGCTGGTTTCCGGAGGGATGGTCGGGCCGGCTACCGCAATGGTTCATCAAGGCTTCCGAACGCATTCCGGTTGTACGAATTGGCGCAGGATGGGATGTCTGCGGCAAACCCGTACGGTTCTAGAGATTTGCTACTTTCATCGTTGTTTCCCCTTTTACGAAGGGGGCAATTCGGCAATCCCGGGCGCGGGCAGAAGGCATCGGGCGAATTCGAAGAACGAGTCTCGACGGACGCAGGCTATTGATTTCCCGATATTTCGGGCCGGCTTGCCGATAAAGCTGAGGGTCCCGGAGTGATCGGCCAGGAGAAGAAAATTGACTGCAGCTTCTCCAGCGATACCGAACGAGGGGGTGGCCGGCCCCCATAACCGGAGTCTTCACCATACAATCGGTCTCATTTGGCTCGTGTACTTCTGGTCCGGCATATCGATCGCCGTCGACAATGACATCCCGATTCCGAGTTTCTACCCCATCGCCGGTGGGGTCCTTCTCTACTTTGCTGTTGCTCGCCCACTTCAGGTCATCGGATTTGTGAGTCAGCCGATGGTCTGGCTCTGGGCCGCTACGGCTCTTGGTTCTCTCGCGATTTATTTTCTGGGAAATTACTCCAATCCCCTCGCCTGATTCTCTGTAGTTTGGATTGAAGCGTATGAAAACAAAACTTTTGATACTCTTTCAATATGGTCTACTACGGAGCCTTCTCGCACACCGTGCACGGGAGTCCGATCGCCGCCGTCTTTTTTGCGGTGATCGTCAACACCTTGGTCGAACAGCCGATTCAAGCGGATGAAAGTAAAGTTCAGAGTTAGAGAAAATCCAACGGTCGCCTTCCACTTGTAGGATGGGCGCTTCTTGAGAGTTGACTTCATTCGATGCGAATTGCCTTGATCATCCCATCCTTTTTGCCCGCCACCGGGGGGGCAGAATTTGTCGTTCACAACTTGGCTCTGGAGTGGGGGAAACAGGGCCACCAGGTTTGCGTCTTCAACTGGTTGACTGCTGATGTGACTCACCCGGAAGCCAATTATGCGGTGAGCCGCTTTAAGCTTTTGCGGGGAGCACCCCGTTTTGGCTATCACCGATTTCCCTGGAGCGGGTATACGAAAAGGGATATCCGCAAGCAGTTGAACGTTTTTGGCCCCGATTGCATTTCGGCCCACATGGCATACCCGACCGGATACTATCTCGAAGGGCTGATGCCCGGATGCCCCCACGTGATTACCTGTCATGGCGGAGACCTCACGAAGTTCGATTGGGGGTTCCGGAAAAAGTACCCGATCGACTCGATACTCCGGACCGCCCTCGAAAACTGCCAAGGAGCAATTGCGATCAGTTCCTTCGCCCGGAACCTGATGGAAGAGTTGGGTGTCAGTCCCGATCGTATTTGCGATATCCCCAATGGAGTAGACCTCGAGCGCTTTCGAAAAGTGGTTGACTTCGATCTGAAAAATCACCTTGGTATTTCCCAAGAGAAGCAGATCATTCTCAGCGTCGGCCGCGAACATCCCCAGAAGGCGTACGCATCCGGGATTCGCGCCTTTTCCGAAGTGGCCGCAGTGCACCCGGATGCGCACTACGTGCTGATTGGAAAAGGAACCAGCGCCCACGCCAAGTTGTGCGAGGCATTGAAAATCGTCGATCGAGTCACCTTCTGCGACGGACTCTATGGCGAGGATTTGGTCGGTGCATATCACCAAGCAGACGTTTTCTTTTCGCCGTCGATCTGGGAGATGATGCCCCTTGTGGTTCTGGAGGCGATGGCGGCGGGCCGACCTGCGGTCGTGACGAATGTCAGTGGTAGCCAGGACTTGGTGAGTTCGGGAGATAACGGACTTGTGGTCGAGCCGGGTGACATTCGGGGCATGGCGGAAAGCTTGCTTTCCCTGCTGTCGAGCGATGGCCTCCGGGATTCGTTTTCGCGAGCGATGCTGGAATGCTCGGAAAACTACTCGTGGGATCGTATCAGCCGCCGATACCTGGAGGCGTGCATCGGCGAATGACCGGCCAGAGATTGTTTCGAAAAAGTTAGGTAGAAGCTCCGAGCCATCGCGCTCTTGAACCCTGCGTAAAATGCATGCAACGCTCAAATTGGTCGAAGGGCTCCGAATTCTCCAATGATCTACATCGTTCTCGGAATGCACAAGTCGGGTACCACGTTGGTTTCACAGACCCTGCATCGATCGGGGATCAATATGGGCGATGGGTTCGAGGATGGAGGGAGCTATGACACGGGAAACCAATGGGAGAGGCGCGAGGCATTCTTGGTTAATCTCGATCTCATTGGTTGTGTTGAACGCGACTACTATAGCCTAGAGCACTATCAGGAACTCAGAGGTGAACTGCCGAAGGCTCAGGAATCCGCAATGAAGGAGATGATCGAGCGCTGCGAAGCGACCGGTGAAGATTGGGGCTTCAAAGAGCCGCTTACGTGCCTCACCTATCCACTTTGGAAGCACGTGTTGCCTCCTCATAAAATAGTTGCGGTGTACCGAAGCCCGCTGGAGGTCATGAACCATTACCGTACGCCGCTTCGCCGTCCCGATAGGGCATGGAGGGTGCTCCGGGCGTGGTCGAATTACAACCAGGGCATGATCAATGCGGTTCAAGCAGAGGGAGCAGAAGCGCTCATTATTCGGTACGAAGAGTTGATGCGAGGGCCGGGCGATTTTGGGCGACTTCAAGAGTTTGTGAGCCGAGACCTTGTTGATGCGCGAATTCCAGGGCAACACCGAGCGGCCCCGCAAAACCCCCTCTTCGCGCCGCTCGATCGGCTGATGGGGATTGTCTCGACCCGCAGGCCTTCGGAAATTTTCCGCCGGCTGGAGAGCATGCGTCTGGAGGGATGCAGAATCGATGCGGGGTCCAAGTAGGTAGAGTAAGATCGGCGAGCCCAATACGGGGCGTCTATGCCAAGCGCCGATGCCAAGCGCCGATATCTGGCGCATACAATCA
>DUCH01000257.1:1415-3968 GCA_012959865.1 Myxococcales bacterium | reverse complement strand
GATATTCCGATCACGTTTCACCACGGCAACGCAGAAACCGTCCCCTACCCCGATCAACATTTTGATTTTGCGATCAGTGAGTACGGGGCCGCAATCTGGTGCGACCCAAAGGTCTGGATCCCCGAAGCCCACCGTATCCTGAAGCCCGGCGGCGAACTTGTTTTCCTCGGCAACAGCCCGCTCTCGATGATCTGTACGCCCGCGGACGGAGGCGACAACGACGCGCGTCTTCATCGCAGCTATTTTGACTTGGGCCGGCTCGACTGGACGAACTCCGCGGAGGACCCGGGCGGCATCGAATTCAACATGTCGGTTTCCAGCTGGATGCGGCTCTTTCGGGAGATCGGCTTCGAGGTGCTCGATTATCTCGAGTTGCAGGCGCCCAAAGGCAGCACCGACCAGTACGGGACACCCGGAAGCTGGGCCGAGTCCTGGCCGGCCGAACAGGTTTGGAAATTGAGACGCCTCTAGCCGGGCTGGCGCCATTTGAGGCGGCCGACTCCGGAGTACCGGGGTCGCGGCACCGGCGGTTTAAAGCCGGGCAGGGGTGCGCATTTCGAGCCCTATTTTTCGGATTCGTTTGGCTAGACTCCGAGAATGCTGAGACGCATTGGTGGGTACCTCTACCCACGCAAAGAGCCCTCGCCGCGCGAAAGCCGTCTACTCGAGCGCAAGGGCTACGCGGTGATTCGAGAGGCCTTTTCGCCCCGGGCTATCGGGCCGCTGCGAAGTGAAATCCTCGAGATCTATGCGAGCCAGCCCGCTGACGGCCGTGCTCAGATGAACGACGACTACTTCCGCTATGAGATGTTCAACAAGAGCCCCCGGGCGCAAAAGATGGTGGCGCGGCGCGAAATCCTCGATGTCATCGAGCCGCTCCTGGGCGAGGACTGCCACATCATCGCTAACACCTGCTGGCGCAACCCTGCCGACGCAGAGAGCCGCCGTGGCGGTGCATGGCATATCGATGCCGGCCCCCACGTTCCTCGTCCAAAGGGGGCGAAGTGGCCTGCAAAAATTCCGTACCCGATTTTCGCAATCGGCTGTCATATTTTTCTCGAAGACTGCCCGTTGGAGTGCGGGCCTACGGGTGTGATTCCAACATCCCATAAATCGGGAAGGCCGCCCCCGGTGCGACGGGTCATGGAGGATTCCCTGAAATGCGACGGCATGGGGGTCAAAGCCCTTTCAGCCAAGGCCGGAGATGTGGCGTTGTTCGTCTCCGATGTTTGGCATCGTCGATTGCCCACTGGGCCCGGGGATACCGGACGTTTTTTCTTGCAAGTCCACTATGCACGGCGAGACATCGCCCAGCGCATCAAACCGACTCAAGCCGTCCACCACATCGATGATGAAGCCCGAGCGCGTATCCGCTCGAAGCGCGAACGGCGCTTGCTGGGCATTCATCCTCCGGGCTTCTACGATGGATAAAAATCCAGGGAGGGTTGGGATGCGCGCCGGAACGCGTCTCAGAAATCCGTGACTTCAGGATGAGCCGGTGGCTTGGCCCTGGGCAAACCCGGAAGGTCTCGAACAAATCTTGCCGGGTTTTCCTCGCGGTATTCTCTTAGCGCCGTTGTTGCCTCTCGGGCCGAGCCGAAAAGCGGGGCCCAGTTGTCGACCATTTCGATCCGTCCGGGATACCACGCCTTCATCCCGCAGAGATTTCGAAGCTTGCACATATTTCCGATCGCCAGAGGGGAAGAAAACTCGAGATAGAGGTTGTCGTCGGTGTTGATTGTGGCGTCTTCGGAATAGATATGGATGCCCGTGGTTTCGACAGCCAGTCGCGCCAGCAAGTTCTTGCTGTCCTTGAGGCCCACCCAGCCGAGTTGCCTGCGAACATCGACCTCCGCCAGACGCTCCGACAGGGTTTCGACCTCAATAGAGAAGGGGCTGTTGCTCCCGACGAGCGCGAAATCGGTTGCGGCGTTCCAGATGGAGACGTATCTGAAATTTTGGGCAAAGGATCCGATGATGGACCGGAAGTCGGCCACCGAGAGGGCCGTCAGGGGAACCCACTGGCACATCACGCCGCCCTCGGTCAGGCGTTCGGCCGCCTGGGCGTAGTACTCCGTCGTATAGAGGTACGCCGAACCGGCAGCCCAGGGGTGAACGGGATCGGCCGTGATGACATCAAATTTTCGACTTGTGGTTTTTACAAAGTTGCGTCCATCTTGGATGACCACTTCAAGCCGGGGATCCAGGCGCAGAACGTCGTCGTTCACATGGGAAAAAAGTGATCCCGAACCCAATACGGCGGGCTCAATCTCCACCAGGGTAAGCTCATCGATTCCCTTGTGCGCGGCCACGGCGCCCAGTGTGACCCCGGCACCAAAGCCGATTACAAGGGCACTTTTCGGGTTGGGGTGCAGAAGAACGGGAACGTGGCCGAGCAGAAGTTGGGTATCCATATCGCCGGAACCATCGGAGGCGACGACTTTTCCGTTAACGGCTATATAGCGCCGCCGGTCCTTTCCGTTGCGGATATTTTCGATGATGTCCACGACAGCGATCGTCGAGCTTTGTCCCTCCTTGTAGTAGAGGAGATTC
>DUCH01000257.1:0-1358 GCA_012959865.1 Myxococcales bacterium | reverse complement strand
GAATTCGGTCGTGCTTGAATGTGGCCAAGCGATGGAGGTCCCAGCGCGGAGCAAGCAGCGGACCGGCGATGACCAAAAACAGTGCGAGCGCGATTGCCATTGCGAGTGCCATCGCGCGGCGGCTCGAAAAAGCGGTTGCGCCGGCGACGACTACGACGATTCCGTAACCCGCGACGAGGCTCGACGCTAGGAGCATTCCGCCCTGAAGACCGAGCGTCGGAATCAGAATAAAACCGGCGGCGAGCGAACCGATGATCGATCCGAAAGTGTTGAGCGCCAGGGTGTCGCCGACGGACTGTCCGAACTTGAGGTTGAGCCGGGCTCGGGCCTGGCTGGCGACGGGAAAGGCGATCCCCATGAACACACAGGGGAGCAGCATGACGGAAAACGCACCCAGCAGCGACGCCCCAAACTGAATCTGCATTGTGTCCGGATAGAAAAAGTGATTGAGCCACAGAACCAGGGACGGGACGCGGGGAATCAGCTGAGAGGTGACGAAACTAGTGACGCCAATCGCGACCATGACCGCGCCCAGTTGAATGCTTTCGTTGATTCGTCGAAGCGGAAATGTGGCGTGCAGCCAACTGCCGAGCCAGATGCCCGTGAGAAACGCGGCGAGCATGATCGTGAAGCTGTAGGTCGTGCTCCCGATGATCAGACTGATCGATCGGGTCCAGAGAACCTCGAGCGCCAGGGCGCTCATGCCCGTGATCGCGGTGCCGAAGAAGGCGAGTCGCAGGGGAAGGGGCCCGAGGTCGGGCGACTCAAAGCTCATCTGTTGGACTGCTGCTTCTTCCGAACTCGGGGTGGCGCGTCGCCCGGCGATCAGGTCGGCAGCGATTGCAAGCACGCCGATCGCGAGGTTCGAGAGTACGGCGATATTTTGGGTTGCCGAGTTGCCCAGGCTGGGCAGAAGTACGAAACCCGCGAGGACGGCCCCCCCAGCCGCGCCGCCGGTATTGATTCCGTAGAGGAGCGCTAGGCGGGTGCCCAACTCGCCGTAGGCGTTCACCATGAAGCGAATCAGTACGGGCAAAGTCGCGCCCATGAAGAAGGTCGGGAGCAGGAGGACGGAGAACGCCAATCCAATGCGGATTGAGTTCAGGGCGGGTGTGACGGATCCCTGGGCCTGAGCGCTGCTGATATAGAACGCATCAACGCTGCCGAGCAATGTGGGCAGCGCCATGGCGAACGCCGCGATGGCGATTTCAAGGACCCCATAGGCGGCCAGGGGCCGTGAAAGACGACTGGAGAGTCGGCCCGCCGTAAAACCTCCCAGAGCCAGGCCGCCCATAAAAGAGGCGAGAACGATGCTGGTCGCGTAAAAACTCGCTCCAAAGATCAGCGAGAGTTCGCGC
>DUCH01000256.1 GCA_012959865.1 Myxococcales bacterium | reverse complement strand
GAGCATATCGACGTGGGCCAATTCGTCAGTCGGGGAGGGCCCGTAGCCAAGCTCTACTCGACGGATTTTGCCGAAATCCGGTTGCCCATTGCCGACCGGCAACTCGCCTTCATCGATCTCCCTAACTTCCGCTCGGGGGCGCAGACCGATGAGGGGCCCGAGGTGATCCTGCACACCACCTTTGCGGGCCGGGAACATCAATGGTTCGGTCGAATCGTTCGCAGCGAGGGCGAAATCGATCCCCACAGTCGTATGGTCCACGTCGTCGCGCGTGTTAAGAATCCCTATGGGGCGCCGAGGGCAGGGCCGGAAGATGGCGAGGTGGTTCGAACCGACGAGCGCCCGCCCCTCGCCGTCGGCCTTTTCGTCCAAGCCGAGATAGCCGGGCCCCCGGCCCGAGACGCGATCGCCGTGCCCCGATCCGCCCTTCGCAACGACCAGCAAATCCTGGTGGTGGATACCGACAACCGAATTCAGCGAAGAGATGTGGAAGTCATCCGCATCGATCGCGAAGACGTGCTCATCCGGCTTTCTCTCGCCCACGGCGAGCGGATCTGCATCTCTCCCCTGCAGGTTGTGATTGAAGGAATGCAAGTCGAACCCATCATGGCCCCAGCGAGGAACGAATCTTGAGAAGTGTCATTGCCTGGTTCATCCAGAACCCGGTGGCCTCCAATCTCCTGATGGTCATCCTGGTGGTCGGCGGCTTAATGGCCCTCCCGACCATTCGTCAGGAGGAATTCCCCAGCGTCGCAGTGGACGTCATCCGGGTTTCCATCGAGTACCCCGGAGCTGCGCCCGAAGAAATCGAGGGATCCCTCTGCGTCCGCATCGAGGAAGAGGTAGAGAGCGTTCCGGGAATCGACCGACTCCAGTCCATTGCGGTAGAGGGTGCCTGTATCGTCAGCGTCGAGATGGTCATGGGGGGGGATACCGACAACGCCTTTATCGAGATCCAGAATCGTGTGGATGCCATCGACACTTTCCCCGAGGACGCCGAGAGGCCGACGATCTCGAAACTCATCATTCGCCAACCCGTCATGAAGGTTGCCCTCTCCGGAGACGCGGACGAGATGACCCTCACCCGCCTGGGACTGCGATCTCGGGATGAACTCGCTCTGCTTCCTGGCGTCTCCCAGGTCACACTCGACTACGCGCGTCCCTTTGAAATCTCGGTGGAGGTTTCCGAAGAAACCCTTCGGCGCCACCGACTGACCCTTCAAGATGTCGCCAACGCGATCCGAAGCTCTTCTCTCGACCTCCCGGGAGGCTCGGTCAAAACCCAGGCAGGAGAAATTCTTCTCCGGAGCGTGGGACAGGCCTACCGGGGCCAGGAGTTCGAGGAGATCGTGGTGATCGCCCACCCCGACGGGACCAACGTCCGGCTCGGTGAGATCGCCACGATCGTGGACGGATTTGAGGACATCGACCTGCGGGCCTATCTCGATGACCTGCCCGCTGTCTTTCTCAACGTGGAGCGCATCGGGGACGAGGACACACTCGAAATCGCCGAGCAGGTCCGCGGCTGGTTCGCCAAAACCGAACCCCAACTTCCCGAAGGCATTCAGATGACGATTCTAAACGACCAGTCTGCCGATCTGGTTGTTCGTCTCGATGCGCTTCTCGTCAATGCACGGAGTGGACTGCTGCTGGTCGCCGGAGTCCTCGCTCTTTTTCTGCGATTTCGCCTGGCCATGTGGGTTACCGCGGGCGTCCCGATTTCGTTCCTGGGCGCCTTGATGCTCTTCCCGGCGTTCTCGATCTCCATCAGCACACTGACCGTCATGGCCTTCATTCTTGTGCTCGGAATCCTCGTCGACGATGCCATCGTGATCGGGGAGAGCGTTCATCGCCGGGAGACAAGCGGCGAGAATCAGCTTGACGCCGCCCTGAATGGAACCCTTGATGTCTACATACCGGTCACGTTTGGCGTCCTGACCTCGGTGGCCGCTTTCATCCCCCTGGTGATTCTTCCTGGGCACATGGGCCGTTTCTTCGCCGTAATCGGGGTCACCGCCATCATTTGTCTGTTCTTTTCCCTGATCGAATCCCAGTTGATCCTTCCCGGGCATCTGGCACATCGACGCACCCACTCCAAGCGAGGCGTTTCCAATCCGATTGTTCTCCGATGGGCATCGCTTCAGCAAGGACTCTCCTCCGGATTCGAACATTTTTCAAAGGTTGGCTATGGCAATGCCCTGCGACGCAGCATCGAATGGCGATACACCACGGCCAGCGTCGCCCTGGGTATCGTGGTTCTGACCGTCGCCCTGCTGGCCGCCGGTCATATGCGTTACCAGTTTTTCCCCTCTGTGGAGGGCGACGTGGTCTATGCCTCGCTCACCATGGCCCAGGGCGTGCCCCTGGAAACGACCCAGGAAGCGGTCGAACTGATCCTTCAGGCCGCCGAGAAACTCGGCGAAGAAATCCGGGAAGAGTTCGACGGAGAGGAAATCATCCTCTACACCATTTCGTCTTTGGGAAAGCAATTTGCTCGAGATGGGCCGCCGGACATGTCAATCAAGACCGGCGGTGCTCATCTGGCAGAAGTGTCCCTCCAGCTTATTCCCGCCACGGAGCGAACCATTGACGCCAGTACAATCGCAAACCGCCTGCGCGAGCTCGTGGGACCTATCCCCGACGCCGTCGACCTGTCCTATATCAGCGACGCATTTTCGGCGGGTGAGGGGATTCAAATTGAACTCGCCGGGGCGGAGATTGAACCACTCACTCAGGCCGCCGCCGCAGTCCGCCAACGACTCGCCGAATACCGCGGCATGAGCGATATCTCCGACTCCTTCCGGGCGGGAAAGCAGGAGGTCAGCCTGACCTTGCTCCCCGAGGCACGGCCCCTGGGTCTTAACCAGTTGGATCTCGCCCGTCAGGTGCGCCAGGCGTTCTACGGCGAAGAGGCCCAGCGCATCCAGAGAGGGAAGGACGACGTCCGGGTGATGGTTCGCTACCCGGCGACCGAAAGGCGATCCCTGGGCGCCCTCGAGGAAATGCGTATTCGAACCCCCGGCGGCGCCGAGGTTCCTTTCGCGGCGATCGCCGACGCCCGACTAGGCCGGGGCTTCGCGAGTATTCGGCGCTCGGACCGTCGGCGGGTAGTCGATGTCACCGGGGAACTCGACCGATCCGTTTCGACCCCCGAGCGCGTGCTCGCCGACCTCGAAAAGGACATTCCCGGACTCCTCCTCCCCTACCCCAATGTCGAGTTCGAATTCGGCGGCGAGCAACGCGAACAGCGGCAAGCTGGAGCAGGGTTGGTTCGTGGCTTTGCCCTGGCGCTGCTTCTTATTTACTGCCTGCTGGCGATACCGTTGAAATCCTACCTTCAGCCCCTCATCATCATGAGCGTGATTCCATTTGGCGCGGTGGGCGCCATCCTCGGACACCTCATCATGGGCTGGGACATCGTTTTCTTCTCGGTGCTAGGGATCGTTGCCCTATCGGGCGTAGTCGTGAACGGCTCCCTAGTTCTCGTCCACTCGGTCAATAGCCGACGCAACGAGGGCAGGGGCCTAATCGATGCGGTGATCGATGCGGGGACCACCCGCTTCCGGCCCATTGTGCTCACCTCGCTCACCACATTTTTGGGTCTGGTCCCGTTGATGTTTGAACCCTCGGTGCCCGCTCGGCCGCTGGTCCCCATGGCGATTGCCCTGGGCTACGGGGTGCTCTTCGCGTCCGTGGTGACGCTCTTTCTTGTGCCCTCGGCCTACGTGATCCTGGACGACCTGATAAAATTCACGAAGCGTCCCCGGCGTTCCCGAAACCCGGCGGCGCCCGAAAGAGACAGCCTGCCCCAGGCTTTCTGAAGGAATCCATGACTCAACGAGTGGTCGTTTGGGGTCCGGGAAACGTGGGGCTCGCCGCAATCCGAGGTGTAGCCCGCAACCCCGCCCTGGATCTGGTCGGCGTAATCGCCCACAACCCCGACAAAGCCGGCGTCGACCCGGGCACCCT
>DUCH01000255.1:622-23941 GCA_012959865.1 Myxococcales bacterium | reverse complement strand
TTGCCAAATCTGGTTGGCCAACTCGTCGTCTCCGAAGGTAAATCCGTATGCGAGGCCCGCGGTCGCCGCACCGAAGAAGGCGTAGAAGGCCTTCGCGGGCAAATAGAAACAACTCGCCCCCACCGCCAGCGCCTTGCTCTGGGTCGTCGACTCCTTGGCCTGGGCACTGCCCACTCCAAGCCCACCAGACGGCGGAAACGCCGCGAACACAAAGAGCACCACCGCCAAACCCGCCGCGGCTCGAATTCGGCCCACGGGCCCAGCCTCAACACTTCTTCGTCTCATTTTTCACCCCCTCGCGCAAGAGGGTTAGCAAAATTTTGGGCATCCGCCTCACCGGCGCGGGCTTTGCCCGAATCGCTATCCCAAATGGGAAGCGGCCATCGGGCAGGCGGGAGAGAACTCGCCGCAACACTTCCCATCCGGCAGGCCTACCCTTCGGGTTCGGGCGTTCTAGACTCATCAATTCCAAAATTCGAATCCAAGCCTGGAGCCCAAAACCATGAGCGTTTCCTATCAAGAAGCCATCGCCACACTGACGGCCCCGGAAGGCCCCTTCGCCATCACTCAGTGCGAAGTCGCCGGACAGGAGCTCACCGTATTCGAGGCCACCCCCCCGTCCCTGCGCGCTCTATTCGAAAACGCCCGGGCCCAGGGCGATGCGACTTTTCTCGTCTATGAGGACGAGCGCTGGAGTTTTGCGCGAACTCTGGAACACGTGGACGCGGTGGGGGCACTGCTGGTCGAGCGCTACGGAATCCAGCGCGGCGACCGGGTCGCCATTGCGATGCGGAACTACCCCGAATGGATCACCGCCTTCGCGGCCATCACCTCCATCGGGGGTATCGCGGTTTCCATGAACGCTTGGTGGAAGGTCGACGAACTCGCCTACGGGCTGGCGGATTCGGGCGCCCGTGTGCTGATCTGTGATCCCGAACGTCTGGCCAACGCGCAAGAAAGCCTCGCCACCACCGAGTTGATGGCCCTCGTGGTTCGCGGCGAGGGCACGCTCCCCGACGGCGCCGACCACCTGGCCGATGTCATCCAACTCGGTGCGCCGCTCCCCGAAGTGACCCTCAAACCCGACGACGATGTCACCATTCTCTACACCTCGGGCACCACGGGAAACCCCAAGGGTGCCGTCTCTACCCATCGCGCGGTGCTCAGCGCCCTGATGTCCTTCGCGTGCCGAGCCACCGTATCCGCCATGACGAAACCCGAGGACACCGCTGGCCACCCGTACCCGAATTGCTTCATCCTCTCGGTGCCGCTTTTTCACGTAACGGGCTGCGTGGCCGTAATGCTTTCCTGTTTTGCATCGGGGACACGGCTGGTCATGATGTACAAATGGGATCCCGAGCGCGCGCTCGAACTCATCGAGCGCGAGCGAGTCACCCATTTCGTCGGGGTGCCCACCATGTCGTGGGACCTGCTCGAATCCCCGAATTTCGCCTCGCGCGATACCTCCAGCCTGCTTTCGGTGGGCGGCGGCGGCGCGCCGGCACCTCCCGAACTCGTGCGGCGCATCGAGTCGAATTTCAAGAGCGGTCGGCCGGGAATCGGCTACGGGATGACCGAGACCAACGCCTATGGACCGCAAAATGCCGGCGACGACTACATGCGCAAACCCACGAGCGCCGGGCGCGTAGTCCCCACGGTTCAATTGCGGGTGACCGACGCCAACGATGTCCCCTTGCCCACCGGCGAAGTGGGGGAGATCTGGTTTCGCGGACCCAACCTGATCCGCGGTTACTGGAACAAGCCCGAAGCCACGGCAGAGACCCTGGTGGACGGCTGGCTTCGCAGCGGCGATATCGGGCGCATCGACGAAGAAGGGTTCATCTACGTCCAGGATCGCGCCAAGGACATGGTGCTGCGCGGGGGCGAGAACATCTACTCCGCCGAAGTCGAGGCGGCCATCTACGAATACGAAGACGTCTACGAGGCCGCGGTCTTCGGCCTACCCCACGAGAGATTGGGCGAAGAAGTCGCCGCGGTGGTGCACCCCAAACCCGGCCGCACGCTGGATGTGGCCGCGCTGCAAAATCACGTGGCCCAACGACTCGCCGCCTTCAAGGTCCCCAGCTATATCGAAGTCTCCGGCGCGCGCCTGCCTCGGAACCCGGCCGGAAAATTCCTCAAACGCCAGCTCCGCGAGGAAATCGCCCTACGCCGGGAGGACTCAGCGAAGAGCTAAGGGCCAGCGCCCATTCATTGCCCCGAGGAATCGGTTTCCGCCCAACCGTCGTGAAGCGGCACGAAGAAACGGAGGGTGAGGCCCCTGGACTGGAATTTCCAAGCCGCTCCCTGACGGACGTATCGATCGCGGTAATAGCCCGAACCCAGCATGCTGCGCCCGTCGCGGACCGAGCGAAGGTCGATGTACGCGATGCCCGTTGCACGATCGCCGTCCAATTCGATGACATGATTGTGCACGAAGGGTTGGAGGTCGGCCTGATCGTCATCCACCAAACGCTGGAAGGCCGCTCGCAGAGCCTCTCTTCCCCGAATGGGGGCTTCAAGGCTCGTGTCCATCTCACCGTCGTCGGTAAAAAGGCCCACCAAGGGCTCTACTTCCATCTGCCAGACATGGTGGGCGTAGAGACGGGCGAGATCGCGAATCGCCTCCTTGTCCACCAGTTCGCGCACCGCGGGTTCGATCTCCAGAGCATCCATAGCGGGATAATCTAGCGGGGATCTCCGTTCGCGCGACCGGAACAATCCCGGGCAGGACAACTCAAAGCACCCGACCCTCGGGGTGAGTCCCTTTGGGGTGGAATCGCTCAGAATTCAGACCGAACCGAAATCCGATGCGGCACAGGGGCCGATTGTGCAACACTCACCCACCGTGACTCAAAGTTTCGTGAGCTGGCTGTTGACCTTACCTTTCCTCTTCGCCTTCGGGGGAACTTTGATCGTCTTCGACCCGCTTCAACGAATTGCCCGGCTCTTTGGCCAGCGCCCCCAAGAAATTGTCGCCGGCGCGATGCAGACCTGCCTCGTCTTCGCGTTTCGGATCAGCGGGATGCGGCTGCTCGTCGAGCGTTCGCCCCGGGTCAAACCGAACTCCGCCTACCTCATCGTCGCCAATCACCAGAGCATGTTCGACATCCCGATTCTTGGGGCGACGCTCTTCAGCAACTTTCCGAAATACGTTGCAAAGGGTGAACTCGCCCATTGGCTGCCGGGCATTTCATACAATTTACGCCGGGGGGGGAACGCAATCATCGAACGAAGCGATCGCGAGCAGGCCACCCAGGCGATCCAGGAAATGGGCGCCACCGCCCAGGCGCGCGGCGTTTCGCCGGTAATCTATCCCGAGGGCACCCGCTCCCGGACAGGTCGGCTCAGACCATTCAAGAGACCCGGAACCCTGGCCCTCCTCGAATCGGCTGCCCGGCTCCCCGTCGTCCCCGTCACCATCGACGGCTCATGGAAGTTGCTGAGCCACAACTTGCTCCCCCTCCCCTATGGGACCGAGGTTCGCCTGCGGATCGGCACGCCCATCGAGCGCACCGAGGGCCAGGACAACGAAGCGTTGATCCTCGAGGTCCGGGAACAGATCGAGAAGACCTTGGAACACTGGCGCAGCGCCTGAGTCTCAGGCGCCGATGGCCCGATCGAGCAGCCGGTGCCAATGGCGGATCTTGCTCTCCTGATAGTTGGCGAAGACCAGGTTCTCGTGGACTCCGGAACGCAATCCTTCCTGAACCGAGCCCAGATTGAACACGTCCTGATTGAAGACCCGTCCCAAAAAACCGAGTTCCGGGGCGTGGGTGAAATCTTCGTCCGGGGCCAGCCAATGGATCTCGCAGGGCGGGGGGCGCTTGCCCCGGTAGGGGTTCAGATACATCACTTCCATGATGCAGTGGTGAGGGTCGTCGCCATGGGGGCGAAAGCGGTAGGTGATTTTGTTGTACGCACCCCAGGGATGAAAGTTCGGAAAGACGGTGTAGTAAAACGAGTCCAGCATCTCGGCGTCGGTCAAATCGAATGCACCGGGGACCAAGGGCGCCAATTGGACCCGGGAGGCTTGGCCCAGTAGCTGGCGACCCGTCATGCCGTCGGGCAGGACCATCGAGGGGTCCTCGTCGAGGTAGCGGTTCGTCATCGCGTCGAGACTATCCTGCTCGCTGGGCTCCCAATCGAGATGCGGGCTGGGCGTCCCGTTGGGGGTTATGGCGCGACTGAAGCTATCCCAGACGTCGTACTGCGAATTCGTATCACCGATCCCCTGAAGAAGTTGCGGATGCGTGGACAGGACGTGATACGCCTCCATAAAGGCTTCCTGGGCAACTTTCCAATTGCACGGCAGAACCCGTGCCACGTGAACCGCCTTGTAACGTTTTTCCAAGGGCCAGCGCTCAAAATGCGAAGGCAACTCTCCCAAATAATCTTCCAGTGAAGCGGCTTCCAGGTCGGGATTGACAAAAACGAACCCTCCCCAGGTTCCCACCTGGACCGGCGGCAGCGCGTAGTCGGCGTCTTTGACATGGGGAAAATCCCAAGCGCAGGGGATTTCCTGCAACGAGCCATCCAGGTTCCATGTCCAGCCGTGAAACGGACAGCGCAGCATCTCGGATCGGCCCGCGTGCTGCTTGATCTTCCGGCTGCGATGAAGGCACACATTGTGGAACGCGCGAATTTCATCCTCTGCCGCGCGTACGATCAAGATGGACAAGCTCGCCACTTCGTAGACCTGGTGGTCACCGACCTCGGGGATCTCTTCTTCGCGACACGCCATCTGCCAGGACTTCTTCCAGACTTTCTCCACTTCAAGGGCGTGAAAGGCCTGGGAGGTGTACTGGTCCCGGGGAACGAAGCTCGGAGGAATCTGGGCCGGCGACTCCATGCGCAAGACCGCGGGTACGGGCTTTGTATCCGTGTCCAAGAGTGCTTGGTAGGAGATCCCGGCGGAGCGCCCCGCTGAGTTCGCGTCGTTTTCGGCTGATGTCATTTCCCAGCTGCCCCTTCCCGCCCCTCTCCGGCGCTTGCCCGACCCGAAACCCCTCGAGCCGCTCGATTCACTTGAACCCCTGGAAAGAGCACGCCCTAGTACGCCACGCGTTTGGTCAAGCCGCCGTCAACGACGAGATTGGCTCCTGTGATCAAGCTGGCCGCCGAACTCGCCAGGAATGTCACCGCGTTGGCGACTTCTTCCGGGCGGCCCATTCTCCCGATGGCACATTGGGCCAGGGTCCGATCGTAGATCGCCGGCATGGCGTTCTTGATCATCTCCCAGTTGCCTCCCTCGAAATAGATCGGGCCCGGGGAAACCGAGTTGACCCGAATGCCCTTGGATGCCAGGGCCTGGGCAAGATCGCTGGCGTGGGAAAGCAGCGCGGCCTTCATGGCATTGTATGGCTGGGGGACTCCAAAATATTCGAGTGCGGCGGTGCTGCTGATGAAGACCACGCTCGCACTCTCCGATTCCTTCAGTGCCGGCATCGCGGCCTCCACCGCCCGGGCCGCCCCGAGCACATCGATGTCGAGATTGGCCTGCCAAGCCGCATCCCCCATGCCGGCCCCGCCGCTGGCATTGCAGATCAGAATGTCCAGACCGCCCAGGTCCTCGGCGGATGCCGTCACAAATGCGCGCAACGCTTCCCCGTCCGCGACATCCACCGCCTGGCTGAAAACCCGAACCCCGCGTGTTTCAAGATCCTTGCGCGCGGTTTCGAGGCCGCCTTCGCTGCGCGCGCAAAGCGCGATATCGACCCCTTCATCCGCGAGGGACTGGGCGATAGACAACCCGATGCCTCGACTGGCGGCGGTCACTAAGGCTTTCTTGCCTGCGAGATTCAATTCCATTTTTGAGCTCCTTGAGATTGGGCTTGAGGTTTGACTTGAAGGCGATGCTCCGGCGTCCCCTTCGTGGGCGCCGGGTTCAGTCTGTCGAGGCCGTGATGTCTTGGGCGCGGCACTCGCTTGGGCCGCTTCAGGTGAGGCCCCGCGATGGCTCGAGACCTTGCCAGGCTGAGGACCTCCCACCCAGCCGATCATGTGGGGGTCAGCATCCCGCAACTCACCGGACTGCCAGCGGCCGTCGGGGGTAAACAAACCGATCTGCCCGCCTTCGTCCACCCGCACGAGACCGCTCTCCAGCCTCTCGTACGTACCGCCCGTCATGCCGTGTCGAAGTTTGACCAACCGTTTTTTCCTTGAATTCCTTCGATACCCGCGCCAGTCCCGCCGAATCACCGACCCGAACCCGACCATGGGCTTGGCCCGGACCGAGGAGGGGGGCGCCGACTAGAAGAGCGGGCCCACCGATTCGATTTCGTATCGCTGCATGTTCATGCCGGTAATTCCCAGTTCTCCGAGCGTCTCCCGAAAACGTGCCATGTGGGGCGAGGCAAAATGCAGATCCAGCGCCTCCTGGGACTCCCACTGCTCGAAGACTCGAATGGTCCCGGGCTCACCCATATCGAGAGAGAAAGCATAGTCGAGGTTTCCGGGCTCCTTCCGGGTCTCGCGCATCATCTCGGCCGCCGGCTCCACGGCCTGCGCACGCTTCGAGGGGTCGACCGCGATCGTTCCGGCAATCACAAACATGTATTCTCCCGGCTTCAAGCCGTCGATCAAAGAGTGAAAAAGTCCGCGCGTGGCACCCCGGCAGGGTCGTAGACCGGCTCCCGATGATCCACTCGAAATTTCGAAACGTCCACGCCGCGCAGCCCGAAGCTTCCGATGGTATTCCGCATATTCAAATAGTGCTCATTCTTGAAGTGACTGGCCAGATCGGCCTCGGATTCCCAGTGTTCGTAGACCATGATGCGGCCCTCGATGAGTGGGTCTCCGGTCCACACGTAGGCCACGCATCCCTTCTGGGCGCGTGTTCCCACCATATGGGGCTTGGCCGCTTCGAGAGCCTCGGCGCGGCGCTCGGGGTCGACGTCGATGGTCCCGGCGATGAGAATCATGCTTTCATCTCCAATCCCGGCCCCATGTCTCGGGACACGGGCGTCAAGCGACCGCTTAGATCAGGAGGGCCCATGTAGAAGAGGCTGAAATGCCGCCGCGCGAATCTCCAGGCGCCGCGCTCCTGGCAATACTCATCGCTGTACGCCCCCATGGTGAAGAGTCCCGTGCCCGCCTGGGTGCGGGCGTGCTCGGTCACCGTCCACCGGCCCCGGGCTCCGCTCCCGTCGATTTCCACGATTCCGCCGCCGGTGCATTGCATCACGTACTCCAGTCCGCCGGTGAGCGCTTCCAGTCGGGCAGCCAACGCCTCCTGCCCTCGACTCCGCTCACCCAGAAGTTCCCACTCGCCTTCCTGGGCCCAGGTTGCGAGCCAAGTTTCGGAATCGAAGCGAAGCACCGCATCCGAGTACCGGGCCACGAGGTTTCGAATTTCGAGTTCGTCGGCGACGCGTGATTCGTTCATTCCCGCCCTCTTCTTTCTTTCTTCAATGATTTCTTCACTTCTTTACTTCTTTCTTCATGCCAAGAAACTCATTGTCCGGCGAGTCGCTCCACCACCGGGGCGAATGCCTCCATGACGTCATCGGTTACCGTGATATAGCTGATCCCGAAGCATTCCCGCCGCCGCTCCAATTCTTGGCAGATCGAGTCCACGCTCCCGAAAAGGCCGTGGGGGTGGGCGCGCATCTCCTCCTCGGTGAGACCAAACGCCCCAGCCATCCCCTTTGCGGCGGCGTCTCCCCCGTCTCCAACGAAGGTGAAGTAAGCACCGATTTCGATCTCGAGATCGGCCATTCGCGCGCCCGCGCCCTCGCGCACCCAGCCCAGTTTTCGCTCGGTCTCGGAAGACGTACTCAACTTGACACCTTCGGGCCCCAGCACTCCGGCGCGATTATTGAAATTGAGGCTAACGATATCCGCCTCGCGCCCGGCCAGGGCGAGAACCCTACGGCTTCCGCCGCCAATCATGATGGGCGGATGCGGCCGTTGAACCGGAAGCGGAACTCCGGTGTACTCGTGCACCTCTACGTGCTCGCCCGACTGGTCGATGGGCTTGCCCGACATATGGGCCTTCACCAACGCCACGGTCTCCGCCAGACGATCAATCCGAACCCGGGCCGGATCGAACCGCATCCCCAGAGCCGCATACTCGGGTTCTAGCCAGCCCGCTCCGAGTCCCAACTCGAGACGTCCCTCGGAGAAAAGATCCAGAGTCGCCGCTTCCTTGGCGAGCACCGCCGGATGGCGATAGTCCTGACAAAAAACGCGACAGCCCACGCGCAAAGTGCTCGTCGCCTCGGCGGCCACCGCCATTGCGGGCACCGCAGCGAGTTCCTGGAGCGGGTGCATGCTGCGCTCGAGAGCCGGGCCGGGGCCAATGATGTGGTCGGCCAGGTGAAGGCACGCATAGCCGAGTTCCTCCACCCGCCGGGCCCGCTCTCGCCACGCGGAGCCACTCTCGGCGCTGAAGCTCTGAACGGCAAATCGAAACGGTCGGGGGGGCATGGAACTCCTTGAGATGCACAGTTGGGGGACGAAACCCGCTTCGCTCGGGCGGGTTCTGGCTTCAGTGGAACTTGGGGTCCTCAAGGCACCAGCGAAGGGAGCGCCTCAGCAATTCATGATACACCGGCGATTCCCAGGATCCTCGCTCGACCCGGGGATACTCTTGGATCATGGGGCGCATGTCGTAGCGACCTCGGCAATGTCCGAGCGTGAGATAGAGCACCTGGCCGCGACCCTCGGGGTGGAGATACATGACGAGCCGAGGCTCATCTACGGGCCAGTCGGCTTCGACAAAGCCCACCGCTTCGCCACAAAAACGCGTGGCCAGCAGGGCCTCCACCTCGCCGTGGTATTCGCAAAGATAGAGTTCGTCTTCGACCTCGAAGGGTTCGATGCCCGCCACCAGGGGATGATCGGGCTTGACGCTCTCCACCGTGTAGGGCGCGATGGGGGGATGCGCGATGAACTGGCTGCCGAGGGTACGCATCAACGTGCCCTGGACTCGGGGCGCAGCCACTCGACCATCGGCGAGAAACTCCATCACCGAGTTGGTGCCGTGGAGAGCCAACCAACGCCCGCCTCCGCGCACAAATTCCTGAAGCGCGACCTCCTGGTCCGGAGTCACGCCCGCGAGATCGCACGTGTAGGTGACCAGAAAATCCGACGCCGCGAGAGCACCAAGATCGCTGTAGTCCCCCGCCACTCGGGTCCGAACGTTCGGGTGCTCACCGAGCAGCTTCAGCAATTCCACACGAGCGAAATCGAAATCGTGCCAGCGGCCCCCACAAACCAGATAGGCGTTGACGGGCTCGTTCACGCCGGATCGAACTCCAGTGGAAGCGCCGCCATGCCACGCAGCAGGATATTGGGGGGGTAGACCGGAGGCCCGCTGCCGTCGGGAGCGCGGAGGTTGGGGAGACGCTCGAGCAGGGCTTCGAAGGCCTTGGTCATCTCCATCCGCGCCAACTGCGCTCCGAGACAAAAGTGCACGCCGGCCCCAAAGGCGAGATGGTCGTGGGCATTGGCCCGGCCTGCATCGAAAGCATGGGGATCGGGAAAGACCGCCGGGTCGCGGTTGGCCGCCGAAAACCGAACCAGCATCGCCGAACCCGCAGCGATCTCCACGCCGCCCAGGACCGTGTCCCGGATGCAAACTCGCCACATGTTGGCCGTGGGAGTCGTCAGGCGTAGAATTTCTTCCACCGCGTTGGGGATTCCATCGGGATTCTCACGCAGGCGAGCAAGCTGGTCGGGATTCTCCATCAGGAGGTGAACACCTTGACAGATCGCCGACGCGGTGGTCTCGTTGCCCGCCACCAACAACTGCTGGAGAATCGAAAGGCACTCGGCGGTGTCCAGGGATGCCTCGCCCTCGACCCTCGCATTCACCACGGCGGAGAGAATGTCCGCCCGGGGGTTCTCGGCGCGGTCCTTCAGAACCTTCTCGAAGTATCGCTGAAACTCGACGATGCGCTTCCAGGCCTCCACCTGCTCCTCGGTGCTCGCCATTCCCCCAAGCTGCGCCACGAAGCCGTCGCTCCACTGTTTGAACTTCGCAAGATCCTCCCGCGGAACCCCCAATTGCTCGGCAATCACGGTGAGCGGGAGGGGAACGGCGAATTGCGATCGAAGTTCAACCCGGCCCTCCTGTGCAAAACCATCGATCAGTTCCCCGACCAGGGCTTCGATACGGGGCGCCAGGGCGCCCACCCGCCGCAGGCTGAACCCTTTGTTGACCAGAGAGCGAAAACGCCGCTGTTCCGGAGGGTCGGCGGTGAGCATGGTGTCCACCGGCGGATAGCCCCCCTTCATCACTTCGGCCACCGCCGAAGGCACCTTGGCCTTGGTGCCCCCGCCCATCATCAACATGAAGCGGTTGGAAAAAGTCTCGTAGTCGTTCAGGACCTGGTTGACCAACTCGTAACTCGAAACCAGGATCAAGCCCGTATTGGGTTCGCGATGGACGGGTGCCTCGGCGACCAGACGGTCGTTGTACTCCCAGGGTTGGGCCAGAATCGCGGGATCAAACGGGTTGAAACGAGACAACTCTCCGGCGTCGCCGACGGGTTGGAGCGGTCCTGGGGTGGGCACTTCGCCACTGCTCGAACTCATTTTGCTTCCTCCTGCTCCTCACCACCGTACCAAATCGGCGAACTCCAGAGTCTCTCCTGAATTGTCCGGGGAACCACCGGGTTGCGACATCCATCCGGGCGTACGCTCGGGTCCAGGGCGACACACTGCCGCTGATTCCAACGGCAGCTCGGGTTCTCAATCACGCGCAGGTAGTAGACGGCGCTCCGCTGGGGATCGAAATCGGGATCGCGCCAAACGCGACAAAGGCTGTCCGCACCCGGGCCCTGAGGCTCGCAGGTGTCCAGATCGACTCCAGCGCCGTTGGCACCGCCGGCCACATCGTAGACCTTTTCGTAGAACCGGCCGTCGTCCCCCAACCATCCTTTGATGATCTGCGCGCGCTGGAGCAACCCCCCGGGATGGTCGGGAATTCCTGGATCCCGCAGGGCCGACACCACGAAGAGCGGCCCCGAGGCCGTCCCGGGTCGAGGGGGCAGGTCTCCACCCATGGGCACGCCCCCCGCGTATCCCGCCTGCACGAGGTCCGGGTTGTCACACAAGTCACCGGGGTACTCCCACCCTCCGAAAAAACGCGCTGTCATCCGGGGACCGCTGGTTCCGAAGACCTCCCGGCGCTCCATCGCGTCAAACAGGGCATCCCGGGAATTCTCCTCGGCCCAGATCCCCGCAAGCCCACCGGGACTGGAGATCACGTTGAAGACCGCCGCCACCAACTGGGAATCCACCGAGAGCCGCTCGCTGGTCGTAGCATCCTCCACGCCGCGCCAGCCGTCGTAGCTGTACTCCTCGACATCGCCCGGGGTGGCGTTGTGGGAGTCGGTGGCGGCGAGAATGCCCAGCTTGTACGGGTTGACACCGATCCTCGCCTCTTCACGAAATCCCTCCACCAGCACATGGCGCACGTAATCCAGCCGGGAAACACATCCGAGGCCCGCCAGGGCCCCGGCCCCGGTTCCCTCGATGCAATCGGGCGTGGCGGGAGGCCGCCACTCCTCGAAACCGCAAAACTCATCGGGCGCGGCCACCACGCCGTACATGTCGTTGCGGCATTCCGAGTCCCCCTTGATCTGGGAGATCTCCACCAGGGGTTCGAGTTCGGCGCGCAACTCCGCGCGCGCGCGCTGGACTTCCAGGGGAAGGTCCCGGCCGGTCACCGTGAACATACGCCCATTGCTGAGGTTCGAGTTGTGCGGGATGGTGAGCACATCGCAACCCGTGCCCGCATCCAGACACTGGCTTTTGAGACGACCCCAGAAATCGTACACGTCGGGATAGTCCACCCATGCCGTGGGCGAAGCCGGAACGACATCGTTTCTAAAAATCGCGTTGTGGTGAACTTTCGCGAGCCCCGGGGTAGCCGTGTACTCGTAGGCGTTGAACGCAGTAAAGGAACACGCGGCGCTGCGGTCGTAGTGGCGCGAGGCCGCGGCCTGCTGCTCCCTCCACACCTCCGCCATGGCATCCAGACACAGATCGGCCCCCTCCCCGCAGAGCGCACGGCTGCGCGCGGGCATCTCCTGCTGCGGATCGAGTGAACTCGTGATGGCCGCGGTTCGACCGGCAAACTCGCCCATCTTGGGATTGGCCATGGCCATCTCCCCGCGGAAGATCTTGCAGCCATCGGTGTCGTAGCGTCCGGAACCCTTGCGGGTACACAGGGCGACCTCGCCCTGGTAGGACGCGTGATCGGTCAACGCCGCGAAGTCCAGGGGACGCTCCAATTGGGCGAACCGCTGGGGCTTGCCTTCGGCGTCATAGGGGGCGAGGCCAATTTTCTCACCGCGGGCAAAACGGTAGACATCATCGGCGCTCCCGCGCACATCCCACAAGTTTGCGTCGAAGGAAAGCTCCGAGTGCACATGAAGCTCGCCCCAGAAAGCCTTGCGAAGCGGATCGCGATTCGCGCACGCGTCCCGCGATTCGCTATAGGGGCGACCCGAAGGCGCGGTCGCCATAGGGCCTTCGCCCGGCTGGGCGGTCCGCTCCGTGGCCTCGATGGGCCCTCCCGGCTGGCACCCCAGGGTAAGAGCCTGGAGGAGCGTCACGAGGAGAAGGCCGAATCCCGCCTGAGCCCCGGGAAGCTTCCCCGGTTCCCCGCCCCACAAATTTCCCAACATAATCCCTGCTCCTTCGGCGATCCGATTGAATTCGGTCCGCAGCATTCGACGAATCGAAATCCGCCTGCGGGTGAAACACGATAGTTTTGTATTCTCCCCCCGGCTACCCAGATGCCACCGGACCCACGCCCTTAAAACTCTCACCCAACAGCGCGCCAGGACCCCCATGAGTCGCAAACAATTGATCGATTTGACCAAACGGCATCTGGCTCACGCTACGGCGGGCACCGTCGACCAGGCGCCCGAAATCTTCCGCGTCCCCGCCAGTCACTACACCGACCCCGAACGCTGGCAACACGAGGTCGATCGGATCTTCAAGCGACTCCCCCTCGTGCTCGCCTTCTCGGCGGAACTTCGCGAGAACCACGCCTACCGGGCCCTCGAGGTCTGCGGAATGCCGGTCCTGCTGGTCCGGGATGGACACGGCGAAATGCGCGCATTCGTCAATATGTGCAGTCATCGCGGCGCTCAGGTCGTCGCCGAAGGCACCGGACAAGCCCGTCGTTTCATGTGTCCCTACCACGCCTGGACATACGACAGCCAAGGCCAACTGGTCGCGGTTCTCGACGCGGACGAATTCGGCGAACTGGATCGCGCTTGCCTGGGCCTGACTCCACTTCCCGTAAACGAGCGGGCGGGAATGATCTTCGTCGTGCTTTCCCCTGGCGCTTCCTTCGATTTCGAAACCTCCCTGTGCGGCTACGGGGAAATCCTCGAACACCTTGGGCTTAAAGATGCGCACTGGGTGGGGCGACAGTCCGTCGAAGGACCCAACTGGAAGATCGCCTACGACGGCTACCTGGACTTCTACCACTTGCCCATCCTTCACCGGAAATCCTTCGGACCGGACATCGGAAACAAGGCGGTCTACGACGCTTGGGGGCCGCATCAGCGGGTGGGAATGCCGCTCCCCGGCCTGACGGGCCTGGCGAACAAGCCCGAAGAAGAATGGCCCACCAGCGTATTGCTCGCGGGCATCTGGACGCTCTTTCCCCACATCTCCATCGCCACCTTCGATGCCGACGGCCCGTTCTACATGATCTCGCAACTCTTTCCCGGCAGCGCAGTCGACCGATCCGTCACCCTGCAGACCTTTCTCTCCCCCCAGCCCCCCAGCGCCGAAAGAAAAGTGAAAATCCAGCAGCAGATGGAGTTTCTCCGCCACGTGGTCCGGGACGAGGATTACGCAACGGGCCTGGGAATCGGGCGCGCCCTGGCAACCGGGGCAAAGTCCCATGTCCACTTCGGCCGCAACGAAGGAGGGGGACAAACCTTCCACAGCTGGGTGGACGCCCTGATCGACACCGAGACCGAAGATCTCCTCCCGCTCTTTTCCCGGACCGTGGGGCCAAAAGTGCGCTGACCTCGCCGCCCGCTCTTGCCGAGTCGGGGATCCGCTAGGCTCGGCGACGAGAGTTCTTCGGCCCTGCACCCGAAGCCCCGCGTCCCACTTGGAGAGTCCGCCGCGTGAAGCACATCGATGGTCGGATCTTTGCGCTCTCGGTCGGCCTGCTCGGGTTGGTGGCCTTCCCTCTGGCCCTCTTCCCCGAAGCCAGCAGCCGATGGATCACCCTCATCTACGATTGGCTCGCCCTCAACTTCGGCCCCCTCTATCTCTGGGCGGGCATCGGCTCCTTGGCGTTCGCCCTCTTTCTGGCTTTCGGCCGCTATGGGGGCGTCACTCTGGGCCAGGATTCCGAGGCCCCGGAGTTCGGCGACGTCTCCTGGTTCGCGATGCTGTTCTGCGCGGGCATCGCCAGCGGCCTTCTCTATTGGGGAGTCATCGAGTGGGCCTACTATTTTCGGGCGCCCCCTTACGCCGCCGAAGTGGGATCCACCGAGGCCATTCTCTGGGCCACCAGTTACCCGCTCTTCCATTGGGGATTCACCGCTTGGGGGTTCTACACCCTGCCCACCCTGGCCGTCGGCTACGCGGTTCACCGCCGAAACGAAAGCGCCTACCGGCTCAGCAAGGCTTGCCGACCCGTCCTCGGCGACCGGGCCGATGGCGGCCTGGGGCGCCTCATCGACGTGCTCTTTATGGTGGGAATCCTGGGCGGTGCGAGCACCTCCCTGGGCCTCAGCACACCGCTGATCGCCGAGGGCTTCGCCCAGCTGACGGGCGGCGAGCGCTCTTTCGGGCTCGATGTCGGCATTGTCCTGCTTTGTTCCGCGATCTTCGCGGCGAGCGTCTACGTCGGCCTCGACAAAGGCATCCGCCTTCTCAGCAATGTAAATCTGGTGTTGGCCCTGGCACTCGTGCTCTTCGTGCTCGTAGCGGGGGACACGCTCTTCATCCTCAAGATGGGAACCTCGGCCATCGGCCACATGTTCCAAAATTTTATTCGGATGAACCTCTGGACCGATCCCATCGCCCAGAGCGGCTTCGTCGAGGATTGGACCGTCTTCTACTGGGCTTGGTGGATCGCCTACGCGCCCTTCGTCGGTCTTTTTGTCGCCCGAATTTCTCGGGGGCGAAGCATCCGCCAAATCGTCGTGGGGATGTTGATTCTGGGCACGGCGGGCAGTTGGCTCTTTTTCATCGTGTTTGGCAACTACGCGCTCTCCTTGGAACTCGACCAACAATTGCCGGTCCTCGCCATTTTGGAAGACCGCGGCGCCCCCGCGGCCATCGTGGCGGTGCTTCTCTCGCTGCCTCTGGGCGAAATCGCCCTGGCCATGTTCTGCGTCGTGGCCCTCCTGTACCTGGCCACCACATTCGACTCGGCCGCCTATACCCTGGCGGCTGGGGCCAGCCGCGATCTTGGCGCCCAGGGTGAGCCATCCCGGGGCCACCGCAGTTTCTGGGCCCTCGCCCTAGCGATCCTCCCCATTGCGCTGCTGGGAATCGGCGGGCTGCGAAGCCTCCAAACCGCTTCCCTGGTGGCTTCGGTCCCTTTACTCGCGGTAGGATGCCTTTTGGCCGTTTCCCTCCGACGCGCTTTGCGCGAGGATTTTGGTTAAGAGTGTTGAGGACATCGAGAGACAGTTGGGGTTGCGGCAGTTGAGATTGAAGCAGTTGAGCTTGAAGAAGTTGAAACAGTTGAGGCCGTGGGCGAAAGCGTCCGCTGGTCGCCCAGCCCTGCACCCCGGTCCCGGCTGAACCCAGGCTCGGCCGCGGATCACCGCGAAACCCACGCGCGAAAAGAAAGAGAATAGGAAGAACGCCATGGATCGATTTCTGGAAGGGCGAGTCGCGTGGGTCACAGGAGGCGCGTCGGGCATGGGCAAGGCCATGGCGCTGGCACTCGCCGACGCCGGGGCGAATGTCGCCATCGGATCGCTGCTCGCCGGGGCGGGCAAACCCGCCGACGGCGAACTCGCCTACTTGCCGGGTGAATCCGAGTTGGGGGAAGCCCGAGACGAAATCGAGAGCCGGGGAGTTCGCGCCCTTGCCCTGGGGCTGGATGTCACTTCGGACGCTTCGGTCAATGAATTCCACCAAGCGGCGGTGGGCGAACTCGGCCCGGTGGATATTCTCGCCAACGCGGCGGGGATTACCGCCGAGCAAACTGTTTGCGGCCACCCCGACCCTCTCTGGCATAAGGTCATCGACGTCAACCTCAATGGCATCTACCGCACCAGTCGACTCTGCCTTCCCGTCATGATCGAGCGCGGTTGGGGGCGGATCATCAACATCGCCTCGACGGCGGCCAGCGTGGGCGCGGCGACCTCCGCCGCCTACTGTGCGTCCAAGGCGGGTGTCGTCGGTCTCTCCCGCTGCGTTGCACTGGAGGGGGCCGCCCACGGCGTCACCTGCAACGCCATCAGCCCCACCTGGGTGGAGACCCGCTTCGGTAAGAGTTGGATGAGTGATATCGCCGAAGTCCAAGAAGGCCGCTCCGGAGAGGCCTATATCGCCGACGCCCGGGCCGCGAATCCCCAAAATCGATTGATCCAACCCAGCGAGATCGGGGCCCTGGCCTGCTTCCTCTGTCGCGACGAGGCCGCAGGGCTGACCATGCAGGATCTCACCGTCTCGGGAGGTTCACTCTGGTAGTCCCCAGTCCGAACAACGACGACGCGGGCCGCACGACCCCGAGCGCCCCGGGGCCGCGACTCGGCGGCGCCGGGCTCGCGGCCGGAACCCTGCTTCTCACCGCAGCCCTGCTGTATCTCTTTGTGTCCTGGCTCGAAGGCTTCGGCTTTTCGCTGGAAACCAATCCCGCACGTTGGTTGGCCGGGGTCGACCGAAGCGCGGCTCTCGACGCCGTCGGCAACGCGGCCGAAGTCATCTCCGCCTTGCTCGCCATCGTGATCACCGTCGTCGCTATCGTGGTGGAACTTGCCGCCACCCGATACACGCACCGAATTACCGAGCTCTTCATTCGCGAACCCATCAACGTCATCGTTCTCAGCTTTTTCGTCCTCACCACGGTGCTCTGCCTCTGGATCGCCGCCACCTTCGGCAGCGAGATCTCACCGGCAGCGCTGCTCCCCCAGGCCGCACTCTGGCTGCCCCTGCTGATGCTGACGGCCTGCCTCGTCATCTTGCTCCCCTACTTTGCCTTTGTGTTCGCCTTCGTGTCGCCGCTGAACACGATCCGGCGACTCAAGGCCCAGGCGCTGGCCTCCATCGGCCGCTACGCGAAACGCGGAGACCCAGCCCGCATGGAGATCCTCGAGGCGATCGAGGAATTGGCCGACCTGGCCCGGGGCTCCCTGCAGCACAAAGATCGCACCATCGCGATGGCGGTCACCGATGCCTTCGCCGACCTGCTGGGCGAGTTCTGGCGGATCCGAGATGAACTCCCCGATGCCTTCTTCGCCCTGGACGGAGCGCTGGCTCGAGACCCCGACTTCGTCGCCGTGGACCCCAGCGTCCGCAATCAGCTCGGCCGCCACGGAGGCTGGCTCGAGGTCAAGATCCTGCGTCAGTTCCTCGAACTCTTCTCGAACAACCTGGGCCACGCGCGGGATGTAGGCAGCTTTCTCGCGATCAAGACCCGAAACCTCGCCATCGAATCCAATGACCCGGACCGAGAGACCCTGACGCTCTGCCTCAAGTTCTTCAACAGCTACATGCGCGCGGCCATCAACGGCCGCGACCTTCGACTGGCCTACTACGTGCTCGACCAATACCGACAGCTGGCCGAGGAACTCATCGCCCGAGGCGATTCCCAAGAGGCGGTCGAGATCGCAAACTTCATGCGCTACTACGGGCAGATCGGCTATAGCGCCGATCTCAAGTTCCTGCTCGAAACCGTTGCCTTCGATCTCTCCCGATTGATCGAATTTTCCGAGCACGCGCAGTCGCCCGCCACCGACGAACTGCTGGCGATTTTTCTCGAGGTGGACCGACCCGAGGAACCCGGGTCGGCCGAAGAAGATCGCCTGCTCGCCGTGCGCCGGGTTCAGGCCCAGTTGGCGACGGCTCTGCTCTCCCGGGGCGACACCGCTCGCGCGCATCGCATCCGGCAGGATATGGCCGAAGAGCGCCCCGAACGACTGGCGCTGATCCGCGCGGAACTCGCTGGGGAAACCCGCTCGAGCTACTGGGAGTTCACCGACCGGGGCGTAAACTTCGCCTACCTGCCGCTCCAGCATCGACCCTATCTCGACGAGTTCTTTGCGGGCTTCGACGGTCTGCCCTCGGTGGCTGCCATCAAGGACCCCACTCGTCGGCCCAGCTGAGCCTGCCTCCCAGGCGGGAACCGGGGCCGCCCGCGGGCCTCGGCTACTTCGTGTCGAAAGACCACACGCCGGACCACGGATCCGGGGGCACACCGCCGAGATCGAGCATCCGGGCGAGCAGCGCGCTGCTCGGCGGGTCCTCGCCACGCCCGGCGACGGCCCGACTCAGTGCTGTTCTCGCCTCTTCCCAGCGACCGGCCCGGTAGTGGGCCAACCCCGCGGCGTACGCTTCCAGCCACGCCGCCTCTTCGGCCCCGGCAGCCCGCTCGCCCAATACCTCGTAGATCACGACAGCGCCGCGCCTTCCCTGGACGCGGATCTCGTCGATCTCCCGGGTCAGAAATGAAGCGGGCAGTCGACCGACCAAGTCATCGCTCGCCAAAATCCCCGTGCCGTACACTTTGGTGAGCCCCTCCAGGCGGGAGCAGAGATTCACGCCATCCCCAATCAACGTGTAGTCGAAGCGCAGATCGCTGCCGAGATTTCCCACCACCACCGCAGCCGTGTGAAGACCGATACCGATCCGTAGATCTTCCGAGCCCGGGAGATCTCGGTGCCGGTCGGCGAATCCGCCCACCTCGCGCTGCATCGCGACCGCGGCGCGACAGGATCGCTCGGCATGATCTTTCAGGGGAAGCGGCGCGCCCCAAAAAGCCATGACGGCATCGCCGATGTATTTGTCCAGGGTTCCCTCGGTGTCGAAAATCACCCGTGTCATCGCAGCCAGATACCGATTCATCAGCCGAATCGTGTCTTCGGCGCCCAGACGTTCGGAGAGTGCGGTGAAATTGCGCACATCGCTGAAGAGCATCGTGAGCGTTCGGGTCTCCCCGCCGAGACGCAGCTCGGTGTCGCCCTCGGTGAGTTGCTTCACCACGCTCGGCGGCACATAGGTGGCAAACATGTTGCGAATGCGGCGCCCGCGGGCTTCCACGGCAAGGCTCCGCGTCGCTTCCACCGCCAGGTAGACGACAAACACCGTAGTCAGCGGATAGATGAGATTGAGCCAAACCCCGAACAGCGCGAAGGCAAGCCCCGCCAGGGCGACAAGGCAGGCGGCGAGCAGGCCTGCGAAGACAAAGCTCATCAGAATGCCCGTTGTGCGCGGAATAAAGAAGATCAGGAGCAGCCCGGCCAACACGATCAGTCCGAGTTCGGTCACAATCCACTTGTCTTCGCGGTGAATCACATCCCCCATCAGCAAGTTGTCGAGGACGTTCGCGTGCACCTCGACACCGGGGAAAACCCCCGGGAAGGGCGCGCTCTGGCGATCCCCGAGGCCGACTTCGGTGGGCCCCACCAGGGCGATCGCGCCGGCCAGACGTTCCGGAGCTAAACGGCCGGCCAGAATATCCCCCGCACTGATGCGCGGAAAGGTTTCCGGGGGGCCACGAAAGTTGATCAGGATCTTGCCGCCCTCGTCGGTGGGGAAATTTTGATCTCCCACCCGCACCTCGCGCAAACGATGCGCGTCGCCGAGCAACACCGTTCGCTGGTCGCGAACGATCTCGTAAACGGCGAGGGCCAACGAGATGTAATAAGAATCCTCGCAGCGAGCGATCAGCGCGGCCCGGCGGATCACGCCATCGGGGTCGGCCACCGCCGAAAGAAAACCCGAGCGCCGACCCGCCTGCTGGATAACCGGCACATTGGTTTCAAGACCCGTGCAGGTGAGCACCGGCGCGGCGCCCTCGGAGGGCACTTTGGCCACCGAAACCTGGGAGCGACGAATTCCCGGGAGACGCGCGGCCAACTCCTCGGGCGTATCGGCTTCGTCCGGGCTTGTCCGAAAAAAGTATCCCAGGGCCGCGCGGCCCGAACTCGCCAGCGAGCCCGCGAGCTGGCCGTCGGTGTCCACCTGCGCCAGGGCCCGGTCCAGGGACGCAATTTCTCCGGCAAATTTCGGACTGGAAGCGCTCTGCCCAGCCAGCACACCCCGGGCCAATCGGAGCGCCGATGCGGCGGGCGGCGTCTCGTTCTCGCTGAAAACCAAGTCAAGCCCAATGGCCAGCACACCCGCCTCCGCCATGCGGTCCACCAGATCGGCCAGCAGCGATCGCCTCCAGGGCCAGCGACCGAACTCGTCGATGCTCGCGGCGTCGATGGCCACCACGACCACCGGACTGGTGACCGGCACCGGACCCCGCAAGCGGAAACGTGCGTCCAGGAGCGCGTATTCGGCGCGATCGAGAAGCCACGGGTGCAGGGCAAAGAGCAGGATTGACCCACCCAACGCCACCCAACCCACCCAGACTGCTCGAATGCCCGATCTCATCACGATGCCGTCGAGATCATCCCCGGTCGGAGCGCCAAAGCAAGGGCACGCTCGAATCTTGCCCCCGCGCCCGCCCGAGCCTAGGGCGCGTCGCTCCCCACCTCGCCGGGATCGAATATGACATCGCTCAGGGGATTGGAGCCCGCATCGGAGCCCACCTCGCCGGGATCGAAGAAGATGTCGGCCAGCGGATCGATATCAATCCCGGCGAATTCGTCGGCGTCGGTGCGATCCTCGAGCACCGGGTCCGGGGGTTCGATGAGCAGCGCTGCGCCCACGACCTCGTCCATGCCCTCGGGGCCCGCGCTCACGGCGGGCGGCCCGGCGGCCACCAGAAGATCCACCTGGAGCCGCGCAAGTTCGATGCCGGCCCACTCCGGGATCACGATGGGCACGAAATCGTCGGGGCAATCCGCCGGCTCGCCGATTCGATCGCGATAGACCACCCGGCACTTCCCGGGCGGCACGGGCAAATGAACTCCGTTCAGCAGGGCGGCGGTAATCCCGCCCTCCCAGTTGCGAACCAGGGTCGAAATTTCTTCGTCGTCGCGGGGCTCGGCCATTTCCGCCGGCCAGCCGTCTCCGGCCCCCGCGCCCCCATCGACGCGCGTCGTGCCCTCGGTGCCCTTCACGCCCATAATCGCCGTCGGCGTATGAATCTCGATGCGGGTGGTCCCCCCGAAGGCTTCGCCCACCCGCGTGCGAATCTGGCCCCGCAGTTGGCGAAGAATCGAAGGCTCGCTGAGAGCCTCGGGGCCGATCACCAGGTTGTCGATGGCGAGTTCGGTGTCTTCACCCAGACCCAGAGTGGTGTCGTCCACGAGAACGATCTTCGCGGTCGAGTTCATTCCCGTACGCACGGTATCGCCCGCCCAAACCGGGTCGTCGACAGCGGCGGCGCGCCAGACCGTCGCGGCCGCCGTCAGCCGATCCACCTGGCCGTGAACCGCCGCCACAAACCCGATGGGCTCTCCGGCAGCGCTCGCCCCCGCGGCCCCGAGGACCAGCAGGCAGAGCGCCAGAACGCTCGGGTGGCCTCGCACCCCCAGCGCCCGGGAGGCGCGGAACTCGCGAGCGACGCGAAGAACGAACGAGGACTTTTTTCGCATGCTGGGCCTCTTGAGAGCCGAGGAACCCGAACCCGATCCATCGGGCGTCGGGCTAAAAAACACCTCAAACCTAGTATCTGTAGGTGCCCAGAAAGCTGATTTCGTGACGCTGATAATCGAAATAATTCACGTTCGAGCTGCGATTCGAATAGCGGTAGCTGAGTTCGAGGCTCGCGTGGTCCCCAAGGGGACGTTCGAGCCCCGCTCGGACAATCGCGATGGTATCCCGTCTGGGGCCCGCCGAGGGTTCCCGCAGCGAGGCCACCGCGTAATCGCGCCATTCGACCCGGGCGTCGAGAATCGACTGAACCTGCCCCGGGAGCGCCAACGCAAGGGTAAACAGCGGCTGGTTGCCCGACGAAAGGAATTGGTCGCCCCGGCTGTTCTCGTTGCGGTAGCGGTAGCCGAAGCGAAGCCAATTCGAGGCCTGGATGTTCGCCGAAGCCATCAGGGGGGGCAGCGCAAAGAAGAAATCGGCGCCCGCGAAGTCGACGGTTCCCGTGCGATCGAGGGCCGGAGTCTGGGGCGTAAAATAGTAGGTGCGATCTTCCACGCGGAAGGAAATTCGCGTGGCCAGCCGCGACGAGATCTCCCAGGTCAGCCCCGGCTCAATATTCTGTGAGGACCGGTACTCCTTCCAATCCGCCCAGGCGTACTCAAAGCCGTAGCGAAGATCGACTTCCACCGAATCGGTCAGTTCGACGTGCCCCCACGCCCAGGTGAGACTCGTCTGCTGATCGAATTGTCCGTCCTCGGTATAAAAGTGCCCGTAAAGGGTCTGCCCCAGCTGGAGCCCGAGTTCGTCGTCGCCGAACGCATACGACCCGCCCGCCGCCGCAATCGCGCGCCAACCCTTCTCCCCCGAAGAAGTAAAGCTGTCGTCGCTGCTGGCCAGGTTGATGTTGGAGTCGTACCCCATGCCCGCGCGAACAAAGACCTCCCAGGGATTGGGCTCGAGACGCTCGAGCTGTTCGAGATACTCGGCGGCGGATAGCGCCAGCGGCGTGCCCGGAAGCCGATCGACGACGATTTCGAACTGGACCGCGGCCTCGGAATACAGCCTTCGCTGGAGGGCAATCATTCCCCGGCGGTAGGCCACCGCACCCAGCAGCGAAGGATTCACTCCCAGAGCCTGGGAGAATGCCCCCTCGGCGGCCTCGAGGGCGCCGAGTTCCTGATGGGCCGCCCCCAAGTAGAGATACGCGCTTCCGGGCTCGGGAGCCCGGGAAGCCATGACGCGCAGGCGATCCCGAGCGCCCTCCCAATCCCCCATGCGAAAACTCGCCAGAGCGATGGCGTACTCGAAATCCGCGCTCGGGGGTTCGATCTCGCCCAGGCGATCGAGAATTACCTGGGCGCGCTCCGGCTGGCCCGAGAGCACTAGGGCCTGGGCATAGAGGCGCAGGATTTTAGGGGAGTCCGGAGCCAAGTCCGCGGCCTCGCCGAGTTCGACCAGCGCCGCGGGTACATCCTCCATCCGGAGAAAATGCGCCCCGCGCTCGTAGTGGGGTTCGGCGGGCCCGAAGAGCGGCGCGGGCGAAAGCTCGGCGCCTGGGGCCAGGCTTGGGACCAGTGCTGCCGCGAGCCCCGCGGCCAAGGCCAGCGCCCGGGCGGCCCTCCGCAATCGGGCCCGGGCCGGGCCGGATTGCGGGAGTGAGCG
>DUCH01000255.1:0-612 GCA_012959865.1 Myxococcales bacterium | reverse complement strand
CATCGAGTGGGTCCGCCGAGGGTTGTCTTGCCGAATTGAAGCAAACGGATCGCGCGCGGTGAAGAAATTCGTGCGCTCGCCCGGATTTGTCTCCGTCTCGCCGAGCCTGACGAGCCCTGGCTCGCCGACTTGATAGCTCAATCGGCGAGGGCACCGTCGGCTGCTTGCGAATTGCCCCTTGGGTTCCCAACCAGGGGCATGGCCTTGAAATTACAGTGACATTTGACATTTACACCCCTACGGGACCACTTCCTCTCGACCGCCCGACCCGCTCCGCGGGCGCTTGAGGGGAACTTTCGTGAGACCCAAGACTTACCCGCAGGAACACCCGAGATGGGCTCGCCAGCGCCTGCGAGGAACCGCGACCCGCGCTCTGCGCGATGCCTGCCGCATGGCGGGACTGTTCGCCGCGCTCGCCGGACTCACCGGGCTCGCGGGCTCGGCCCAGGCCACGACGATCCTCGACTACGATCTGAGCGACCCGAACATCATCGCGCTGGAGGTCCAGAGCGGCGAATATTCGGTGGAATTCGAGCATCCCAGCGCGGATCCGAGTTTCACGTTTTCTCCGGGCGATATCATCCACATGGAAGGCGATGTGGAGTTCGATGA
>DUCH01000254.1 GCA_012959865.1 Myxococcales bacterium | reverse complement strand
TGGCGAGCGCTGCAATTGTGTCCTTACCGGTTCGCAGCGGGTCTTAAGATTGGGAGTTCGCGGCCCAACACGCCTTCGGCATCTCTCGGAGTCCGTCTTGGAGGGCTTCGAAGAAGATCTCGTGACCCCGGGCGTTGGGGTGGGGGTCCCGGGGGTTGACCCACAGGTCGCCGGCAGTCAGATCCTTGAAGTAGGGGTAGGTCTCGACGACGTGAAAGCCCCGTTCCCGACCCGCTTCCGCGACGGCGGCGTACTCGGGCATGAAGGGGTGAAGGGCTCCCAGAGCGTACAAGTGGGTGTGGATCAGCAAGACTACGCAGATCCCCCTGCGCTCAGCGATCCGGGACAGGCGGTCGAACTGCGTCTCGATCTCAGCCCAGGCCGGGGGATTCCTGAAGTAGTTGTCCTCGAGCTCGAAGCGGTAGGACCCGGCTGGAGAGGTCAGGCGCCCCCAGGCCGCGTTCCACCAGGGCCCCAGAAAGCGCAGGGTGTACCACTGGGAGTCGAAGTAGTAGGTCGGATTCACGTAGCGTCTGGTCACGCTTCGCCGGTAGTGATTGCCCTCGATGTCGTTCAACGTGTAGCCATAGACAATCAGGTCGGGGTTGTATTGGAGTCCCAGGGCCTCGGTGCGACGCACGACCCAGCGCGCGGACAGTCCAGCGAGGCCGAAGTTCAAGACCTCGGCCTTGCGACCCGCGTATTGCTGCGAGCTGTCGGCGGTGGCCTCGAGGCGAGCCGAGTAGGTGTCTTCGTAGAGAACACCCGACCCCATGGTGACCGAGTCTCCGACGACGGCAATGCGGTAGGTGCCGCGAGTCCTCCTGCGCAGGCGGTTCGGGCCGACGAAACCCGCGCTATTGGTCTCGTAGAGAGTTCCGTTGTAGAGGCCTCGGACGTTCGCTTTCGAGGCTTCGAAGAGCCCCTTGATGACCGGGAGATCGCGCCACTCTTCCGGACGCTCAGGCGCGACAAAATCGGTTCGCAAATGCCAGGCGACCCGAGCGGTCACCTCGGCGAAGGCCGCAATCACAACCCCGGTCACCAGCACGAGGAGCGGCCCCGCCAGCCAGGACAGTCTCCGCCGTTCAACACCCATTTCGAATCTCCGAGCCCTCTCCGAGTTTTGGAGACGCTAGCCTTGATGTGTCGGATGTATCAGGCCCTGACGAATTCACGGGACGACCAGAGTCGGTGATTTCGAACCGCCGCGGCCCGCTTCGCTGGGGCGAAGGTCTTGTGGGCGACTCTGTTCGCCGAATCCCGCGCGATGGGCCCTCCTGGCCCGGTCAACGCGACGGTTGTGTCTCGCGTGAATTCCAGCGATGATCGACCCCGCGGCGCGGCTCTTCCCGCCGACGAATCGGAGCTTTAGTGAATCAAGAGAACACTCTTCGGGCCGGCCAGCGACGATCCCTGGTCAGGGCGCTTGGTCTCTTCGTCAGCCTCTGGCTGTGGTTGCTGTGCGTGGCCCCGGGCCTGGCAAGTGAGACGGACTTTGCGGCCCGGGCGGCGACGGATCTTAGCGGGTACCTGAAGGTCGATACCCTGAACCCGCCGGGTAACGAATCCCGCGGCGTCGCCTACCTGGCCAAGATCCTCGAGGCCCACGGCATTCCGTACTCCACCGGGGAGTCGGCGCCGGGGCGGGGCAATCTCTGGGCGCGGCTCGAGGGCGGCGAGAAGCCCGGACTCGTTCTACTCCACCACATTGACGTGGTGCCGGCCGACCTTGCGTACTGGGACTCCGATCCGCTTTCGGGCGAAATTCGCGACGGCTACGTCTACGGCCGGGGCGCCCTGGACACCAAGGGGCTCGGCATCGTTCAGCTCGAGGCTTTCCTTGCCCTGGCACAATCGGGCGCGCCCCTCAGCCGGGATGTCTGGTTCGTGGCCACCGCAGACGAGGAGGCGGGCGGCGCCTTCGGGGCGGGCTGGATGATCGAGGCCCACGAGGATGTCTTCTCCAACGTCGGTTACCTCCTCAACGAGGGCGGCATGGGGATGGAGATGGGCGGAGGCCTTGCCGTGATGGTGGAGGTCACCCAGAAGGTTCCGCTCTGGCTTCGACTCACCGCCACCGGTCGGCCGGGACACGGATCCGCCCCCCAGGTCGAAAGCTCGGTGACCCGCCTGGTGGCCGCCGCAGACCGCATCGCGAGCAGTCCCTTTCCGCCCCGGGTGGTGCCCGCGGTGGGGGCGATGCTTCGCGGCATGGCGCCGCTCCAGGACGAAACCTTCGCCGCGGCCTTCGCGGATCCCGAGGCCGCCGTCCAGGACGCCGCCTTCATGCGCGCGTTGCAACTCGCCGTGCCACAGATCCACTCGTTGCTGCGCAATACGTGTTCGATCACCCGTCTCGAAGGGAGCGCCAAGATCAACGTTGTTCCCAGCGAGGCCTGGGCGGAACTCGATTGCCGTCTGCTCCCCGACCAGGATCCGGAATCTTTCCTCGTCGAACTCGAGGCGATCATTCAGGACGATCACGTTCGCATCGATCGGATCATGGGCTTTACGCCCGCCGTCAGTCCGGCTGAGACCGAACTTTTCGGAGCCATCGTCGAGGTGAACGCCAAGTACTTTCCCGATGCCCGGGTCTTCCCGAGCGTTTTGGGCGGGTTCACGGACAGCCATTTCTTCCGAGACAAGGGCATCGTGAGCTACGGCTACGCACCCTTCGTGGTGGGAACTGCCGATCACCGGGGCATCCACGGGAACAACGAGCGAATTTCCGTTGAAAATATGGAGCGGGGTACCCGGGTGATGACCGATCTGCTTCGGGCGATGACCGCCCCGAACTGATCGCCCAGCGCTGACCGCGAAAGGCTCAGTGCGGAGTCATCCGGTCGAAATTGGAGCCGGACTTTTTCTGCAGACGGTCGAGGTCTGAGGCGCTGCTCGACAGGTCGTTCTCCGGGTGCCCAGAATCGGCACCGTCAGTCGTTCTGCTCGCGAGGTCGATCTCGAAGGCGCATCGCGGGCGTCTCGACAAATCGGTAACTCAGCCAGCCAATTCCGATAGAAGCGGATCGGGTCAGGATCAGTAAGACGATGAACGCAGAGCCGGGAATCCACTGCCCCCATCCAGCCTGGGACATGGCTTGCAGAAGAGGCCGATGCCAAAGGAAGATGCCGTAGGAGATGAGTCCCATGAAGGTGAGGAAACGATGGCCAAGGATTCGGCGCGGCCAGCCTCCTTCTGCTTCGCCGAAAACGGCTGGGAGAAGCAAGAGCGACGAAATCAAAACGTACGCAAGTTGTTCGAATGTCCAAGTGAAGAGTGTGTGACCCGAAGCCGAAGTCCGGGAGAAGAACGGACCAAAGCACGACGCTACGAAGATTGCGATGGCCGCGGACCAGACTGCTCCGGGGTGGTCGACGACGAAGCGGGTCCAGCGCCACTTTCGCTCGTTGGCTCCAAGCCAGGCGCTACAGACGGCAAGAGCCATGCCGATGGCGAAGGGCAGGAACATCGAGACCACGGTGAAATTGAGGATCCGCTGGCCGGTCGAGAAGACGTAGATGCGAAAAATCTCGGAGGCCAAGCCGAGGAGCGCCAGAGCCCAGAGTTGTCGAACCATGCGCGATCGTGGCTGGGCGTTTTTTCCGAGCCGAGCAAGAAATAAGGCGAGGAGGGGCAGAAGCGCATAGAAACTGACTTCGATGGTGAGGCTCCAAGCCACGGAAAGGCCGGAGAAAAGAGTCGAGCCCCAGAAAGCCTGGAGGAGGCCGTAGTAGATCCACCAATCGTCGCTGAAGATTCCGGTGAGTCCGGGCCAGACCGCGAGGCCGGTCAGTGCAACCCAGTAGGCTGGGACAATGCGCAAAGCGCGTCGCCGTGCGTAGCCCAGGGTCTCGGGTCCTTGGGTTCCGCTGAGATGAGCCATGGCGTACGGCCGATAGAGGAGAAACGCGGAGATCAGGAAAAAGATCCGGACGCCCATTCGCCCCTGGGAAGTGGCGACGCCGAACCACGCGTAC
>DUCH01000253.1 GCA_012959865.1 Myxococcales bacterium | reverse complement strand
GCTTCAAATTCGACGTCAAAATGATGTACCCGCCCTACACCAAGTGGCGAACGAACATGGTCAAGAAGATGCTGTAGGTGTTTCGGTGGGGGCCGACGGGATTCGCGACAAGAGAATCGGTGTCGAGCCTTGAGATCGTTCCAGCGCCCGATGGATTGGTTCGGTCGGGCCCTCTCCCGGGTCGGCGTCGAAGGCCGCCCCGGAGAGAGGATGTGCATCCGCGCTAACTGCGAAGGTCGATGGGATCCTGTTTCACGATCTTTCGACTGATGGCAATGCAGGGACCGAAGCTCTCCCGCTTGGCCATGCGCTCCACGAGTCCGGCGACGCTCGGCCATCGATCCGAGTCCAAGGGGCCGGCGACGAGTTCGAGCTGAACCAGCTGGCAGGCCAGGGCGACGTCCGCGATGGAGATCGCGTCGCCCACGAGAAATTCGCGCTGGCCCAGCTCGCCCTCCAAGTAGTCGAGAGGCCCAGGGAGCTTTTCCGCGTACGTTTTCTTCGCCGTCTCGATGTCGGGTTCCTGGCCCTGGAAACGCGGGAACTGAATGGGCCGAAAAATGCCCATGCCGAGTGGGCCCGCCAACTCCGAATCGCAATATTCCTCGAGCCAGACCGCGCGGCCGTGGGCGTAGGGATCTGCGGGATAGAATGCGGGCTCCGGGAATTTCTTCTCGATGTAGGCGCAGATCGCCGAAGAGTCGGGAATCGTTCCCACGGGCCCTTCCTCGCCAATCGCGGTGTCCCGCAGTACCGGGATGCGGCGCGCCGGGCTGATTTCCTTGAACCAGTCGGGCATCGGCATAATGTTGACGCTCTCGAGCTCAAAGTCTGCGCCCTTCTCGCGCAGGAGTGCGTCGGCTTTGCGGACGAAGGGCGAGAGGGGTGCGCCGTAGAGAATGATGCTCATCGGGGTTCGATCTCCAGTGATTTTGGGTGTGACCTTGATCGGTTGATCTTGAAGAGGACGGGCCAAAGAATCGCATAGCGAGATTCTGTATGCCAGAAGCCGATTACTCGCGCGCGGTCAGGAAAAAATGTAGAAAGAGGGGTCATCGGTCAGAGTATCGACGGTAAATAGTTAGAGAGGGAAGAGAGGTGCCCGAATGCAGTTGAACGACCGCACGCGAGGATGGCTGCGTCATCTCTGGCGTAAGGCGACGACCGAGGACGACTGGTCTCGGGGAGGAGAGCCGCATCCTTGGTGGGACCAGTACAGCATGGCGCCGATGCTTTCGTTTCCTCGCTTCGACCTCTCGGAATCGTCGTATGCATTGCTCCTGATGGGGCGAAAGACGCCAGCATGGCGCGAGGTCTACACCCGCATTCTCGACGAATTGGTCCGCCGGCATACCACGCATTGGGCCGCCGTCGACTGGCTCACTCAATTCGGACCGGACCCGGATCGCGCCAGCTATCCCAAGAAGTACAAGGGCTTGATTCCCAAGGATCTCTGGGGGGAGTACGACGTGCCCGGGTGGACGGCGAATGGGATCGAGCCCTGGGGCCGACAACCCGATCCCATTGGGGCCGACGGAAATTTGTTCTTTCGCGGCTTCCTGACCTTGTTGCTCGGCATCCACCGGGCGGTGTCGGGCGAGAAGACATGGGAGAAGCCATTCGAGATGGTCGGCCTCGACGATCAAACCTTCGCCTGGACCCATTCAGGGATCGCCACTTATCTTTCCGACCACTGGGCGCAGAACCCAGAAGGCCCGCATTGTGAGAACACCAAAGTCTGGCCCTATTGTCTGTCGGCAGCGGGCCTGGGTTTGCAAATGACGGATTTGACCGTCGGTTCGGCGACCCACGGCGTATACGACGAATGGCTAGAAAATATTTTTCGAAAGCGTTTTTTGAGTTTCGACGGGCGTGGGAATCTCAAGTCCGTCGGGCTCTATCACGACCCCCAACTCAATCGGACCCATCGAGGCCCGCGAGCGGGCGGGCTCGCGCCGGCTTTTTATATCCTGCCCCAGAATCGCGAGATGGCGGAACTTCTCTACCGCAACGCTGTGGCCTCCGTGGGTTGGGACCGTCGCTGGCTCCCAGTGATCGGTCCCAAGAGTGCTCCGCGTATGTTCACGATCGGTCTGCTTCTGGCTCGAGAATTCGGCGATTGGACCACCGAGCGCCGACTGATGAGCAAACTCGGTAGTTTCGACGGCGGTCGCTACTTCAACGCCAACCCGGACGACGAAGCGGATGAAAATCATGACGAATTCGGCTTCTTCTTTGAATTCGGTGAGGCGTATCCTCGGGGTCAGGAGAGCGCGCTGCTCATGCTGCGTGATCTGGTGGACGGGGAGGCCGGGTGGTCAGCGGCTTTCAACGAATCCGACAGCTCGAAATTTTCGGCTCCCACGGTTGAGGGCGTGGATTATCCCCGGATGGGTCTCTCCAGCGCGGAAAACAATGAGACAAGGTGCACCCTCGACTTCCAAACTTACGTGGCTACGCGGAGCGAAGCCGGTATTCCCACTCGCTTTCGGATTACCCAGATTCCGGATGTATCGGTCGTCCATGTGCTCAGGGACGGATCTCCCTTCGAGAATTGGACAAGACTCGGCGAGAACACAATCGAGATCGAAACGACTGTGGCCGAGAATCGTTTTTCGGTTTACACCGGCTACCGCGCAGACGCATCGTCATCGGGCGGCGCGGAGGCGGGCTCCCGGGTTGGCACCGAAGCGCATCTAGCCCCAGCGCGCCTGCGCCCCACCGACCTGGCCAGGGTTTCGCTGTCCCAGGGGACGGCAAATTTGGGCTGTCCTTGCTGCGGTTAGCCCGTTTTCGAGGATTACGAAGTCGATTCGTGTTGTCGCTTCGTTATCGCTTCAAGGGCAACCGACGCGCCGTGAACGTGTCAAGGGAAGACGCTACCGGAGGTAGCCGAGATGCTCGGGCTGGAGGTCGATCATCCGGTCGATCAGGTCTTCTGCGGCGCTGACCTTGTCCACAACGGGGTCGACCAAAAGTGCTTGGAGGACGAGATCCTTCGACCCTTCGAGGATCGCCTGGGCGCAGAGGTCATGGATGGCGACCTGGTTGGCCAGAAGCCCCGAAAATCCGCGTGGCATGGTTTCCAGTCGAACCCCGCTGACGCCCCGCTTGTCCACCCAACCCGGGACTTCAACGACCATGAATTCCGGGAGACAGTCGAGAAGATTGCGGTTGGGAAGGTTGACCGCCGCTTCCTCGTATCCGTCGTCGGTAAGAATTGCCTCCACGATTTTGACCATGCGCTCGCTTCGCGTGGATTTGATCTCGGGATTGCCTCGCAGGGTCCACCTTTTGTAGAAGGTGTAAAAGTCGAGAATGGCCTTGTGGTCGGCTACGTCTTGGCCCCACTGCAAGTACTCCCCGATGTGGCTGTCGGTCGTGATAGGAAGGCAGTGAAATTTTTCGAGAAGAACGCGAAAGGCGCCGCGTTCCGCCCAGGGGTGGACTTCGTCTTCGGACGTGACCTCCGAGTCGGTGCCGTCCTGGGCTGCGAAAAGCTTTTTCATGAGGCTGCCAAAGTCGGGAATCTTCTCGAAGTAGTCGGGCGCCTTGGCGAGTACCTCCGGGTAGGCGTCCCGGCCCGAGTCACGGTAGTGGACTTCGGTTAGGACGCTGAAGTGATTCAGGCCGCCCGCGCGAAATTGGAGATTCGAAATCGGTGTATTCAGGATGGCGGGCAGGTGTTGGTAGAGCGAGGCGATCTCGTGGCAGAGCCCGACAAAATTGAGATCGGGAAAGGCGCGGTGGACCGTGGTGCAGATGCGGCTCATGGGGTTGCTGTAGTTGAAGATCCAGGCGTCGGGGCAAAATTTTTGGACATCCTCGCAGATCGACAGGATGGGGGGCACAACACGGAGCGAATGAAAGAGCCCACCCGGCCCGCCATTTTCGCCGAAGACCTGGCGCAGTCCCAAGCCTCGCGGCGTGTTTTGGTCCTGCTCCCAGAGCGCGAAGCGGTCGCCGACCTCGATGGCGATGAC
>DUCH01000252.1 GCA_012959865.1 Myxococcales bacterium | reverse complement strand
GGCGGCGCGCATGGGCGGCTGCTCAAAATGCAACGAGGACGTAAACATGATGCCCCGAGCGCCTTCGCGCAGGGCATCTCTGCCGAGTAGAGCGGAAACCGAGTGCCCATTGCCCAGGCCCTTCCCCAGGCATAGCAGGTCGGGCTCTAGCCCCAGTGCACGATGGCTTCCCTGGGGGTGCATCCGAAATCCTTGGCGCACATCGTCGAGGATCACGGCGACACCGCTTCGCGTCCGGATTTCCTCGATGGCCGCGATGAACTCGGGCGTTGCAAACTGTGTGACCTGAAATGAGTTTTGGTCTAGAGAATTCAGCAGAATGGCGGCGATCTCCCCGCCCCGCGCAAGGCCCAGCTCGCGAAGCGCGGCGACGTCGTTCCAGGGAATACGAGCCATGTCGTCAAGCCGCGTTGGAGGAACGCCCGGAGGCGGCCACGGGGAGAGCTCCGCGTCCGAACCGTGGTAGGCCTGGGTAAACGCCACCATTAAAGGGCGACCGGTTGCCTTGCGCGCCACTCGGCCCGCCAAGGTCAGTACCTCCGAACCCGTTTTGGCCAGAACCGCCCAATCTAAGCCCGGGTGACGATCCACGAGGGTCTCTGCGAGTTCCACCATGAGGGGCGAGTAAAAATTGGTGCTCGCCGGTTTCTGCGCCTGGGCGAGGTAGGCGTCTTGCACCCCTGAATGGCCGTAGCCCAGCAGGTTGGGCCCGTTGGCGCAGATGAAGTCGATGTATTCTTTGCCATCCGCATCGCTTACCCGGCAGCCATGGGCCTCGGCGATAAATCCGGGCAACACGCCCTCACCCCCAAAGCGCGCGCTGCGCGACAGATAGATCCCGCCACCTGGAAGCACACGATCGGCACGAGACCAGAGCGCGCGCCCTTCGGGCCCGTTGGCCTCCATGGACTCCCCAGCGCTCTTTCCCGAGGCCTTCAGCACGAGCTCCGCTCCGGCATCTCCGGCATCAACGGTCCGCTTGAACCCAGAGTTCCTTGAGGCCGCGGAAGCCGGGCGAGGAAGCGTGTTCATGGCCGCGCGCGCCGAATTTCAGCGAGGGAAAACGAGCGAGCAGGGTCGCGAAGGTCTCCTGGGCTTCGAGACGCGCGAGGTGGGCGCCAAGACAAATATGGCGCCCACCGCCGAAGGACTGGTGATGGGTATCTTCGCGCTCAATATCGAAGCGATCGGGATCGGGGTAGACCGCGGGATCGCGGTTCGCAGCCGACAGCACGACGCTCAGGGTCTCCCCTTTCGCGATCTTCACACCTTCAAACTCCATATCCTCATGGGCAATCCGCCCCGATGCGGCAACCGGCGAGTCGTAGCGCAGGACTTCCTCCACAGCGTTTTTCATCAAGCCCGGCTGAGTTCGAAGCTTCTCGGCCTCGGCGGGCGAGTCGAGTAGCGCTTTGATTCCGTTTCCGATCAAATCGGTGGTGGTCAGATTTCCGGCCAGCAGCAGCAAATCGCAGGTCGCCACGATCTCAGCCTCGGTCAGGTGGTCCCCGTCCGATTTAGCCGCCACGAGATCGCTGATCAGATCGGATCCCCCCTGGCTTCGCCGACTTTCAATCTCACCGCGGAAAAAGGTATCCAGTGCCTCTCGCGCGGCTTCGGCCTTCACCAGGTCGGCTGGGTCCTTCACCGGGCTGAAGGCAACCGCAATGCTCGCATCCGACCACTGCTTGAATCGCTCATGCATGCCGGGATCGATTCCCAGCATCTCCGCGATGACCACGGTGGGAATCGGGCCCGCAATCGCTTCGATCACGTCAAATTCACCCGGCTCAATCTGGCCAATCACCCGCTCGGCCACTTCTCGCACCCGCGCACGCCACTTTTCCACGGCTCGAGGCGTAAACGATCGCTTGACCAGATCACGCAGTCTTCGGTGGTCCGGATCGTCCATGAGAAGCATGGACGGCTCTTCGTCCGCGCCTCCCAGAATCTCCCGCGCGAAAGTGCCGGGATTTCCTTTACGAGGGTCTGACAAGAGGTTGCGATTGCGCAAAATCGCTTGGATATCGTCGTGACGGGTAAAAACGAATTGGTTCATCACATCGTCACGGTGGATCGGGTCATGCTCGCGGAGCACCGCGAGAATGGGGTATGGATTCTCCCGAAAACTGGGATCGAGGGGTGTCAGTTGCAGACCGGTAGGAATCGAAGGGGCCAATGGATCCAGTCTCCAGCGAATGACGGAAAAGGTTTAATCCGGGCGGAAGCATAGCAAGCAGTCGCGAGCGAAATGAGAGAGGCCTCAAACCGAGACGACGAAGAAACCGAGACGATCCGAAGGCCAAAACGAGAAGGGGCCAATCCGCTTCTCACGGATTGGCCCCTTCTCAAATCTCAAATCCTGCTCAGACCGTTGCGGCCGGGATTTCGGATCAGTTTCGGCTCGGTCGGATTCTTGCCACCAGCACGAGCCCCAAACCAACAAGCAATGCGGTTCCAGGCTCGGGAACGGCGACCACGCTGTTCACCGTGATGTTGGCCAAGATAACCAGATCCGTCGTTTCGCCAAAAGCCGGACCAGCCAGAGAGTTCAGCGTAACGCTGTTCATGGTCAGGATCGGGCTGTCACTCAAAACCGCAGTGATCGTCGGAACTTGGTACGCGATCGGAATCCCACTCACAGGCGAGTTCGGAGGCGAATTCACGGTGTCGACGCCGCTCCAAGAGCCCACCACGTCGAGCGGACCCCCGCTCGTTGTAAAACTGGCAGGCTCCGACGACAGAAGCACCGAATTGTATCCAACGGCATCGCTCAGATTCGCCGACTCAATGATGACCTGATCGTACCCGCCATAAGACTGCGAAAGGTTGAGCGCGATGTTGGAGGGCAGAGTGATATCGATGGCATCGAGCGATTGGCCAGCCGTGTCGATGGTCAGTTGTCCAGTCAAGCCCGCCGCGATGGCCGAACCGATCTGGATACCCCCAGCATAGACCGATATGACCACGGTTCCGCCGGCCACGTTGTAGACAATCGGAACCGCTGAGGCGGCCGAGGGCAAGCCAAGGATCACGAGGGCGGCTAAGATTCCTCCTAGGCGCCTCACAGCCGTCGGCTGTAGTCGTCTACCGGCAGCGAGACCCAGACTCAGACCCAGCTTGCCTTGTACCAGCTTGCCTTGTACCAGCTTGCCTTGTAATAGCCCACCAAAACGAGAAGCTTTTAATAAGCTCTTCCCGCGAACGCAACCCCGCATCAGAATCCCCGACTTCCCAGAGTCAAGATGACCGGAACACACCAGCCACTCAACTTTTATAACATTTATAGACGCCCGCTTGGAAGGAAAAAGTGCTTTCACCATTGTTTTTTACTTGCATTTGAAAAATAGAATAGTGTGGCTAATACCCATCCAAACCCGTCACGCGTTGTCGTGACGCCGTCGGGGCTAGGGTGTGGGGGGAAATAGATACGGATCTAGGGGGCACTCGCTGCCCAGGAACCCCCTGTACCGGCTTTTTTATCCCTGCTGGGCGCTCGCAGGATTTCTTCATCCTCTGGACTCAGCGTCCTCGCCGTGGGCTTCGGTTAGGCGCCCCGAACCCTCGGGCCCATCGTCCGTAACCACCTTCCAGCCCAAGGACTCGAGGGCCTCATGCGCGTCCCGCCTCTCGGGGATATGGATCGCAACGGTGGCCAGGTCCCCCGCCTGCGCGCTCAGTCCCATGGACATGGGGCGGGCGAACCCGTTTCGCTCTGCCGTGAGAATCACATATCGCTCGCCGCTGCCCTTGCCTCGAATATCGTCTTCGGTCCCGCTAGGCGGTTCCTCTCGAGGCTTTTCATAGCGGCAACGAACCACTTCGACGTCCCCGCTGCGCCATCGCGGATCCCAGCGATCGATGTCGTGATGCGCATCGAAAATAACGTCGGCTTCCCGGCGATCGACAAGTTCGCCGACGAGGCCTCCGTCGATTTCCGTTGCCGCGACAAGGCCTTTCGGAACTCCAAAAACTTCCTTGGCACGATTGACGAAAACGCCATTGAGCGTCTTGTTGCCCGTCAATGCCACTGCGGTCTCCACCGCCCCAAAGCCTGCGCGCTGGAGAATTTTCTCTTGAAGAGCGTTGCCGAAAACTACCGGGAACCCGAGTTCTTCCACCTCCCGGGACTTGTGAGGATTCGAATCCAGAAACGAAACCCCTCGGCCGGCCTCGCGCAACGCCTGCCCGAGCGCGATTCCCAGGGCACCCGCCCCCAAAATCGCAATCCTGTCGCGACCGGGCAAACGAACGCCTAGCAAATTGCCCACGAACCCCGCGCTGAGGCCCGCCACCACGACCGTGCACGCGATCGTCAAGAACACCAGGGCCCGCAATTCCACGCCCCCCGCGATCCCAGCGGTTTCCAAGGAACGGGCAACAATGGAAGCAATCGCCGCGGCAACGATTCCGCGAGGCGCCACCCAGGCGATAAATCCTCGCTCAGCGAGGGAAAGTTCCGAGCCCCGGGTCGCTAGGAAGACCTGCAGGGGGCGCACCACGAAGAGGAGCGCGGCAACGACCAAGACCCCTCCGATTCCCAAGGCTCGAACCTCTTCAAAACGAACGCCTGCGGCAAGCATGACAAAGAGCAAGCCGATCAAGAGAACGCTCATCTGGTCCTTGAACTCGCGCAGATCGCGGTCGACCGGAGTGCGCAGATTCCCCACCACCACCCCCGCTACCGTGACCGCCATGATTCCGCTCTGGGCCACCCACGCGTTGCAGGCTTCGAAGAGCAGCAGCACCATGGCGAGGACCAGGATGTTCTGGTGACCCTCGGGCACGAGACGACGAATCCCCAGTAGCCGCCCCAATAAGAAGCCCGCCACCACTCCCGCGCCGGCCCCAAAAGCCAAGCGCAAGAGGAGTCCAATTCCGCCCGCCGCGACGGTCCCCATACCGGGGGCGGTGATGATCTCTAGGACCAAAACCGCGAGAATCGCCCCGATGGGGTCTATCAGTACGCCTTCGGCCTCGAGTACAGTGGCCACCCTGGGCCGCAGCCTCAACTCGGCGATCAGCGGACCGACAACGGTAGGGCCGGTGACGACCACCAAACTGCCAAAGAGCAGAGCGACCTCCCAGTCCCAGCCCAGGAATACACGAGCCGCCAATGTGCCCCCGGTCAGGGTGATGGCCGCTCCCCAGGTGACCAAGCGCCGAATCGCCGCCTGCTCCCGGCGGAGGCGGGAAATTTCGAGGTTCAACCCTCCCTCGAACAAGATCACGGCCACCGCCAGATCCACCAGGGCGTAGAGCCCACTTCCGAGCTCGCCCGGCTGCACCCAGCCCAGCCCGTCGGGGCCCAGTCCAATCCCCGCAGCCAGGAGCAAAACAATGCCCGGCACCCGCAAATGTCGAGCCACCGACTGGGCCAGGACACCGGCCGCCAGCGCGAGAGGGACCGTCAGAGTAGGATGGGCGACTTCCACGACCCTCGCTCCTTCATGGCCAAGCCCCCGAGGCTCTCGCTGAAACTCTCCCGGTCGCAGGCCGTGGCGTCAACCGGTCCGATTGAAAAATTCTCCGAGCTCACGAATACTCCGCCCGACCACGGAGGGCCGATGAAACTCTTTAACGCCCATGTCTTCGTCAGCGGTCGGGTACAGGGAGTCTTTTTTCGCGAATCGACACGCCGCCGGGCAGACACTCTTGGCCTTTCGGGCTTCGTTCGGAATCTACCCGATGGACGAGTCGAGGCCCATTTCGCCGGCGACGAGCACGCCGTCCGCAGCGCTCTTGAATTCGTCCGTCAAGGCCCACCGTCCGCTCGGGTCGATGATGTCCAGATCGACCTGAACCCGGCCCAAGGCGCCGATCCTTCCGGGCCTGGAGGCTTTCAAATCCGCTAAGCGAGGGGGAAAAGCTCCATCAATTCGGGCCAACCCGAATCGCTCCCACAGAATTCCCGCTCGGGCGAGGCCTTTGAGCCCGAACCGCTCGAATTTAGTTGTCGCGCGTCCCGGCGATAAATTCCTGCATATGCCGGTGGGCTTCGTCGTCAGTCACTTGGCACGGCGGGTGCTTCATGAAATAGGAAGACGGCGAGTGGAGAATTCCCCCGACCCCGCGGTCGAGAGCCACTTTCGCGCAGCGAATCGCATCAATCGAGACACCGGCAGAATTCGGAGAATCCTCGACCGAGAGCCGCATCTCGAGATTCATGGGGACATCGCCGAAGAGCCTGCCCTCCATGCGGATAAAGCAAACCTTGTTGTCGTTTTGCCACGGAACGTAGTCGCTGGGGCCAATATGGATGTTGTCGGGCTCCATGCGGGTGGCGGTCACGGATTGAACGGCTTCGGTCTTGGACTTTTTCTTGCTCGCGAGTCGATCGTGGTTGAGCATATTGAGAAAATCCGTGTTTCCGCCGGTATTGAGTTGATAGGTCCGCTCCAGCTTGACACCCCGTTTCGCAAACAGATCGGTCAGGGTTCGGTGGGTAATCGTGGCCCCGAGTTGGGCCTTGATGTCGTCTCCCACGATGGGGAGGCCCTTGGCTTCGAATCTCGCGGCAAATTCCGGATCGCTCACAATAAATACCGGAATGCAGTTCACGAGGCTGACGCCCGCCTCAAGAGCGCATTCGGCGTAGAAACGCGCGGCCTCTTCTGAGCCCACTGGCAGATAGTTGATCAAAACCTCGACCCCGGTCTCCCGGAGCTTCTCGACGATTTCATGCTGGGTGGGTTCTTCGCCGTCGGAGGGTGCAAAGCTTCGCTCGGCCGAATAGTCACCCATATGACTCGCAACCCCGTCCAGCACACATCCCATGCTGACGTGTACGCCCGACTTGGGAACGTTCGGACAGAACGTGGTGGTGCAGTTGGGGGCCTCGAAAATCGCTTCGGAGATATCCTTCCCCACTTTGCGAACGTCAATATCGAAGGCAGCAACCACCTCCAGGTCCGAGGGGACGTAGCCACCAAGATCCCAGTTCATGAGACCGATCGCGTCGTCGGGACCTTTGTCGGTGTAGTACTGAATGCCCTGAACGAGCGAACTCGCACAGTTGCCGACACCCACAATCGCGATTTTGATTCTGCCCATCGTCCCCCCTCATCACTCGACTGACTGCGACAACCTTTGCAGCCGCGAGACTTACGCACACCCGCACACACCCGCTGTCGGGCGAGGCGGATCTTACCCTAGCCGAACGGACTCGACCCACTTCGGTCATCCGAGCGGACTGCGAATCTCTCTCTCAGGCCCGGGCCCGGACCCGGCGGCCCCTTTGTATAGCCCGGATCTGCCCCCTTACTATATCCCGCGGGGTTGCTCTGCCCGATTGATCTGCCGGGTGGTTTCGCGGACTTGTTTCGCGGGGTTGTTACGCGGGGTTGTTACGCGGGGTTACGCGGGGAGGTTACGTGGGGTTGTTACGTGGGGTTGTTACGTGGGGTTGCCCATTTTTTGCCGCGCCTTGTCCACTCGGGCTAGCGGTAAATCACACCCATAAAGAAGACGAGATCGGCCCGGGTTCGAGCATCGGTCATCGGGGCGAAAATCATACGATTCTGGGGAATAAGCCATTGCGGGTTCGCCAGAAAGCGATCGAGGGTGTTCTCGTCCCATTCCACGGGCGACTCTCGCATTTCGGAGGAATAGGGGAACCCCTTTACGAAACCCGCCGTTTGACCGAAGAGACCCCGAAGGGGCGGGCCGATTTTGAGTGCATCTCCGGTTGGGTCGTGGCACGACCAGCAGGGCGTGGCGGCACGAAGGCCCCGGTCAAAGCGCTCCCGGTCGGACGGGTTGAGCCCTGCCCGCACATCCGAGAACGGATCACATCCCGTCAAAGCGGAGCAAGCAAGAAGGCAGACGCCTAACATCGCCCGGGCGGATAAACGTCGCCGAGAACGGCGGGTACCGCGCGCGAAAGAGGCTGTCATGGTTCGGTCGCATTACCTTGTTTTGAATGGAGTGAAGCACAGATCGAGCATGCACCCAGGATCGAAGGCAAGCGGCCCCTCGCTGGGGATCGAGACTTGAGGCATCCCACCACCTGCCACCAACACCTGCCAACGGCGGCGGTCACCAAATCGATAGACGAATCGCCCACGCGCAGCCACTCGGGGCACAGGAGATCCCATCATGGCGCTTTTTGCACGATCGCAGAGACGGCGGGCCTCACGCCGGCGCATCGCTTGTCTGCTCGCCTTCGGCGCATGGGGAGTGATCGTCTTCGCAGCGTGGGGCGTATCCGCGGACAGCTATCTGGGCTCTCAAATTCCCAAGCCCGTGCCCCCGCCGACTTGGATAGAGCCCGGGGAACCCATTCCCGTGGAGGGGGCGGGCTGGACCCCAGTGGTGGCCACACTGGAAAATGCCCAAGCCCGGGTCCGGCGGTCATGGCACAACGTCGCAACCGCGCAGTGGCTTCTGACCCGGGCCAAGATTCGCCACTACCCGAGAGGCGAACCCTTCTTTGAAATCCGCGACCGCGTGATCTTCCTCGAAGCCGAGCGGGAGAGCGCCGAGAACGAGTTCGTCGCCCTGGTCGAGCAAAGTCGACGCGACGGCATACCGGCGGGCACCCTCTCGTCGTTCTGGGACTTCTCCGACGAGATCCGCCGCGACCGCGCCACGCGCAAGGCCGACCAGTAGCTCAGCGCCTAGCGGGGCGCCGAGTTCGGTTCTCGCCGTAGCGCGTCGGGGGGCACCCAACCCTCGGGCGGACACACGGTGTAGACCACCCCATGGACGGCACGGAGTTGCTTCCACGCAAAGGGTCCACCGCCGGCAAGACGTGCCCGTATTCCCGCCTGCTCACCGGTTTCACACGGCTCCAGCGTCAGGGCATCCGCGCCGTCCTCAACCCAGACAAACGCGATCACCCGCTGACCGTCATCCACCAAGCGCGCACCCACGCCCTCCGGAAGTCCAGCAGGCACGCCGAGATAAACCTGTCCCTCGAGCCACCGAGATGCTCCCGAGTCGCCCGAAAGCCGAATGCCCTTGAGGGGCTGACCGATGGCGCTTGGAGGGAGCGTCTTCAGATACTCGGCCAACAGGGGCCCGTTGCTCGCATGCCACTCCGAAGTCGCCGAAAAAGGCGGCGGCGACGGCGGACCTCCTCCGCCTCCGAGCAGCGTGAAGCAGCCGCTCGGAAGCAACAGAACAACGAGCACCGCCCATGCGGCGGAACGCTGCGACGCGTTCACGACTCGCAAAGCCCTTCGTGAACTCCACCGGGGGCCCAAAAATACACGCTCAAACTTCCACCCGTCGAGCATCGATGCGCTGCATCGCGACAAACGCCAAGAGAGCGCTCAAGCTCTCGTAGACCAGCGCCAAAATATTGTACTCGGACATCCCATAGATCAGAAGTCCGACAGTTCGCGCCAGAGCGAGACTACCCATCAGGAGAACCATCACCGATAGACCTGCGAGCACCCTCGCGGGGCGAAGACCGTTATAGAGAAACAAGACTCCTATGCCCGCCTGCAAACCCCCGTACATGGCAACGACTTCGGTCAGCGCACTCGCGCTGGAAAGTTCCATCGCCGAATATTCGGCCACCCGATTGGGCGAAAAGACACAAGCCAACCCATAGAGCGCAAAGGCGGCACCATTGACGAAGAGCAGAATCCGAGCCAAAAGCATGTCCCTTACCTCCCCTATTTGTCTTCTTTCATCGGTTCGTGAATCGCCCGCGCCTCGAGCCTGTCGCTTGGATTACGGCGACCCCGGATTTCCCTGCGAATCGCTTTTCGATAAATCTGGGCTTCATCGAGTGCGGGGTAGCGAATTCTCTCGGCTTCAAGGCGGCGCTTGACCTCGGCGGTATCGCGTCCACACGAATCGAGTAAAAACTCAAGGTCCTCTGCCGGGATCCGCTTGATCCTGAAATTCGAGACTCCCATCGCGCCGAGCCACCGGCGACCTCGATTGGTCGTCGAAAAAATTGCCAAAACCGTTACCACGGCAACGAGAAGCATGAGCGCCGTCGAAATTGTACTTCCTCCAGAAAGACCCAAGGCGAGAGTAGACAATTCAAAGAAAATCGAAATGGCGCGAAGCAATGCCGGCTCTCGGCGGAGTTTTCGGTTTTTGCCAGCGAAATTCGTTTCAGAGAGCACCTCTGTCGAGACACATATCGAGACACATCGTTGGCCGGTCTGGCCCAGACAACGCTAGAATCACCAAAATAGCAGCTCCATCGCTTGGGGAAATCCGGCGATCTTCGACAAAGTTCGGCAATGAGAGGAGAACTTTTCATTCGCGCCCTTGTCTTTGATTTCGACGGCCTGACCGTTGACTCGGCGGGGGCCGAGCAGCAGGCGTGGCGGGATATCTACCTCGCTTGCGGGACCCGAGTCCAATTCGATGACTGGAACGACGCCGGAGAGCCAACTGCTTTATCTTTGGATCGGGATCCCTGCGATCAACTCGAACGACAACTCGGCGAACGCGTAGACCGAGCCCAAATTCGCAGGCAAGTTGCCCAGCGTAAGGCAGAAATTCTTGCGAACGAGGCACCGCTGCCCGGCGTAAGAGGTTTCATTGACCGAGCCAGCGAGATCGGCCTGATGCTGGGCATCGCTTCCCAAGCAAACCGGCGACGCGTGGAGGAACAGCTTCATCGGCTATCTCTGCGAGAGCGTTTCGATGCGATTCGCTGCGCGGAAGATGTAAGCCCAGCCATGCCGGACTCGGCCCTCTACATCTCTGTCTGTGATGCCCTCGATGTTCGACCCGCCGACAGCATTGCGGTCCAGAGTTCTCCGGGGGGAATCCGCTCGGCCAAGGGAGCCGGCCTGTATTGCATTTCTGTTCCGGACCGGGTCACGGGCAGCGTATCCATGGACAAAGCCGACCTCGTGCTGGTTTCCCTGGCGACGGTGACCCTCGATGAAGTGGTGGAACGCGCCAGCCAACGGAACTCGTCGAGCCCTGGATCGAGCAAATTACACGGATGAAGCAGCCTATGGTCGATTTCGAGTTTCGTCTTCAGGCGGCCGAAGACGCGCCAAGTACTCGCCCTCGGTCATCCGAGCGAGTATTTCCAGCTCCCAACCAAGGCGGGCTGCGACATCTACCAATGTCTTCTCGTCAAGATAAAGCCAGCTGAAGCTTCTCCCCCGGTAACCGTCATACGAGAAATAGACATCAATGCCTTCTGACATGTCGGGCGAATCGCCTGCGAATTCGAGCAGTGGGCTCGAGTCAAAAAGAATTTGTCCACCAGGGCGAATGAGCGGGCGAAGCGAGAGCAACAATTTCTCTAGACCAAACAGACTTCCCGAAATTCCGATGTTCTGCATCAAGAAGAGCACCGTGTCGAAGTCGCCAGACTTTTCGCGCTTAAGTTCGAAGATGTCGCCCACAAGAGCTTCGGCGACACCGCGCTGACGCATCACCTCGACGCAGAGCGGAGAAATGTCCAGCGCCACCACTTCATGATCTAACTTTTGCAGGGCCAGAGCGTGACGGCCTGCGCCCGCGCCAACATCGAGCACCCGACCGTGAGCTCTGCGAAGTGCGAGCTGATCCAATTCCTCGAGCCTTCCTCCGAGGGAAAAAAACTCTTCGCTCGAAATCGAGTAGGAAAGCCCATCACTCCGCAAAACTTCGATGACCTCACCGGTCCCCGATTCCTGATGGTCCTGAATCGCGTGGCCCAAGGGAGCGTGGTGCTCCACTCGGCGGAGGGATCGGAGTCGCTTACTGACTCGGCGTAGAAAATTCATCGTCCAAGAATATACTCTTGAGCGATCGAATCGGTTCATCACTATAGGCAGAGCCTCAGTCCGTGCCCCTGCCTGGATGCGGTTGTACTCAGAAATTGAAGCTTCGAAAGGGTCCGCTGGTATTCCCGGTTGTCCACGACAATCCGGTATTCAGTTCCCTTCCACTCGGTCACCCGCAGATCGTGGCGTGCTCCGTAGGTCATTCGATCTGCCGCGTAGAAGATGCGAGACGCTTCTTCGACCGCACCTGGAGCCAGGGCGGCCTCACGACCTCCGCCGACTGGACCGGCGATGAGATCCAGCGCATTCAGGAGATCAACCACTCCATGACCGCGTAACGCGTGAAGAGAGTTGGAAGAGATCGCGAACCGGCGATCCAGAGTGAATTCGTCTTTTTCGTTGATCCAGACAAAGCCGGCCTCACCCGAAGCGTATGGGGGTCTCGGATTCAGGCTTTCGTCGACGTGGTCGAAGTAGTAGACCTCAGATGCCGTCACGAGTTAGCCACAGATAGAGACGTTGAGCCAACTAAGAAAAGGCGAGGGGACTCGGCATACCTCAATGCTCGACACACCCCGCTCGACATGCCCTAGTGAAAGTCGTGCGGCCGCCGATCCGGAATTTCGGTTCGGTATCGTTCGGTATCGATGTCAGCGTCCCGACGTTCATCTCACAGGCGACCCGTTGCCTAATTCTAATGGAGTCGCTGCATCTCCAGCCCCGACGGAAGCCCCAACTCGACTTCGTCGTCTACGAAGCGACGCCACTCTTCGTCGTCAACGACCTCCATGAGATCACGATACTGGCTCTTCAAGTGGGCGCCACAATTCAGGCACTCTACATAATGCAAAAGGCGATGATGGCGATGATGTTCGGTCTCAAGGGATGCTCGAATCCAGAGGCAACTCAAGGCTCCCTTGGCATCACAGTCTACACAACGGAGCATAAAGACCGGGTCGATCATCATCTCTCCCTCTTCCTCCCCAAGGTACAAACACCATACACCACGCCTCATGAAGAGGCGATGAAGAGATTTAAATTCCAAAGGTTATCCGGAGGCATAAGCAGGAAGATGAGTATTCGAAGAGTCTTTATTCGACGTGCACCTCGGCGCGATTGATGAAAACAACCTTAAGGGGTTTCCCGGATTCAGACCCATACATCTCCAGGGCGCGCAACGTTCCGAGCCCACCAACAACTTGGCCGAAAACCGTGTGCTCGCCGTCGAGGTGGTCCGCTTTATCAAAGGCGATGTAGAACTGACTGCCTTCGCTCCGGGGACCGGAATTCGCCATCGCGACCACGCCCCGCTTGGAATGGTTGGCCTTTCGATGGATCTCGCTCGCGTAGGGCCGGAAGCCTGGGTTCCCTGTTCCGGTGCCTAGGGGATCTCCCCCCTGCGCCATGAACTTCGGAATTACTCGGTGGAATTTCAATCCATCATAAAATCCCAATTTCGTGAGATAGATCGTGGCCGCTACTCGGCGGGGGGCCCATTCGGGTTTTAGCTCGATCTTGAGTACCCCCTCACTCGTGTGCAAGTACCAGAAGTAGTGCCGGGAGCGATCAAACCTTACGAAAGGGGGCTGGGGAACCCTGGTTTTCCACCCTGGATCCTCGGTATCAACTGGGTGTTCGACTGAGTAGGCGGCGATCACCTCCAACACCGAAACTCCGGGGTCGCTTGGCGAAGAGGGTGGCTTCGCCTCCGGAGAGGGCGATGAACAGCCTGCAGCCACCAACCCGGTGAGCGCCATCCCTAGCGCCATTCCTAGCGCAATTCTCCGACCGTGATTTCGCTGTTTGGGCGATCTCGCCCCACTGCTTCGATTGAACAAGTCCTCTGCTCCCGCCACCGACTGAGTTGCGTTTTCTTCCGCCGAGCAGTTTGGAGTTCCTGACGAGCATCGGCAAGCAGAAACCCCTGAATCGGCTCAAACTGGCTCGCATAGACCCAACGAATACGCCGGCTCCTTGGGGCCAGATCTGGGGCATACTGGTCGGAATTGCTCGGACCGCCGAGTCAAATCGGAGCTTTGGGAGAGACTGCATGCGCGACGCGTTCTGTCGGGTATTGACCGTGATAAAAACGGGCACGCCAGCTTCGGGCTACGGCGGACCGCTCTTGGGACGCTCCGGGTGACTCGTCCGGTCGTACGAAGCGAATACCGAACGATCGAGGACATCGCCTGGCGCCAGTGGCAGCCGGTCGATACCGCGAGTCTGACCTTTGTCTCCCGACAAAATGAAGTACTGCTGATTCGGAAGAAGCGCGGTCTGGGGGCGGGCAAAATCAGCGGTCCCGGAGGCCGTCTCGAAAAATTCGAGACCCTTGCGGACTGCGCAGTGCGAGAGGTCGAGGAGGAACTCTGCATCACCCCGCTGGACCCGAAACCGCGGGGAGAGCTGCGTTTCCAATTCCTCGACAGTTATTCAATCCATGTCCATGTTTTCGTAGCGAGCGCGTACCGGGGCCGTGCCCAAGAAACCGATGAGGCTGTGCCGCTATGGACGCCGATGGACGCGATCCCATACACCCAAATGTGGGCAGACGATATTTTGTGGTTGCCGAGAGTGCTCGCGGGCGAAACCGTCTCTGGCTATTTCCTGTTTGACCGCGATACCATGCTGGACCACCGTCTGGACCGAACGGAATCTCGGCAGTAGCCAATCGTGCGTCGTTTTCCGATTCCTACCGAGTAAATTTCACGGATTCGCCGCAATTACCCGCGTGGCTACCAGAGCATCACCCGGGAACCGGCCGACCCGCGACTTCGACGACGGGCTCGACGGCGACGCATGCGGCTGTGCAGCGCGCGGCGGCGGCCTTCAACCCACTGAGCTCGGGTTGCCGGATCCTCGGTCTTTCCGCTTCGAGCCGCCCTCTCTTCCCGATATTCCTGAAAATCCCGATAGGCATCAATCTCGTGCTCCAATTCCACCACGACGAGTTGCACCATGATCGCGTCGTCGAGAAAACCGAGCACCGGAACCTTGTCGGGAATGATGTCATCCGGTTCGGCAAAGTACGCCATTCCGCGGATGACTCGATCGCGGTCTCTCCCAGCCATCCCCCACTCCGCGTCTTCGAGCATATCGATGAGCACTTCGAGTTTTTTCACTCGATCGCGCACGAAATCCGGAGCGGTCGTCTGACCGATGCCCTCAATGAGCGAACGACAGGCTCCGATGATCTCCTCTTCGCTCGATTTTTCGTGCTTCGCACGAACTTCTTTCATCACCTTTCGGAAATACTTGAGGTCGTTCTGAGTGAGCTCGAAAGTAACCTTCATCGTATCGGCCATATTTTCTTGGCTCCTTAATTGCGTTCCTGAATCGGTTCTTGTCGAGGTCTACACTGATCTGGCCGAATTCCGACCCTGTGAAACCTCGCCGGTGACCCTTCTGACCTAACGTATCCTGCCGGTCTCCAGCACGATGGGCAACCTTACCAGAAAATTTCGGGGCCCTTCATCCGGCCTTTTCGGCCGCCGGGCGGACGGCTCGGGTTCATTCTCGCGGGATTATTGAAAATCCCGCCCGCCAACCCGATTTTCGCCCAGCCCATCCCGGGTACTCGCTCAGTTCTTTTCCGGCATCGCTTCAAGTTGCTTTCCCATCGCTTGAGCGTCCGATAGAAATTCAATATTGCGGACCTTCAGTTGACTCAGTTGAATCAACGTCGCAAAGCCAGGCTTATCGGGAAACCGTGCTGTGATTTCAGCCTCGCGATCCAGCAGGATCGGATAGGGTCGGCGACGCATTTTGGGCAGAGCGAAGAGCGTGGCTGCGAACGAGGGCATCGCGCTGATGTCGTTTACGTAAAGGATGCCGCGCCGGGAGAGAAACTCGCCGTCGCGCCCTTCCATAAACGCGGTCATCACCCCAGCTCCGGCCCTGTTCCGCGCGAAGAGGATCAGGCGAATGCTTGAATCCACTGCGTGTTCCTGGCCGTGCTGATCCTCAAGCGAAAACGGCTCCAGCTGATTCCCAATACGGATAAAATCGGATTCTGCATTGCCCACCGAAGGGAAAATGGAGAGGAAATAGACCAGGGCAACCACCCATCGTATCGACGCCCGCTTCTTCATGTTTCGATCCCCCCTTGCAGTTCAACGATCGAGAGCATACCTCGCCCGTTCTCCCGTGCGCCGCGATTCCCACGCCTTACGTAGCCGGTCCCAGGAGCGCCAATGCCGACCCGAGATCGTCTCGATCAGGAGCCCGCTGAATTTTGTTTCTCGAGGCCCGCCATCAATCGGCGAACCCAGCGGCACCGAGCGACCGCCTCAAAGTTTCCACACGACGGCGATTGACTCCCATATCGGACCAACCCACACGGGAAGCTGAGCGAACAGCAATCCGCTTTTCGGAAGCCCGAAGCCAGAGCTCGAGATCGTCGACAAAGCCAAAGACCGCGCTCCGAGACTCGGCATGAAGAAAATCGGAGTCGATCTCGACTATTCGAGTACGAGGCATCCCTCGGACGATACGCTCGGCGGCAGACCACGCCGCTCGTGGATCACCATTGAAACGAAGCGACTCAACAAAGTGAGCGCCGGGTTCGGTTTCACTGCAAACACAGTTCGGCGAGGAAGGGCAGGCCAATCCTTCCGCACCCACAACACCGGCTCTCTCGGTCACACCGCCCACACAAGCAAGGAACACGACGGCGAGTCCCAACACCAGCCCCGCCGCCGGACTGCAGCCGAGGGTTTGCCTCACGCGAACGTCACAGTGCCATCGCCCCACACGATCCGCCCCATGCGATCAACCCCACGCCGTCAACTGCACGCCATCACGTTCACACCATCACCCGCACGCCTCAAAGAATGATCCAAGCTGTGTCCAGCCTGGGCCGATGCTGAGGCGATCAGGTCGGGGAAACAACCGTGATCTGGCCGGCTCGCCGAACCCGGCGCGCCGGACTTGACCTCGCCACTCGCGCGCCTAGGCGGCTCAAAGCGGGAGTCAGGCAGTTGGGGCATATCCCGTAATTCTTGGTGCACGCCTCGGTCTGCTCGGCCTGAATGGCGGGGGGCACTCGAGCGGAAAGAGTCGCGATCGACCCGCTTGGAAGAGCCTCAAGCGCGGGCCCCGGTTTCAGCGTCGACGCCATGAGGTCACCGCACCAAGAGCACACGAAAAGTGAACTCGGGGCCGAGGGCTTCAGACGGAACACGGGGCTGGAGTATTGCCTGGGGGGCATCGGGGGGACCTTACCATATTCCGGCCCCTTTCATGCCAGCATTTTTCTGCGTTCCGCCCGAATACCGGCTAGCGTGAGCCTGTCCTCCGCGGAGAGCCCGGTTCGGGCCTCAAAAACACCCCAAAAGGCTACCGCTTGCCGGAAGAAACCCATATCGGCGTCGAATCGGCTTGGAGGCACTTCGTGTCGGTGGGCGATAGCGGCGACTGGAACGCCTGGGCCGACCTCCATACCCAGGACTGCTTATGGGTCGAACACCACCTTGGCACCTTCCGAGGTCGCGAGGCCATTCGAGAGACGATCCTCAAGGTCATGCGGTCGGTTCCCATGATGGAATTTCCGGTGGAGTGGCACGCAATCGCGGGCAATCGAGTCGTCTACTACCCCTGGCAGGTGCTCCCCGACCCCACTGGCGGCAATGAAATCTACCGCTTCGGCTGCGTGACCATCCTTGAATACGCGGGCGATGGCCTCTGGTCCCGCCAAGAAGATCTCTACAATCCGGCTGAAGGCCAAGCGCTTTTCGAGCGGTGGATCGAGGCAGGCGGGCGGCTCCACCACCCACTCGAGGGGTGAGAACTTCCCCTTGAGCGCGGCGGCAAACCGAGACCCAAGTCGACCAATCCGAATCGACCCTCTCGCCGCCGCGCATATCACCGACCCGAGCTAAGTAGACACTCTGCCAGCACGCTGCGAGCCGAGTTCCCCGTGGATAGAAAAACCACTCTGCATCAGACTTCCGCTCTATTGGTGGTGGACCGTTTCTTCCCTCGCTTGACATGAACTCCTCGCCCCGCGAAAAGCCAATTCTTCGTACGCTTGGGGCGATGAATCGGGTAGCCCCCTATTCGGCCGAAACGGACGTTCCCTTCTTAAATCGAATCCTTCGCGCAAGCGGATGCAATGGCTTCGATTTTTTCTATCCTACATAAGGATGCGGAGTCAAAAGACAATTCTGATAGCGCTCGGTGCAACCTTCCTAGCCGCCCAGATCGTACCCGTCGATCGCGAGAACCCGCCGGTCGAATCGGAAGTTTCAGCTCCCCAGGATGTTCGCGCAGTTCTTGAGCGCGCTTGCTACGACTGTCACTCCAATCAGAGCCGCTGGCCCTGGTACGGCTACCTGGCCCCCGCTTCGTGGCTGATCGCGTATGACATCGAGGAAGCGCGCGATCACCTGAACTTCTCCACGTGGGACAGATACGACGAAGACGAGCAGATCGATAAGATCGAAGAAGCTTGGGAAGAAGTTGAAGAGGGAGAAATGCCTCCCTTCTTCTACCTACCGCTTCACCCCACTGCGCGACTCGACGAAGCGGACCGAGCCGTTTTACGCGAGTGGGCAAAAAACGCGGACTAGCCCCGACCCCACCCAAATTCATGATGACTCAAGAGCCCTTGATGGGCGCCGCGAGTAACCGCTTCAAGACCAACCCCGCCAGAGTAAATACCCCCGCCAGGGACACCCGATACCAGAAGAAGTGACCCGCCGACCGGAAGCGCCACTCTGCGGACTGGGGCTCGAATCCATACTCGATAAGCGAGTCAGGGCTCGCAATCAACCCAACGTAAACCCCTTCGAGGCCGACAACTGCCCCGTAGGCAAACGCGATTGCCGCCGGGGCAAGCAAGAATGCCCGCTTGACCCAGTCGCTCATTCCTCGGGCGACTCAGGAAACCGTGACGCGGGAGTCCACCCGAACGTCATCCTCGACCCGAGGGCCGAATCGCGGATACTGAACCCCTCGCTTCGCGCTGGCTCTGACATGCAATGCAAAACGGCGCTTCGGGCTGAACCTTGAGCCTTGCCAAACCAACCAACTCACCGCAGGCAAGACAGTTCCCGTACTCCCCGATGGCTATGCGCTGTATCGCCGATTTGATTCGCTCGATTCTCAGCTTGGCCGAGCGCCGATTCGCCAGGGCGACATTCTGCTGGGCAATGGCGTCCATCCGCGAAAGTCTGCCAATCGGTTCGTCGAGATCAACCGGACGGCTTTCCGCCGCAGAAATATCCACTTGCAGCTGCAACTCCTCGTTCAGTGCCAAGAGCTCCGAGTGAAGCTCCTCCGTCTCTTCGGGCGTCAAATCTTTCATCTCCCCCCCAGAGTCCTGATCGATTCACACCTGCAGACTACCGCGCTTGGACCTATCCGCGCACATCGTCCACGACCCAGACCCTCACCCCATCCACGCGACGATGCGGCGGGCCAGTTCTTCCCCGGCGTCCTCTTGCAAAAAATGCCCCGCGCCCGGCAGAATCGCATGGGGCTGGGTCGCGGCTCCGGGGATTCGCTCCTGAAAAATCGTCTGCCAACCCTCGGTGGCGGGATCAGAGTCGCCAAAAACCGTCAGAAAGGGTTTCGTGAAGGCCGAAAGGCTTTCCCATGTCGCCCGGTTGATCGCCGATCCGGCATCGTTTCGCGTGATTGGGATCAAGATGGGAAACTGTCGCATCCCCGCCTTGGCACGCTCCTCGGGAAAGGGTGCATCGTAAGCGGCCAGCACATCGGGCGAAACGGCCTTCGCCGTCGAACCGCTGACCGCCCAACTCGCTTCCATGACGGGAGAGCGTTGGCTAAACGTAATCCAGTCGAGTAGCCCCTCGGCGAGGCAGACTTCATTCGCTCCGAGCCCATGATTGGCCCAGTTCAGGCGGCCTTCAAACTCCGGGTCCGCGGTATGAAGAATCGTGTTGGCGGCCACCACCCGCGCAAATCGATCGGGCTCACGGGCCAGCACGGCGAGTCCGATAGGACCGCCCCAATCCTGACCCACCAGCGTAATACCGCGCAGGTCCAATTCGCACACAAACCCATGCACCCAGTCAACATGGGCCTCAAAAGAGTACGCCGATCTTTCAACGGGCTTGTCCGAGCGGCCGAAACCGATGTGGTCGGGCGCAATCGCCCGATGCCCTGCAGCCGCAAAGATGGGGATCATCTTGCGATAGAGAAAGGACCAGGTGGGCTCACCGTGGAGCATCAGAATCGGCGCTGCGTCGGGCGGCCCCTCATCCACGTAGTGAAGGCGAAGGGATTCGCTCGTCGCACCTGGCCCGGCCCGAACGTCGAGATAGCGGGGAGCGAAACGATAGTCGGGGAGATCGTTGAAACGAGCTTCCGGAGTGCGATAGACCTGCAATCTCAGCTCCTCATCGATTGTTCGGAAGTTTTTTCGGTATCGGGGGAAACGAGCGCGATCCTCCCAGCGTTCTAGAACAAGAGCCGCCGGGGGGACCAACCCTTAGGGCTCGAGGGTTCGCGCCGGGCGGGGGGGCAGGGAGAGGGGCAGGGGGGTCGGGCATCCCACCGCCCACCTACCCGTCGATCCGTTCGAGAACAACCACCGGTATCTCGCGCCCAGCCCGCGCCTGATAATCCGCGTAGGGGGGATAGACCGATACCATCAAGTCCCAGAGTCGCGCGCGCTCATCGCCCTCAGCGGTCCGTGCCCGGGCACGGAATTTGTCCGAGCCGACCTGGAGATGAACGTCGGATTTCGCCACCAGGTTGAGGTACCAGACCGGGTGTTGGGGAAATCCGCCCTTGGAGGCGATGATTACATGGCCCCCGTCGGCTTTTCCGTAAATCAGGGGCAAAATTCGCGGCTCGCCCGACTGGCGACCCGTCGTTGTCAGCAGAAGTGTAGGGAAAACGCCAGTTCCTCCCGCCAATGCCGCGTCCCACATGTGGCCGTCCTCGCCATCGCTCTCCACGTAGCGCCGCAAGTGGTCCTGTATCCAGCCGGGCAGTTCGGGGCTCGCATCGGTCTTCGCCATGATTTTCTCCTAGGAGTTGAGGTGCCCTCGCGGATCGACTTTCCGGCCGGGGGAATTCTTTGAGCGCAGTCCGCCCCCGAGAACTGTAGAAGACAACTTGAGACTTCGCGTCAGGTCGGGAATTTGCGTTCGGCGTTGACTGCGTCTTCGTGCGCGTCACTACTCTCCTTAACTTACGTTACCCACATTGTTACCCACGTTGTTATCCACGTTGTTACCCATGTTGTTACCCATGTTGTTACCCATGTTGTTTTCTCTGCGGTCGCCGTTCCGCGCGCGACTCAAGAACCCTAGCCGTCTTGGAGCACGCTGCGGTAGTGCTCGACGGTGGGGAAAACTTCATAGAAATGATGCAAGAGTTCTCTCCACCGCACGTATTCCTTCGAACCCCGAAACCCCACGGTATGCGCTTCGAGATTCGTCCAACGAATCTGCAGGAGATACCGAGAACGCGCCTCCACGCAGCGGAGCAAATCGTGCGAACAATAACCTGGCATGGTGGCGACGATTTTCTGAGCTTCGGAGAAAGCCAACTCAAACGCCTCCTCCTCGCCCGCTTTCACCTCGAGGATCACCGATTCAAGAATCATCTTGCGAACTCGTTCGACGCTTGTGCCACTCTTCGGCGAAAAGAGCGCCGCGTTCGTGTCCGGACCCGCTATCCGAAATTTTCAAATACCCCCACGCAATTTCCTCCAAGCGAAACCCCTTCCCGCGAATCAATCCAATCGAGTGCATATTTTTCGGTTCGAAATCGAATTCCCGTCAATGGAGGCCAACGCGAGCCAATGCCCAACCCACCCTTGCGCTCGATCCGGCATGTATGTAGCTCCGGCATGTATGTAGCCGCGGCATCTATGTAGCCGCGTCCACAGTGAAGATAGAGGGCGCAGTGAAGATAGAGGGCACAATAACCCAGATCGGCACTCTGAAAGGAAGCGCGCACGATTTCCTTCAAAGCGCAGGCTGCAACCGGCCGGACCACACGGGCCGACCCCTGGGCAACGCCCGAGATGGGCTCGATATTCCACGCTCTCCGTCGGCGGATTCATCGAGCACAAAACGAATCGATGATTCCTCCGAAGCGCAGTGCCCAATTCGGATGCTCGTTTCCGAGTGGGTTTTTCGAGTCGCACAATCATCTGAGCCTCAAAGCCATTGCAAGGAGAAACCGCATATGCCGAGGACGAGGACCGGCCCCCTGCAGCTCAACCTTCTTTGCCGGGACGACCGAGACTGCCCCATAGTATTCGGGGCAGCCACAGCGCCTAGGAAACCGTTGCCCCTTGGACAGAATTTTCTTCGCGTTCGGTAGCCCGAGGGCTGGGTTAATATGGACCCCGAGACACAACCGCTTGGCGCAAAACCAACAGCCGCTCTTCGGGCAAACGGCAGGCCCCTCGGCGGACGCGAAGAACATCTCTCCGCGGGCTGGCGTGCCGAATAGGAAGGCAAAATCAATGATCGAGCAATTTATTGAAAACTGGCATAAGTACCTGAAAGGACAGCTTCCTGGCGGCTTGGACGAGCTGCTCGCCGAAGACGTCATCTTCTATTCTCCGGTGGTCTACACCCCTCAGGAGGGCCGCGAGATCACCAAGCTCTACCTGGCCGCGGCAGCCAGCACCTTTGGCGGTGACGGGCCCAAAGACGCCGGCTCCGGGGCGACAGACTCTTCCGGCCCGGGCTCTTTCCATTACACAAAACAAATTCTTTCGGGCAACCAGGCCGTACTCGAATTCGAGAGCAGTGTTGGCGGAAAATACATCAACGGCGTCGATATTCTTGAGTGCAACGACGACGGACTGTTGACCGAGTTTCGCGTCATGGTGCGACCCCTGCAGGCGGTGAACATGCTGCACCAGCAGATGGGCGCCATGCTCAAGAAAATGCAGGCCGCTTAGCCGCCCGCATTTTCTTCGGCACTCCGCGCGGATCGCGTTCTGAGTCGAGCGCTACGATTCTTTATGGACGAGGGCCTCGTGGACGAGGCGTCCGCCTTGCACGTTCAAGCCGCCGGCGAGGTGCGGGTCCTGTGCGCACGCCTTTTCCCAACCCAAGTCCGCAAGCGCTCGAATAAATGGAAGTGTCACATTGGTGAGCGCAAAGGTCGAAGTCCGGGGAACGCCGCCTGGCATATTGCTCACACAATAATGAACAACGTCGTCAACCACGAAGGTGGGGTCGGCATGAGAAGTCGGTCGACTGGTTTCGAAACACCCGCCTTGATCGATTGAAATGTCCACCAGAACCGATCCAGATTTCATTCGCTTCACCATATCCCGCGTGACCAATCGCGGAGCGGCGGCACCCGGAATCAAGACGGCTCCGATGACGAGATCAGCGTCCACTACGAGACGGTCCACCGTGTCGGACGCCGCGTAGGCGGTCTTGACCCGACCATCGAATTGTTGAGAGAGTTCGCGAAGCCTTTTCGACGAGCGATCGACCACTGTCACATCGGCTTGCATTCCTACAGCAATCTCCGCCGCGTTTGTTCCCGCAACGCCTCCACCAAGAATGACGACCCGCGCCGGGTCAACGCCCGGTACACCTCCGAGAAGAACTCCGAGACCACCCGCAGACTTTTGAAGATTCGCCGCGCCGACCTGTACTGACATGCGACCAGCGACCTCACTCATGGGTGTCAGCAGCGGCAACGATCCATCAGCCGCGGTTACTGTTTCATACGCGATAGCAGTCGCTCCAGACTCGCACAGAGCCGCAGCCTGCTTGGGGTCGGCAGCCAGATGCAGATACGTAAACAAAACCTGATCGGGGCGAAGCCGCGCGCACTCTTCGAGTTGAGGCTCTTTGACTTTGACGATCAGTTCGGTCCCCGCGAACACATCCTCGGCACTGGACTCGATTCGAGCACCGGCTTTCGCGTAGTCCTGATCCGAGAAGCCTATGCCCTCACCCGCACCGGCCTGCAGCCAGACTTGGTGGCCCGCAGCCGACAGGTCGCGAACACCTGAAGGAAGGATGCCGACCCGGTATTCGTGGATTTTGACTTCCTTGGGGATTCCGATTTTCACGACTGGCTCCTCTGCTGGCGCGTTGCATTGACCCAATGGAGACACCAGTTTATTCGATATTGTGGGACTTTTTCTTGCATCATTGTCGCCATAGGGCAACAAATAGGTGAATTCTTGCATTTTAAGCAACTTTTATGGCAGAATCTGTCAAATCATGGACTCCTTTGATCGCGCCCTCCTAGCCGTCCTCCAACTCGAGGGCCGCATCGCGAACGTCCAACTCGCCGAGCGGGTCCACCTCTCGGAATCCGCTTGCCTTCGCCGAGTCCGAGCGCTGGAGAAAGAAGGCACCATTCAGGGCTATTCGGCTCGGGTCGACCCCCAGAAAGCGGGACTCTC
>DUCH01000251.1 GCA_012959865.1 Myxococcales bacterium | reverse complement strand
GCTATCGGATCCTTCGCGAGGCTTATGTCGCCGCTGAAGACCGATCGAATGGCACCTGTCTGGTCGACAGCGACATCTCGGAAAACTGCATTGTTATCAAGCATTCGATCGATGTTCTCGGCGTCCATCTCGGAGCGGGCCTCACTATCGTTCCCGCGGATTCCGGAACCCGAGATGTTCAGCGTTGTGCCGGTGAAACCACCGTAATTGACGACGACCGGGATCTTGAGCACCTTGCCCATGACGTGGACTTCCTGGTTGGCCACGTCGATATCGTAGATCGGGCCTTCCGTCGCGTAGATCTCGGGGGTCTGGCGGTATACAGAACCGTCGAGCATCACGGCGGTGGTGTTCGGGTCCGGGCAACTCGGGACGCCCGAGAGGCCGGTGACCGGAGGCTGACCATTGGCGCAGCTAAGCTGCGCGTTCGCCGCGCCGGGCCAGAGCAGGCTCAGCGTCAGCGCTGCTGAGACACTCATGCCCACTCCTTTGGCGAGTGTACGGAATGTCTTCGTGTTCGTTCGCTGGAGAAGCGCCGCGACCCTGCGGCCGAAGATTTCTTCTTGCGGACGTGTTGCCGCCGAACGAGTGCCATATTCGAGTTTGTAGTTACGCATTACCAATCTCCTTTCAGAGAATTTGAGTAGCCCCGTAACATGGCAAGTGCGCCTCGCCCGACGAAGCTTGTTTTGTCTATCCACATACCGATGCACACTAGGTGTGCTGTCATCACGTGAATTTGCACAGTAGGCGCGCTGTCATTACGTGAATCTATGTAAGGGAAAATACTAGGCACAGCAAGAGGGAAGACCCTGAAAACCAAGAGTGGGTTTTATGGAATCAGGCCCTGCAGGGGCTTGCGCGACCTCTTTACGAGCAATCGCTAGGCGCCGGCATTTGCTTCGAGTTGCCGGGAGGGTGCCACCCGACTTTCCGCTCGTTTGCCGATCGCTTACTAGCGGGCTGCGGTTTTGTTGCGAGATCGTTGCCTTTTAGTTGTCGGTTAGTCGCAAGAAGCTCGCCGTTTACTCACCGGCTAGTTGCCCGCTAATAAGCACGCATTTGTTTTTATTTTCTGGTGATCTTGCAAAGAAAAATGGCTCACATGCGGGCGCGAGTAGACCTTGCACCAAAAAGTGGACTCACGAGGGAAACTCGTCTTCTTCGGAGAGAACACGAGGAGCAAGCAGAGGCGAACACGTAAATCTTGCACGCTTCGGGGGTGAAGGTGCGGCATGACTGCGTTCGTCGTGTACAGATACACGAACATCTTCAGAGAATGGGCCTTATCATTCCTATTCTCCCGTCAGCTCCTGTTCTTTCGACTAGTATGGGGATCGCGAAAAGAGGAATCGGCTTTCGCGTGCGGGCGCCTTTGGCTCGCTCGACGGGTGACTCCGGGAGAAATATCCATGCGGCGCTTAGGCCAGTTATCGAGGGGCCCGGGCCAGATCCTGCTCGGGCTTGTCCTGGCCTGTAGCCTCGCGCCGGTGGCGCTCGCTTTCGACCCGGGTGAGCTGAGAATGTCGACCCTGCCCGTCCCCCCGGACTACGACCCCGCGGCTCGGCTCATTCTCCCTGGCTTCGCGGACGGCGAGCAGATCATGGAGCTTCCCGAAGCCCTGGAGCTTTTCCTTCCGGTGGAAGAGTTTTCGCTGGAGCGTTCGAGCGTCGAGCTCTTCATCAACGGCGTGGAGTACTCGGAAGAGCTCGAGTTCTGGCTGGATCGAGTGACGCTCGGGAATATTCAGCAGATCATGCAGGACTCCGGCTCGTATCACATCGAGGCGCGCGTGCGCGACGCCGCCGGGGCCTATTGGGATCTTTCGAATTTCATTCAAGTCATCCCCAAGCCCTGCCTGAACGGGTGCCCCTGGCCTTTCGCCGATACGGCCCAGCCCGACGTGGTCTCGAACCTGATGGAGGATTTTCAGAGCTTCAATATTAATATACCGAGCTACTGGCATGGCGGGATCGATATCCGGGTTCCGGCTGGGACGATGGTCCACGCGGCCAACTCGGGGACGGTGGTCAAGGTCGATAACTATGCCTCCGGTGCTTCGTACTGGTCGGTGGGCATCCAGGACAGCAGCGGGATCGTTTGGCAATACCATCATATGGACCCAACGACCATCACGGTGACCGAGGGCGCATCGGTGACGGCTGGCGACCCGCTGGGAGAAGTCATCGCCTGGACATGGAGTATGAACGGCTCGCTCTACCACCACCTGCACCTGAATACCGCGCGTTGGGATGGCGGGGGTCCCATCCCTGCTCCCTATGTGGATGGCTGGACCTATTTCAATCCCCTGCGCTTTTTGAAGAAGGGCAGTTACGTCGAGAGCGAGGCCCCGATGCAGTTCGATGTCTATTACGCGGAAAACGAGGCCACGACGGCTTTCGCCGCCGACTCGGAGCCGGGTACGCCTGTCCTTCAGGGAGATGTCGACGTGGTGACACGCCTTGCCGATCACCGCACCTTGATCCCGCCCGCGATGGGCCAGCTCTATGAGCTCGGCATCTACGATTTGGCGTACGAGATCGTGCCCATCTCCACGCCGTGTATGGCCGGAGGCAAGCCGCGCACCTTGCTTGCCGAGTTCAAGAAGCTTCCGGGTGGCAGTTCCGAATCCGCACAGATCGCGAAGCTCCACGAAGTCTTCGAGGACACGTTCACCTGGTCGGGTTCGGAAGTGGGGTCCCACTTTTCCAATGTCACCCAGGAACTGACCTACACCCTCACCAATTCGCTTTATGGCTACCTGAACGGGCCGCTCGGTATGTGGGATACGGATGCAACCGCGGGGTGGAAAGGGGGCGTTCATCCCGACGGTCTCTATTCGATCTTGATTCATGCCAGTGATATCGACGGAAATGCCACCGTCAACTCGTTCACGGTGGAACTCGATAACGGCCTCGGCTTCAATGGTTATTGCCTGGGCTTCATTCCCGTGGATGGGCCGAAATGGGTTCACCCCATCGAAATCGTTTCCCTTGTGAGCGGCGGCTCCTTTTCGATTCCGCCGCCGCCTTCGGCGCCGATGCAATTCGCCGCCGTGGGCCAGGACCGGATTGCCCGGGCAACGGTCAGTGCGGAGGCTTGGCCGGTGTGGAGTTTCGATGTCCCCGAAGCGGGTGAAAGGGTTCACATCGGTATGCTTTCTGGGCAGTCGGCCGAGATCGAATACGACCCGGTGCTCGGCGATGTGGTCGTGCACGCCCCCGCCGAAGTGCAAACCGAGCCCATGGCGGCAACGGGGAAAGCCGCGGGGGGGTTCGACCCGGGAGCGGCCTCTACCCAGCCCATCGACCTGCATTACACCACTCGCCTGGTGCGCGATCCCGCCAGTGGCGAAGCACTGGTGGGGGGCCCCATGGGCCCGAGCGGAGAGTTCAAACTGGTGCTCGCCGAACAGATCCTGGTGGGCAACGCGCCCTTCGTGATCCGGACGCCCGGAACGGGCGGGGTCGAAGCCAGTATCGAACAAATCGCAGCAGTGCCCGCGCTCTCTGTTTGGAGCCGGGTCATCTTGGGGCTGCTGATCTTGTCCGCAACCACCTCGCTCGGATTCGCCGCACGAAGGGGAGTGGTTTCGGAACGCGGATAAGAACTTCGAGCTGCGTTTGCGCGCGAGGCCCAAGGATAGACGTGATGTCGAACTCCTACGGGTGCCCCCGCAGCGCTCTCGGGGTTTGCCGACCCGGGAGGCTCAGTCGCCCAGCACCTCTCGCAAGAACTCGGGCGCGCCGTGCTTGAAACAAAGCGCCCGCATGGCTCGGGCGTGGCTAGCCGTCGCTATTTTGCGTCGGGCCGGAGGTGGGGGAACGCGTGCCGCTTGTGCCGGATGAACCCGCCCCAGCAGAGGGGTGGGTGGAAGGAATTCCGCTCGCCCGCCACGGGCCTTCCCGTAGGGACTTAACATAACGCCCATACTCGGACGTTGTGCTGGAACCCAGCTTGAATGGCCTATCCCCAGGAGAATAGGAATGATAAGGCCCATTCTCTG
>DUCH01000250.1 GCA_012959865.1 Myxococcales bacterium | reverse complement strand
TGGCTCGACGGTTTCATCTTTGCCCTGGCCGGACCCATCTACGCCGGCACCAATGAAATCCAGCGCAATATCATCGCCGAGCGCATCCTCGGCCTGCCGCGGAAATAACGGGAGCCCCATCGTGGAATTCACTTTCAGCGAAGACCAGTTGCTCCTTCAGCAGGCGGTGCGGGATTTTCTCGAAGGCGAGTGCACCCCGGCGGCGGTGCGCGAACTCTGGGACACGGAAACCGGACGTTCGCCGGCTTTCTGGGCCAAACTTTCGGAAATCGGCGTGCCCGGTCTGCTCGTCCCCGAAGATCACAATGGGCTCGGCATGGACGAGCGCGATCTGGTGCTGGTGCTCGAAGAGGCCGGGCGGGCGGCCCTGGCCGAACCCGTGATCTCTACCGCCGCGGTCGGCGTTCCCCTGCTGGTTGAGCTGAGCGGCAAGGGCCAGTCCGAGCTGGCTCAGAAATGGCTGGGCGCGGTGGCCAACGGCGAGGCCATGCTGGCGGTGGGCCACGCCCGCAGCCCCTTCGTGGGCGACGCCCACGTGGCGGATCTGCTCTTCCTACCCGACGGCGAAAATCTCCACGCGGTGCCTCGGGGCGAGACTCAACTCACCGCCCAGGACTCCAACGATCAATCCCAGCGACTCTTCAGCGTCGACTGGTCACCCTCGGTAGCCACCCGGGTCGCCAGCGGGTCCGAGGGCGCGGCGATGCAGCAGGCAGCCTTTGATCGCGGGGTGCTCGCGTGCGCGGCCCAGCAGTTGGGTGTGGGCCAGCAGTTGATCGATATGGGCGCCCTCTACGCCACCCAGCGCCAACAATTCGGCGTCGCCATCGGGAGCTTTCAGGCCGTGAAGCACCGCCTGGCCAACGCCAAGGTCCAGGTCGAATACGCCCGGGCAGTGGTCTACCGGGCGGCGCATTCGGTGGCCACCGGGGCCGAGCAACGCGCCGCCGATGTCTCCATGGCCAAGGTGGCCGCCGGGGAAGCGGCGCTCTTCGCGAGCAAGGAAGCCCTGCAGGTGCATGGGGCCATCGGCTACACGTACGAGCAGGATCTACACATCTGGATGAAACGTGCCTGGTCCCTGGATCTGGCCTTCGGGACCGGAGCGTGGCATCGCGCCCGGCTCGCCGACGCCATCATCGATGGTCAAGGGCCGGTTCGGGCCTTCGGGTACTGCGCCCCCAAGGCCTGAAGCCCAGCGAACCGATGCGAGTGAATTCCGGTATCCTGCCGAATCCCCGCCCACCTCCACATCCCACCGCCCACCCCCACATCCCCCCGCCCGCCTCCCGCCCACTCCGAGCCCACCCCGGAAACAAGACCCGAAACGAGACCCGAGAGAAGTCCCCAAGAAAGGATCGAGACCCATGACCCAGAAAGCCGTGGCCCCGAGTATCGAGGGCTGGTTCACCCACGGAGATACCCCTCACCTGATCGGAACCCAGTGCAAGAGCTGCGGGACTTATTTCTTTCCCAAGCAGGATCTCTTTTGCAAGAACCCCTCTTGCCGGAGCACCGAGTTCGACGAGGTCGAGCTTTCGCGAACGGGCAAGGTCTGGTCCTACACCGAGCACTACTACCAGCCCCCGGAGCCCTATATCTCCGGCGATGATTTCGAGCCCTACACCATCGCGGCGGTGGAGTTGGACAAAGAAAAAATGGTCATCCTGGGCCAGGTGGCCAACGGAGTGGCCCATGCCGACCTCACCACAGGGCTCGCAATGGAAATTGTGGTGGAGACCCTATACGAAGAAGACGACACCGAGCGTACGGTGTGGAAGTGGAAGCCCATCGCAAGCTGAGTTCCGGCGTCCCGATTTTTCCGCCCCGTTTATTCCCGTTCCGTTTATTCCCGCCCCGATTTATTCCCGCCCCGTACCTGTCCGCCCCATTCCTGTCCAGAGAACAAGCACAGCAAGGAGAAGAAGATATGGCCAAAGAAGTCGCGATCCTCGGTGTCGGCATGCATCCATGGGGGAAATGGGGCAAAAATTTCGTCGAGTACGGCATCAAGGCGTGCAACGATGCCCTGGACGATGCCGGCCTCGAATGGAAGGACATTGAAGTGGTGGCCGGGGCCGAGACCGTGCGCAATGGCTACGCGGGCTACGTGGCCGGCGCGACCTTCGCCGAGGCCCTGGGCTGGTCGGGCGCCCGGGTCTCCACTTCCTATGCGGCCTGCGCTTCGGGTTCCCAGGCGATCAACAACGCCCGGGCGATGATCCTCGCCGACATGGCCGATGTGATTCTCGTAGTCGGCGCCGATACCACGCCCAAGGGTTTTCTCGCCCCCAACGCGGGCGAGCGCTGGGCCGACCCGGACTGGCTGCGATTCCGCCTCATGGGCTGCACCAACCCCACCTACTTCGCGCTCTATGCCCGCCGCCGGATGGATCTCTACGGCGCGACCGAAGAGGACTTCGCCGCCGTCAAGGTCAAAAATGCCAGGCACGGCATGGCGAACCCCAATGCGCGCTATCACAAGGAGTTCACCCTGGAGCAGGTTCTCGAATCGCCCATGGTGGCCGACCCGCTCAGGCTCTTCGAGATCTGCGCCACCAGCGACGGCGCCGCCGCAGTCGTGGTCTGCAGCATGGAGTACGCGCGCAAGCACAACGTGGACCCAGTAAAAATCCGCGCCGTCTCCACCGTGACCCCCACCTACCCTCAGACCACCATCGACATGCCCTATTTCTCCACCGATTCGGCGGCGGTGGTGGACGCCCCGGCGCTGAGCTTCAAAGATTCCATCGCCCAGGCGGCCTACGAGGAAGCCGGCCTCGGCCCCGAGGACATGTCCCTCGCCGAGGTCTACGATCTCTCTTCCGCCCTGGAACTCGACTGGTACGAGAACATCGGACTTTGTCCCAAGGGCGACGCGGAGAAACTTCTCCGGGACGGCGCGACGCGGCTCGGCGGGCGCATTCCGGTCAACCCCAGCGGCGGACTCGCCAGCTTCGGCGAAGCCGTGCCCGCCCAGGCCCTGGCCCAGGTGTGTGAGCTCACTTGGCAACTGCGCGGCCAAGCGGGAGACCGCCAAGTCGAAGGCGCTACCGCGGGCATCACGGCCAACGTCGGCCTTTTCGGCCACGGCTCTTCGGTGATCTGCAGCGTTTAGATTTTTTCGAGAAGAGCGCTCTTCACAAGCGCTGTTTATAAGTGCTGTTCACAAGTCACAAGCTCACAAGCGCTCTTCCACAAACACACAGGCACACAAGCAGGCAACCGCCCTCGCCCACACGTTCGACACGCCCACCCAATCGACCCCCCACAAGGAAACCCAGTCATGCCCGAGGCCTATATCGTCGACGCCGTCCGCACCCCCACCGGTCGCAAAAAGGGATCGCTTTCGTCCACCCACCCCGCCGATCTCGGCGCCCACGTCCTCTCGGCCCTGATGGACCGCACGGGGGTGGACCCGGCAGCGGTGGAAGACGTGGTCTTTGGTTGCGTGGATACCATCGGACCCCAAGCCGGAGACATCGCGCGCACCTGCTGGCTCGCCGCGGGCCTGCCCGAAGAAGTGCCCGGCACCACCATCGATCGCCAGTGCGGATCTTCCCAGCAGGCGGTGCACTTCGCCGCCCAGGCGGTGATGAGCGGCACCAGCGACATGGTGGTGGCTGGCGGCGTGCAAAACATGAACCAGATCCCGATCTCCGCCGCCATGTATGCCGGCCAGACCTACGGGTTCGAGACGCCCTTTGCCGATTCCAAGGGCTGGCTCGACCGCTACGGGGATCAAGAGGTTTCACAGTTTCGCTCGGCCGAGATGATCGCCGAGAAGTGGGACATCAGCCGGGAGGACATGGAGGTCTTCGCCCTCGAAAGCAATAACCGCGCGCTTTCGGCCATCGCCGCCGGGCATTTCAAGCGCGAGATCGTGCCCGTGGGCGATTTCGCCGAAGACGAGACCCCGCGTGAAAGCAACTTGGCCAAGATGGGCACCCTGAAAACCCTGGTGGACGGCGGACGCCTCACGGCGGCGGTCTCCAGCCAGATCGCCGACGCCTCGGCGGCCATGC
>DUCH01000249.1 GCA_012959865.1 Myxococcales bacterium | reverse complement strand
TGCTCCCCAATCGCTGATGCGCTTCGGCTTTCGCGCCTTCATTGGGGAATCCTTCGCCGACATCTTCGCCGGCAACTGCTGCAGCCTGGGCCTGGTCTGCATCACCCTCGGCGAAGACGATGCCGAATCCCTGCGCGAGAGCGTCGAACTCGACCCCGAACAGAAGGTCTCCATCGACGTTGCCACCCAGACCGTCACCGCCCGGGGCGGAGTCATGCAGGGTGCGATCCCCGAAGGCACCCGGAATCGGCTCCTCGAAGGCCAGTGGGACGCCACTTCGTTGCTTCTCGATGCCGGCGACGCCATCGAGGAAACGGCGAAGAGCCTTGGGTACGTAACCGGTTACTGAACCCGAATCCGCGAAAAAACGCTGGACCGCGCAGACTTTCGTGCGAGACTCCCCGCCATGAGACTCCGCAAGACCAAGCTGATCGCCACCATCGGTCCCGCCTGCGCGGACCCGGCCCTGCTCGAAGGCATGATCCGGGCGGGAATGGATGTTGCCCGCTTCAATCTCTCCCACGGCGACCTCGACGGCCATGCTCGAATGGTCGACAGCGTGCGCGAGGTGGTGCATCGGGTCGGCGCCAACGTGGCCACCCTGATCGATACCCGGGGCAATGAAATCCGCACCGGCGAGCTCAAGGGGGGCGTCGCGCTCCTCCAAGCCGGGTCGAACTTCACCCTGCACACCCAATCGGGGCTCGGCGACGAAAGCGGGGTTTCCGTCAGCTTCGAGAGCCTTGCGAAAGCGGTGTCACCGGGCGATCGCGTGCTGATCGACGACGGCAAAATCGAACTCAGCGTCGTGAGCGTCCGCAAGGGAATCGTCGCCTGCCAAATCGAATGCGGGGGCACCCTGCGCGACCGCAAGGGCGTGAACCTGCCCGATACAGACCTTTCCCGCGAAGTCATGGATCCCAGCACCCAGGCCGACCTGGGCTTCGCGGCGAGTTGTGGGGCCGAATATCTGGCCGCCTCGTTCGTCCAGACCGCGCGCGACGTCTTGGATATCCGGCGCTTTCTCGAAGCCGAACGCGCCGACATCCCGATCATCGCAAAGATCGAGAATCGCCTTGGGGTGGACAACCTCGACGAAATCATCGCCACGGCCAATGGTGCGATGGTCGCCCGGGGCGACCTGGGCGTGGAATTGCCCTTCGCCGAAGTCCCCCATGTCCAGAAGCGCATCATCCGTGCCACAGTCAGCAGCGGCAAGCCCGTGATCACCGCGACTCAGATGCTCGACTCCATGGAGCGCAATCCGAGACCCACCCGGGCCGAGGTCAGCGATGTCGCCAACGCGATCCTCGATGGCAGCAGCGCGGTGATGCTCTCGGGCGAGACCGCTGCGGGCCTCCACCCGGTCGCGGCGGTGCAGACCATGGCCGATCTCGCCATGGAGGCGGAAAATTCCCTGGAGGAATTCGGGACCCTTCAACACGTTCTCCCGAGCGCTTCGGACGCGGTGGTAGAAGCCGTCGCCCAGGCGGCCATCACCATGGCCAATCGTCTCGAAGCGGCCGCCATCATCGCCCTCACCGATACGGGCTTTACCGCGCGAACCATTTCCAAGTTTCGACCCCGTAGCCCGATTCTGGCGGTGACCCGGTCCCAGGCCGTGCGGCGGCGGCTGGCTTTGAACTGGGGCGTCATGCCCATCCACTACCGGGGCGAAGGGGACGACGATACCCGGGTGAGTTTCGCGGTCCAACACGCCCTGAAAATCGGGCACCTGCAACGCGGGGATTTGATCGTCGCCACGGCGGGGCGATCCCAGAAGACCGGCGGTACCGACATGATTCAGGTTCTGCGCGTCTGAGTTTCACGGCGCGCGGGTCTATCTTCAAGTCAGGAGTTCAACCAACTCCAGCACGGTTCCGTCGGGATCCTTGAAGCAGACGAACCGCGAATCGGGATGGTCCTCCCAGACCACCGTGGCGGGCTCGCTGATGAACTCTACGCCTTCCGCCTTCAGACGCTGCATGTCAGCATCGAGATCCGAAGACGCCATGGCGATTCGCGCGATACCAAGGTGATTCAGCCGGGCGTAAGGGGGGGACGAGTCCGATGGCTCCTTCCATTCGATCAGGTCGATCACGAAAGGAAATCGCGCATCGGCGAGGCGCATCAAACCGCCGCGCAAACGGTAGGGCTCGAGCCCAACTGCGGCGGCCACTTCATCGGTATTGCGTTCGGGAACGTCCATCAGGAGTTCGAAGCCGAGCATTTCGTAAAAAGCGCGGGAGCGTTCGAAGTTGCTGCAGTTCACGTTGACGTGGACAAGACCGACGATCGTCATGGTGTCAGTTTCCTCCCGGCCCGGATAGCTGCACCACTGTATCGCCGTTATCGATCACCATCTCGGCGCCCGAGATGTGCTTCGACTCATCGGACCCGAGGAAAAGTACGAGTTGCGCAACATCTACGGCCTCGCCCAATCCCAACCGCCTGCGAACATCTTCGGGGAAGTGCTCCCCGTTGGACTTCGGCCCACCCAGCCCATCGAGGGCAGCATGCACCATGGGGGTATCGATACTGCCGGGATGAACCGAGTTGCAGCGAACGTTGTTTCTTCGCGATCGGCAATGGGCCGCGATGGCCTTTGTCATCGAACGAATTCCCCCCTTCGCCGCCGAATAGGCGAGATAGGGCGCGATCCCCACCAGCGCCGCGGTCGATGACATATTGATCAACGAACCGCCCCCGGACGCCGCCATGGCGGGCAGAGCATGGTGACAGCCGAAGAAAGTCCCGTCGAGATGCACGGCCAACGTCCGCCGCCAGATCTCGGAAGTTGTATTCTCGATGTCGGCAATGATCGCGATTCCCGCGTTGTTGACCAGAATATCCAGACCGCCCAAACGCTCGACGGTTTCCGCGATCAGTTGGCGCCAACTGGGCTCATGGGAAACATCGTGCTCGAAGAACTCGGCGCCGATTTCCCGAGCGATGGCCTCGCCGGCCTCGACATTGATATCGGTCATCACCACCGATGCGCCCTCGGCCGCCAGCAGCCGGGCGTCGGCAGCACCCAGGCCAGAAGCCGCGCCCGTCACTATGGCCACCTTACCCTCGACTCGCCCCATCGCGCTCTCTCCTCATACCCAGCAACGCCTTAGAGTGCCATTCCGAAACGACGTTCTTCGCTCTACTATCCGGACCGAGCATCGGTGCGGGCTCAGGCAGGATCCGCCGCCCAACTCCCGTGAAAGCCAAAGGGCACGCGCTGGGTGTCCAACGCGAAGGTCGAACCCGGAGATGATCGATCCTAATCAGAAATCGATCCCAAAAAACAGGCGAGCCTACGGGCCTTTGAAGCGGACGGGCTCCTTACCATCGATCATCGCCGGGGTCACGACATAGCTGCCCTCGACCGAGGATTGCCAAATCTGGTTGGCCAACTCGTCGTCTCCGAAGGTAAATCCGTATGCGAGGCCCGCGGTCGCCGCACCGAAGACGGCGTAGAAGGCCTTCGCGGGCAAATAGAAACAACTCGCCCCCACCGCAAGCGCCTTGCTCTGGGTCGTCGACTCCTCGGCCTGGGCACTGCCCACTCCAAGCCCACCGGACGGCGGAAACGCCGCGAACACAAAGAGCACCACGGCCAACCCGGCCGCGACTCGGATTCGAGCCCCAAATCGACGCTCAATATTTCTAGTTTTCATTTTTTCCCCCTGATGGAAGAGAGTAAGCAAAATTTCCAGCATCCGCTTGACCTGCGAGAGCCTCGCCACCAGCAAGCCCAATCGGCGGGCCATCATCGCCGGACCCTCATCACCGGGGCGGGGCAGAACTCGGCCCGACTCCCTCCCGGCAGGCCTACCCTTCGGGTTCGGGCGTTCTAGACTCATCGATTCCAAAAATCAAATCCAAGCCTGGAGCCCAAAACCATGAGCGTTTCCTATCAAGAAGCCATCGCCACACTGACGGCCCCGGAAGGCCCCTTTGCCATCACTCAGTGCGAAGTCGCCGGACAGGAGCTCACCGTATTCGAGGCCACCCCCCCTCCCTGCGCGCTCTATT
>DUCH01000248.1:916-4030 GCA_012959865.1 Myxococcales bacterium | reverse complement strand
GCGATCAAGACGGCGATGGATGCCGCGATGCCGGCGACTTCGACAATGACGGCGTTTGCAATTTTCGGGATCTCTTCCCCGTGGAGGCTGGGACGAGCGGGCAACGCAAGGATTCGAAGCTAATCCTGGTGTCCACCCTGGCGGCTCCGTTCACGGTGGAAACTCGAAGCGATGCCTTGGGCGAACTCCAGTTCATCAAGAACAGAACCACTCGAGCCACCTCCAACCTGACAAGCCTTCGTGACACAGGCAGCGAGAGTCCGCTCGACCGCTTCTTCGCCGAGGTGCGCGATCGCAACATCTTGGCCGAAGTCGAGAGAAGTTTTGTGGAAGCGCAGGCGGGGCTTAGTGTGAATGACGCATCCGCGAGCTTGGACATTCGCCGACTCACACTCGACGATTCGCTCACCCCCAGGGCCGGCAGCCCGCATATCCTCTACCTGGCTCGAGCACCGGACGCCAGCAATCCGCGCTCCCCCGATTTCACATTGTCGGACACCGACCGCTTCAACAGCGCCTGCGAGGGCGGAGAGGCCGTCGTCTTCGTCGAACCAGCCGACACGGCACTCGAAGTCGCCGAACGCGTCGCTCACCAAGCCGGCCACCTCTTCGGCCTCCGCCACATCCTCGCCAGCGCCGATGCCTCCGCGCCGCTCCAGCGATGCGCGGATCTCGGCGGGCAATTCGATCCGCTGAGCCCTGCCGTGATGGACTCGGCCTTCGGCGATGATGTCTCCATCGCCTACCGCAATGGCTGTGAGGGAAGCCCGGATACAACGACCTGTGTCGCCGTGGAGCCCCCGGGCTGCGACGTTCAAGTGACCCGACGATCCCACAACCCCCGGTACCATTTCCTTCGCTACGTGCTCGGCTACTCCGACAATGTGCTCCAGGAGGCGGGGATCCAGCCGGGCGAATGGGATCTGGGCGACCCGCCTGCGAACGAGACCCGGATCTTTGAGCTGGGCGTTGCATTATCCCCTGCCGCGGAGACCCCGAGCATTACCCTACAGACCGTTCTCTACGACGTCACCTTCACCACCCGCAGCGCCTACGATAGCGGGGAGGAGGCGCTCAGCGATGGGTTCGGAGGGGATTGGGGTCCCGAGGATCTTACCCTCGCCGATCTCAATGCGGGCCGAATCGCGATGCTCGAAACTCAGATTCTGCGCATGGTGGCCTCGAGCACTCCGGATCCGACCGATGGCTTCGACATCCAACTGGTCACGGTACTCCCGGATGGCTCCCTCCAGGGGTCCATTTTTGTTCCTCGCCCGGATCCGGCGACACCGAACTCGCCGTCGGTCCCCGTTCAATTGGCACTTGTCCAAACTGTTCCCGGCGAAGAACCTACGTTCATTAGCGAAATCTCGCCCGGCATCATGCAGGAAAGGCTCAGTCTTGCTCGTGGCGGCGTGCGCTGCTCGGCCTTGTTGTCAGCCGAGGAAGCAGACGCCACATCGACCTGCGGTTCCGCTGGACCAGGCGCCATAATCTCCGAGGACATCGACGGAGACGGCGTGCTGGACTCAATCCTCACTCCTCCCCGGGCCACAGTCTTCCCAGACCCCGATTTCGTCACTCCGGTCCCACCGACCAACCTCGTCCCGGAACCGGGGTTCGGGGCCCTCTTCATTCCCTCTCTCGGCCTGCTCATCGCGCTAAACCGAGTTCGTAGAAAGAGAACCTGATATGTCAACCACGGCTCTCGTCCGAATTCATTCAGTCCGATCGTTGGGGCCCAGCTTCTTTCACAAAAGAACGCTGGCTGCGCTCGTTCGTCTGGTTGCGACAGCTCTGGCCTTCGCTCCGGGGTTGGCCCAAGCGCAAACTACCACCCACATCCAGACCGATGGCTCTCTAGGGGCAGCGGTTCTGCTGGATCCACAGATCACGGACTCGAGCCTTTACGTGATCGGAGAGGATCTCGGGGCGGTCATCAACCAAAATCTCTACCACAGCTTTGAGCAATTCGACCTGGCAACCGGAGACACAGGGCGTTTCACGGGATCATCGGCGATCTCCAACGTCGTGAGTCGAATCACCGGAGCCAACCCCTCGCATCTGGAAGGCAAGCTGGAATCCAAGATTCCAGGCGCGAATTTCTACTTCCTGAATCCCAATGGTGTGCTCTTCGGCCAGAATGCCCAGGTCAGTGTGCCGGCTGCTTTTCATGTCAGTAGCGCGGAAAACGGTTCCTTTGCCAATGGGATGCAGCTCGTTCTCGACTCAGACACAGGACTGCCTTCGAACCTCGAGATGGCGCCTATTGAAAGGTTCGGCTTCATCGGCGGCGAAATCAAACTGAGTGGCACGACACTTTTATTCGGTGACTTTGGTTCCTTCGATCCGGGCTCTAGCGATACAATCGGCACCATCGGCGGCGACCTCAGCTTCCGCGGCGGAGACATCGAACTGAGCCAGGGAGCAAAACTGCTCGGGCTGAACAAGACCGTAACCATCCAAGCATCGGGCGACCTGTTGCTTCACGGGGTAAGCACCCCCCCCGACGGTGACGGTTTTGGATCGGGAATCGACGTCGCCAATTTCGGAGACCAAGGCCCTAACCCGAAACCGGAATCGATCCAGCTCAGCGGAAGAAACGTTGAACTTGGGGAGTCTTCCTATCTCATTGCCGAGACCATCGGCGCGGGCTGCGACTCTTCGACCGGCGCATCCTGTACGGGCCAAATCGTGGTCGAGGCAACATCCCGAATAACGCTTAACCCAGGAGCTCAAGATCCTGAGCCGTCCGAGTTCAGCTCCCTTCGATTCCCGGGTCTCAACATCGATTCGGCACCGGGCTCTAGCCCGGCGACCATATTGACCTACCGGGACACTTCATCGGGTGACACCGGATCGGTTCGGCTTGAAGCCAGCGAAATTTTTCTCGTTGACGAATCCAGGGTTCAGGCACTCGAACGCGATCCAGACAATATCAGTACTCCCCGATCCACTGGAAACGTGGAAAAAATAGGAACAATTCTCCCTCTCCCGATCAAAGATCCCGTAGAAGTCCTTCCGATTCCGAAAAAAAACCCGTCCCCCCCTGGAAATGGCACCGAGCCCAATTTTGATACCGATCCAGGTCCGACTCTCGGCGAAGAACCTCCG
>DUCH01000248.1:0-861 GCA_012959865.1 Myxococcales bacterium | reverse complement strand
CCCCCAACCCCTACTTGAATATGTCGTCACGCTTTAAGTTCGCGCTGGAGGAGTGCAAAGCGCAAAGTGCTGACGCTAATTCCGACAGCTTTCGAACCAACCGGTGGCCGGGTCTGCCGCTCTCGCCTGAAGGACCGTTGCTGGCATTCTCTCCGCTCGGGATGGACTCAACAACTCCTGGTTCAGCCCTCGGAAACGGTTCTCAGGAAGCCTACCTCAAAGATCTGAGCAAGGGAGCCGAAGCTCTCCGCGGAGGCCGCACGAACCAATCATTCAAGGCATTCGAAAAAGCCGAGCGCGTCGCCAAAGCGGCCGGCGATGCGGCTGCGCAGAGCGATGCCCTGAGAGGCATTGCGGAAGCCAAGCAGGCGGAAGGCGCATACGTCCAGAGCGTATATCCGCTGGAGCAGGCCATTGACCTAGCGCGATCCAGCAACGACCCCGTCCGTGAAGCGGCCGCTCTCGGCGCCCTCGGAAACGCTTATGTCGCGCTTGGCGAGCACGAATCCGCGGAGAGTCTCTTGGAGCAGGCTGTATCCGTTTCTCGCGGGATTCAAATCTCAACCTCTTCCAGCGCCAGCCCACAAAAGCCTGCAAAGAAGGCGAAAAGACCCCCTGCAGACGTCAGTCTGCCTACGGGGCTAACCAGCGCGCTGCTCAACAATCTTGGCAATCAGCGCGCCATATCCGGCAACTCCGAAGGAGCGCTGGCCGCCTACGAGGAAAGTGCTCTTGTCGCACGAAAATCGAAAAAATGGCTTCAGGCGGCCCAGGCTGGCGCCAACGCGGCCCATACAGCCAGCGCTGAGATCGATGACCTTGAGCTGGCCGGCGAGGCTTGATGCGCACACCTCTTGGGCG
>DUCH01000247.1 GCA_012959865.1 Myxococcales bacterium | reverse complement strand
GCTACACACGATATTTTCCTCGCCGATCACGCTGGAGAGATATTTTGCCCCCATGAGCCCACCGACCGGACCCGACATGGCGGCTTCGAAAAGCCGGGGGTAGCGAATATTGGTGATGCCCCCGTAGCCGAGAACGGTCTTGAGGCTGTGGGCGTAGCCCGTCTTGGCCAGCTCCTCCTCGATTCGGTAGAGCTGCTTGCGCGCGGGGTCCGAAGCATAGGCTTGAATCACGGTGGCGTTGGCGCGGGAGATTTCCCGAGTGGTGGGCGCGACCTTATTGGAGACTTCGAGCACGACCTCCTGGCCGAGTTCCTCCATGACTTCGCGGCAAATTTCGGCAGCGCGGTTTTCGTGAACGGGATTGACGAAGGACTGAAGGAAGATGATCGCAATGGCTTCGACCTTCTCGTCGGCGATCAGTGACCGAGCGCCCTCGCGCACTTCCTTCTCGTACATGGGGATGACCGGGGTACCAAACATGTCGATGCGCTCGGTGACCCCCCGAGCCAGCTGGCTCGGAACCAGCGGGGTCCGGTGCCGGCGATACTGCATATGGGTGATCTCCGACCACTGGGCGCCAATAAAAGTCTGGGAGCCTCGGCCCTGGGAGATGATGTCCTCGAACCCGCGGGTCACGATGATCCCCGTCTTGTAGCCGCTCATGTTGATCACGGTGTTCAGCATGGAGGTGCCGGTATAGATGGCCGTCTCCACCGAGGCGCCGAAATTCTGGCCCTCATCTTTGGAGATGCCCATGAATTCAAGGGCTTCCCAGAAAGACTCCATGTAGCCGATGCTTTCGTCCTGGGGCGATGTGGGGGCCTTGCCAATTACACTTCGACCCTCTTCATCGACGATGATCACATCGGTCATGGTGCCGCCGGCGTCACAGGCAACTAGATAGCGGGACATCGAGAGACTCTGCCTCCTTGGACTGGCTCGGGTTTGACTTGGGTTCGAGATCGCGTCGCGGCCAGGCTGGCGGCGACGCCCCCAACCACTTCTTCCCGCCCCTGCAGTACCGCTGCACGAATCGGTTGAAATAATGGTCTCCCGGGGCATCCGATACCTTCCGAATCCCCCGAGCCGGGGCTAGACTAGAACGCGTTGCAGTACTTTATAGGATCTGGCACCGTCGGCGCCACGTCGCCGGGCCGGAACCCGGCTGCCAAATCCCCTCCCCCAGTCCGCCAACGGGCCCATGCCCCGCCCAGGAGTATCCGCGATGACCCAGGATCCCCTTCATACCAAGCTCTGCGATCAACTGGGCGTCGAGTTCCCCATCGTCTCGTTCACCCACTGCAAGGATGTTGCAGTTGCGGTGATCAATTCGGGGGGTTTCGCGGTCCTGGGCGAGGCCATGCACACCCCGGAAGAAATCGAAGCCGATATCAAGTGGATTCGCGAACGCGTGGATGGGAAACCCTTCGGAATCGACCTGGTGCTGCCCGCATCGGCGCCCGCCGAGACCAGCCTCGACGAGATCTCCGCGAAAATCCCCGATTCGCATCGCGAATTTGAACAGATGATCATGAAAAAGTACGACGTCCCCATGCCCAAGGAGTCCGTTGACCTCCACCAATGGGGCGGACTCAGCCAAGCCCTGGGGCGCGCGCAGCTCGAAGTTCTGCTCGAAGAAAGGGTACCCGTCATTGCCTCGGGGCTCGGCAGCCCCGCCTTTCTGCTCGACGCTGCCCACGAACGCGGGAGCCTGGTCTGGGGCCTCGTGGGCCGGACCCGCCAGGCCAAGCGACAGCTCGAAGCCGGAGTCGACGCGATCATCGCCCAAGGATTCGATGCCGCCGGACATACCGGGGACATGGGAACCCTTTCCATCGTGGCCGAGGTGGCCTCCATCGCGGGCGACACGCCGATTATCGCAGCCGGCGGAATCACCACCGGCCGCCACCTGGCGGCGGCGCTCTGCCTCGGAGCCTCGGGGGTCTGGACCGGGACCCTTTGGCTGGCCTGCCGGGAATCGGACATCGACATGATCATCAAGGAGCGGCTGGTCGCGTCCACGGCGGCGGATACGGTTTGGTCCGACTCGATTTCGGGCTTCACCATGCGGGTGCTCAAATGCCCCTGGACCGAGGAGTGGAAGAACCCCGACGCCCCGCGCCCCCTCGCCTCCCCCTACCAGATGATTCTCAGCTCCGACTATATCCAGGGCGCGAACGACGCCCGGCGCGCCGATCTCATGACCGAGGCCGCGGGCCAGGGCGTGGGCTTCGTAACCGAAATGCTGCCCGCGCGGCAAATCGTCTCGGACATGGTCGAAGAGGCCCTGGGGGTCTTCGACGATCTCGTGGGTCTGCCGGATTGACTTCGTCGCCCGCGACGCGCGCCGAGCCGGGACTGGACCCGGATCGCGCAGGACGGCGGGCCGAATGCGACGGCGGCGGACTCGTCATGGGCAGTCGCTACGCGGCTCGCCAAGAGTTTACAGGGACCCTGACCGGCGAATACTACGATGAGGGCGACCCCCCGTGGCGCTGGTACAAAATGATCGACCTGACCCGCAAGCCCCAAAATTTTCCTTTTGAGTCCGTGTGGTGCGAAGCCGAAAGCCTCTTCCTTATCGATGTCGATGTCGGCGTCGACGAAAAGGCGTGAAGACGCGGCACGAATACAATTTCCTGAGAAGAACCTCGAACCAGCACCCGTCATCAATCACCCGTTACCCAAGGACCAAGGACGCGCGGTTTCCCCGAGCGTCCCGGTGGGAGTCCCAGCCAGCATGAAGATCATCGTCTGCGTGAAAGAAGTCATGGACCCGGATGCGGTCAACAACTATGCAGTGGCCGGACGCCTGGAAATCGGAGCGGACGGCAAGACGCTGACCCAAACCGCGATTCCCAAACTGATGAATGGCTACGACGAACAGGCCATCGAGGCCGCACTTCGCCTACGCGACGCCGGCGCGGATTTTACCCTGACGGTGATCTCGGCAGGAACCGAGCCCGACAAAATGCTCAAGCACGCAGCGGCGTTGGGGGCCCAGGAAATCATCGCCATTGCGGTAGACCCGGCGGAAATCGACCACCATTCCGTAGCGACCCTGCTCGCCGCCCAGATCGAGACATCGGGCGGCGCCGATCTGATCCTCTGCGGCCGCCAGGCTTCGGACGACGATCAAGGCGTGGTGCCCGCTCTGGTCGCCGAAAGCCTGGGGATGCCGGTGGTCACCCTAGCTCGCGCAGTGGAACTGCAGGGCGAAAAATTGCGGGTGACCCGGGTGACCCCGGACGGGGACGAAGTGGTGGAGGTGGCCTGCCCCGCAGTCGTGACCATCAGCAATGAACTCGGCGATCCCCGCTACCCCACCGCGTCCGCCAAGGTCAAGGCGCGAAGAGTGAAGCCCACGGTGGTCACGCCGGAAGACTTGAACCTCGACGAGGACCAGCTTCATCCCCGGGTCATGCTGACCAAGCAATTCGTCCCCGAGGTTCAGGGCAATTGCGAATTCCTCCAAGGCGAACCCGCAGAAATCGCCGACCAACTCATTCAGCGGCTCAAGGCCGACAGCATCCTTTAGTCAAAGCGAAGGAAGGGAAGGAACGACCATGGCGGAAAATGCCATCGTGGTATGCACCTGGAGCGCGGGCCGAGACGGTCTGCCCGAGGGCGCCGAGGAAATTCTCCACATCGGGCGCGGCCTGGCCGGGACCCTGGAGAAGGACCTGAACTGGCTGATTCTCGGCCCCCTCCCCGAGGCGGCCAGCGCCCTGGCGGGAAACTATGGCGTCGCCCACCTCCAGCACGTCGAGGATGCCAAACTCGATCCCGCTGGCAGCGACGCTTGCGTCGAGGCCATCGCGGCGTATTGGGCCGAGCACGATCCGGGGACGCTGATCGTTCATCAGACCGGGGAGGCTCGGGTGGTCGCGCCCCGACTTGCCGGGCGCCTGGGCAAGGCCGTGGTGATGAACGGCATTTCCATCGAGGCGGTGGGCAACAACTACCAAATCACGGCTTCGGCCTATGGCGGGGATACCCGGGTCATCTACGAAGTGGGCGCGGGCAGCGTTCTCTCGTTTATCGCCAACGCCGCGGTCCCCGAGCCCGGCAGCGGCGAGCCGGTCGCCGCCGAACCCCTGGCTTTCGATCTCTCTGCCGTGGAGGAACGCATCAAAGTCGTCGAGCGCGCCAACTTCGACGGGCCCCGCCTCGACGATGCCGAGATCATCGTTTCGGGTGGCCGGGGGCTGGGAAGCGCCGACAACTACAAGCTCATCGAAGAACTCGCAGCCGCCCTGGGCGGATTGCCCGGCGCGTCACGGCCCATCGTCGACGACGGCTGGGTGGACTCCAGCCGCCAGGTGGGACTCACCGGGCGCATCACCCGGCCGAATCTCTACATCGCCGTGGGCATCTCCGGAGCCAGCCAACACATGGCGGGCTGCTCGGCGGCCGGAACCATCGTGGCCATCAACCGCGATGCCGACGCAGCCATCTTTCAATACGCGCGCTATGGAATCCAGGGCGACGCCCTGGAGATTCTGCCCGAACTCGTGCGGGCCGCTGGAGCCCGCTAGTCCTCACCCTGCCCGACCCGGGGTCGAATGGAGAAGAGCATGACCGATTCCAACGCCATTCACGCCGCCCAGGACCTCTTCGTCGCAACTCCCGACGGACCGCGCCTGTTGGGCTCCCGCTGCGCCACCTGCCGGGCCCCGTATTTCCCCGCCAGCGAGGCGTGTCACAACCCCGATTGCCAACACTCGGATATCCAGCCCGCGCATTTCGGTCCGAATGGAACTCTTTGGAGCGTAACCCTGCAAAATTACCCGCCCCCGCCGCCGGTGGTCGCCCCCGAACCCTATCGCCCCTACGCGGTGGGTCTGGTGGACCTCGAAGCCGACGGCATCCGGGTCATTGGTCGCCTGCAAGTGGAAGATCCCGAATCGGTTCCGGTCGGGGGACCGGTGGAAATGGTTATTGCCTCCCTCGGCCATCAAGAAGACGGCCAGGAAGTGGTGTCCTGGCAATTCAAGCCGTGCTGAACCCGCTGCGCTGAACCCCGAAGGGCAGCGCGCGCAGAGGTCGAGAAAAATCAGGGAGCGTGCCGAAAAGATCCGGTGAGCCCCGAGAAAACGAGACAAGTGGAGGCAAAGGCAAATGAGCGACGTCGCGGTCCTCGGACTCGGAATGCATCCCTGGGGCAAATTTCCCGAGAAGAACTTGAACACGATTTGCCGGGTCGCGGTGGACGCCGCCCTGGCCGATGCGGGCGTCGCGTGGAATGAAGTGGGCGCGGTTGCCGCGGCCAGTTCGCGCTTTTCCGGGGGCAAGGGCTGGGGGCTCAACGGCAACGACATCGTCGAGGACATGGGGCCCACCGGCATCCCGGTCTACAACCTTTCCGCCGGCTGCGCGGCGGGCGCCAACGCGTTCAACGTCGGCCACATGATGGTGGCCAGCGGAGCCCATGATGTGGTGCTGGTCGTGGGCGGAGAAAAGATGCCCAAGGGTTTCATTCAGACCTCGGGGCTCGACGATGAAACCGACCCCGAGTATCTCCGCCAGCGCTGCGTGGGTCTACCCGGCCCGGGTTTCTGGGCTCTGCTCACCCGGCAACGCATGGAGGAGTATGGAACGAGCCACGAGGACCTGGCCGCCGTGGCCGTGAAGGCCCACAAGGTCGGCACCCACAACGAGAACGCGCGCTTCCGTCAACTCTTCAGCCTGGAGGATGTGCTCCACTCCAACATGGTGAGCGCCCCGCTGCGCCTCTACGAAATTTGCCCGGTGAGCGACGGGGCCGCGGCGGTGGTCCTGTGCTCCGCCGAGTTCGCGCGAAAAAAGACCACGAAGCCGATCTGGGCCGCCTCGAGCGCGGTGGCCACGGCGCGCTTCGACGACGGCCTGCCCCGGGGCCTGGGCTGCGTGCCCTCTCCCGGCCGCACCCATCACAGCGAAGCCCGCATTTCCGTCGCCAAGGCCTTGGCGACGGCGGAAATCGGACCCAAGGATCTCGACTTTGTCGAACTCCAGGACAACACCGTCTACTACGAACTCGCCTTTCCCGAGGAGTGGGGAATGTGCGAACCCGGTGAGTCCGAAAGCCTGCTTCACGCGGGGAAAACCCTGCCCACCGGAAGCATGCCCATCAATCCCAGCGGCGGATTTCTGTGCTTTGGCGAGGCCACCACCGCCCAGGGACTCTTCCAGATCTGCGAAGTCGGCTGGCAGCTGCGCGGCGAAGCGGGCCCGCGCCAAGTACCCGGCGCCCGCATCGGCATGGCCCAAAGCATTGGCCTGGGTGCCAACGGAACCGCGGCGGTGTTCAAGCGCTAACGGCGAAAGCTTTTGGGAATATCCCGATCAAGCACCGTCATGCGGCCGTCGGCTCGCGCGTTGCGAATCGCCTCCTCGGCCACTTCGCGCACAATATCCGAGAGCGGACCAAGCACGCGCTCGCTGGTCTTGTAGCCCGCCGAGGCGCGAACATATTCCTTGAGTCGGCTCGCCACGATGAGCACTTCCTCGGGCGCGGCGGATTGCGCGGACATGCCGCTCGGAGAAGCCGTGACCGACCTGGCCGCGGATGCGGGCTTGTCGGCGATGATTCGGCGGGGCTTGCGAGGCGGGGCTTCACCACTCGCCTCGGCGGCCGCCTGACGCGCGGCTTCCGCTCGGCTCGGAGATCGTCTGTCCTCGGCCCAGGACTCTCGGTGCCGGGCCACGGGCAGGTGGACTTCCCAGCAACTCACGCCGCAGAACTGAAGACCCGTTCGCTTGCGGTTGCAGGTGGATACGTTGCAGACGTAGTAGACCGACTCGAAGTCGATGTTTTTCTTGCAGGCACTGCATTTCTTCCACCCGGCCTGACTCACCTCGGACATCGACTTCCTCCGCTGCGTTCTTCGCGCAGCCTGCGACGATTCACGGATCAGCATAGCGGAGAAAAACGGCTAGCCGAGAAGGCGAAGGACCGGGCTCGGGCTTGGCCGACAGCGAGCAGCCGGGCTTTTCGGCGGGGCTAGCGGCCCTTGTACTTGGGCTTTCGCTTGTCGAGAAAGGACTGGGTTCCCTCTCGGGCATCTTCCGTCATGGCGGACATCACCGCCGCCACGCCCTCGTAGTCGTACATTTCGTCCGCCGTGGAGGTAAGGGATTTGTAGACAAAATGCCGGGCCAGATCGATGGCCACGCTCGGCCCCCGGGCCAGTTTCTTCGCATAGGCAATGGCGGCGTCCAGAGCCTCGCCCTCTTCGACGAGTTCGTCGATGAGTCCCTCCTTGTGGCACTCCTCGGCCCCAAGAATGTCGCCGGTGGTAATCATGCGCAGCGCGGTGGGGAGCCGGGTAATTCGGGGCAGAAACCAACTGATGCCGCAATCGGGACCGAAGCCCAGGCGCACCATGGCGGCGCTCATGCGCACCGTCTTCGACCCGAAGCGCCGGTCACAGGCCAGCGCGTAGGCGAGGCCCGCTCCCATGCAGACACCCTCCACCGCGGCAATCACCGGTTTGTCCACCTCGATGATCCACTTGGTCAGTTCCGCGAAAGCGCCGGCGGGGGTCTTGCGCTGGTAGCGCTCCAGGGGCGTGTCGGTCAGCCCGGGAATCGGCCTTCCGGCGTCGTTGCCGCTGAGAAACTCCGCGTCGCCGCCGGACGAAAAGTTGCCCCCGGCACCGGTCAGAACCAGCACCCGGGCGTCATCGTCGGTGCGAAGCTCACGGAGCTTGGCCGAAATCGCGGCGCACAGATCCCAGTTCACCGCATTCATTCGCTCGGGGCGGTTCAGAGTAATAATTCCGACCCCATCGTCCATGGAATAGCTGAACTGATCTTCGACCCCCATCGCTGCGCTCTCCTTCATCTTTCCAATCGGTTAGCCGGCCGTTTGATGCCGGAGTGTTCTTCGAACCCAACGCCTGGCCTTCGCTTACTTGAGGCGTGCGACAGTTTCTCGTACCCAATCATCGTCGCCCCGCAGGCTGGGCGGAAGATCGAGCAGAATCGTGGAATAGAGATGGCCGCAGCGCTCTTGGACCCTATCCACGAATTCGTCCGCGGTGGCGATGATCGCCCATTCGTCGAGCATCGCATCGCTGATCACTCCGGGCAGCGCCTTCCACTGGCCTTCCCGGGATAGCCGATGCAACTCGACGGCCGCATCCATCCAACCGTGGAACTCGAGCACCGAGTGGTAGGTGGGCGTTGAGGCGTAGAAAGCAATGTGTTGTTTTAGATCGAGCTTGGCGGCTTCCACGCCGGCCTCGTCCCGGGCGAGCGCAAGAAAGGGTGCGCCGATCAGGTCCACGGCGTCGGGGCCACGGCCCGCCTTCTCAGCGCCTTCGGCGATGGCGGGCACGAGCACTTCCTCGGTGAAGCGAAAGGTCGCGATGGGATGGAGCCGAAGACCGTCGCAGAGTTCTCCCGCCAAACGGCCCATGTAGGGGTTCACCGCGGCGATCTGGATCGGGACGTTCGGGTGCTCGATGGGCCCCGGGTTGAAAAAGGGCGGGCAGAGCGAGAACTGGTAGTGCTCTCCCTTGAAGTCCGGCTTGGTGCCGTTTTGAAAGCTCTCGAACATCGCCTTCATGCAGAGCACGTATTCGCGCAGGCGGGGACCCGGCGGCCCCGTCCACGGCGTCGCATAGCGGCGCTCCACGTGGGGCTTCACCTGAGTACCCAGACCAACACAGAAACGCCCCTTGGAATAGTGTTGCAGGTCCCACGCAAGTTGGGCGGTGACCAGGGGGCTGCGAGGAAAGGCGATCGCCACATTCGTGGCCAACTTCACGTGCTCGGTGTGCTCTGCCGCGATGGCGAGGGGGAGATAGGGGTCATGACCGGCCTCGGGGGCGGTAATGCCGTCAAAACCCAGACCCTCGAGCCGCCGGGCGGCGGCGGCGATTTCCATCAGGTTGGCCGTCTTGATCCCGTCTCCCGCGTACTGCTCGGTTTCGGGCCCAAGCATCACCGTTTCAACTCGCAAAGTCGCTCCTTTTCGTATTCGGCATCGGCCGGGGGCTCCGAGATCGCGATGGCGCGTCGCTATTCCGCCGTCGCGTCCCGAGCAGCGATATAGCCAAAGGTTGTGGCAGGACCCAGGGTCGCGCCGGCGCCCGCATAGGTTCGGCCCATCACGGGCGAAGAAGAGTTCCCGATGGCGTATAGGCCGGGGATGATCTCGCCCGCGTCGGTCAATACCCGGGCCCGGGCGTCGGTGCGGATCCCTCCCTTGGTCCCCAGTTCGCCCGGGTAGGCCTCCATGCCGTAAAAAGGCGCCTCGTCGATGGGGGCGAGACAGGGATTGGGGGTAACCTTCTCATCGCCATAATATTGATCGAAGACGGTATCTCCCCGACCGAAGTCAAGATCCTTTCCCGTCTTGGCGAATTCTTTGCAGCGCGCGACGGTGGCCTCCAGGTTGGCGGCGTCGACTTCGAGTTTCTTCGCCAGTTCAGCGATGGTATTCGCCTTCTTGAGATAGCCATCTCGAAGCAACTTGCCCAGAAACATATCGGGTTGTTGGGCGCCCGGGAGCAGCGGACCCACCGGATAGGTGCGACGGAAGCGAGCATCAAAGATCAGGTAACAGGGCACGCAGGGCGTCGCCTCAGAGTCGTTGGCGTATTGCGCATTGACTACGTCGATATAGGGAGCCGCTTCGTTGACAAAACGCTCACCCCGCTTGTTGACCATCAAGCTTCCCGGCAGGGATTTCTCAATCACCAGCATCCGCGCATTTTCTTCCCCGGGCACCACGGTCACCGGTCCCCACCAGCCCTCGTCCATGAATTCGATACCGGCCCCGAGATCCCGAGCCAGTTCGATCAGGTCGCCGGTGTTGCTCTTGTTTGCACAGCTCCACTCCACCCGGGTCGGCCCCGGCAGGTATTTCTCCCGCATGGCCTGGTTGCCCTCGAAACCGCCGGCGGCCACGACAACGCCCTTGCGCGCACGGACCCGCACGGATCGCCCCTCGCGATCGGCGACCACGCCCACCACCCGGCCGTTTTCGACGACGAACTCCTGGGCGCCGGTCTGGAGCCAGAGGGGAATTCCCCGATCGAGCATGGCCTGGCGGAGCATCCCCACCAGGGAGTTCCCCATGGCGAGAAAACGATCGCGTTTCGATTTGAAGCGCCACGGAAGATCCAGGACATAGCGAACCACCAACCGCATCATGAGGCCGATCCAACCCGGCGCCCGGGTCAACATGGTCCGAGATTCGGGGATCGTCATGAAGAGCCGGCCCATCACCAGCATCTGAGGATTCTGATCCTTCATGGACAGCAGATCGTCCCCCAGGCTCCGGGCGTCGAAGGTCTCGGGGTCCAGAGAACGGCCCCCAGGCTTGCTTCCCTTCGCGCGGGGGTAGTAGTCCGAGTAGGCCGGCATGGAGTACATCTTCAGGTGCGCATGTTCGGCCAGGTAGCGAACGGCTTCGGGGGCGGCGTCGACATAGGCTTCGAGTTTCTCGGCATCCACGGCGCCCGCGGTGATTTCCTTGAGATACGCCAGGGCATCCTCCCGGTTGTCCTCGATGCCCGCTTCATCCATGAAGTGGCTCTGGGGGATCCACAGGCTGCCGCCGGACATGGCCGACGATCCCCCGTAGCGATCCGACTTTTCGAGCAGGAGCACACGGGCTTTGCGATCGTGGGCCACCACGCCGGTGGTCATGGCCCCCGCCCCGGATCCGATCACCACCACGTCGAATTCCTCGTCCCAGCCCCCAGTGATGCTGTCACTCATCTCAAAGCTCCTATTTCATTTGGGCCTACCCCACTCGGAGGGAATGCTCCAGCGGAGGGGTCGGCCTGCCGCGCGGGCCGGTCAAATCGAGCCCACCGGGCTCCGGCCGGATCGACCCGCGGAACCGAGCGCGCTCTATGGCGCCGAAACTATAGGCCAATTTCGCTCGCCGACGGTACGGTGGAAAGCTCGCGCCAACCCGCGTAGATTTGGGTCGGCACGATTCCCCCAGCCAATGAAGGAAGCTCCCGCCATGCCCCGAACTGTCCTCCTCCTCGGCTTAGTCATTCTCGGCTTAGTCATTGCGCTCTGCGCAAGCCTCCCCGCGCTGGCCCACGAACCCGACCACGCGGCCGACTACTCGAGGCCCGGTCTGTACATCTCAGGGGCCGGCTACTTCGCCTTGAAGAGTTCGTCGGCGGGCTTCCCCGGCGCCGACACCCTCAGCTGGGAGCCCGATCCGGCCTTGGATTTCCGAGTGGGCTGGCGGGAACGCGAGCGCTTGGCATTGGAGCTCGATTTCAGCTGGCTGCCCAGTAGCGACGGCATCGAATAATTGGCTTCTGGGCGTCAACGCGAAATTCTATCTCGCCGAGGACCGCATCCAGCCCTATCTCATTCTGGGCGCCGGAGCGATGTGGGCGCGGCCGCCCGGCGCGGCCTCCAGTGAGGTGGACTGGGCGTTTCGCCAAGGGATCGGGGTGGAGTACTACGTGAGCCACCACTGGGCGCTGACCGCCGAAACCGGCTTCGTCTGGGGCGTGGGCCAAATCTGGAAAAATTATTTCCTCGCCGTCAACTTCGGCGCGGCCTATCGCTTCTGAGCGAGTTCGGCCCGTAGATTCGCGGTCCCCGATGGACGAGCCGGGGGGGAATTTTACTCCCCCAGCGGGATCACGAATCAGTCGCCGCCGCCGGTCGCCGCCGGAATTTCGAGTTCGACGCTCCCCGTCACATGATCGCCCAAACGGTTGTACCCCCGGATATCCACGTCGACTCGGTCGCCGCGCTCCGCGCGTACCGAGCCCGACATCGTCATGGTGTCGTGGGGATAGTTGGGAACCCCAAGGCGAATCGACAAGCGCTTCACCACCGCTTCGGGCCCGGCCCAATCGGTCACATAGCGCGCGCAAAGTCCGGAAGTCGTCAAAATATTCATAAAAATATCTGGGGAGCCGCGCTCCTTGGCGAGTTCCCGATCGTGATGCACATCCTGATAATCCCTGGAGGCGAGGGCCGTCGAAACGATCAGGGTCGCCGTGATCGGAATGGGGCAAGCGGGCAACTCATCCCCCGTCCGAATCGAATCCCTCGCCCGAGTCGTCGTCCTTCGCTCGGGGCGAAGCGGCCGAAAAAGGGGAAGCGGCCGCTCGGAATTCTCGCGACGAATCACGAGTTCTACGGGCATCCCTATCTGAACCGAATCGGGATCGATATCCACGATGTTGGTCAGCAGCCTTGTCCCTTCCTCCAACTCCACCAGACCCACGACATACGGCGGACCAAACGCCGCGAAAGACGGGTGGACGGGTTCGACATGGCTGTAGATCGTCCCGCGACCGCTGGCACACGTCCAATCGAATTCGTAACTCCCACAACCCGGGCACCGCACCCTGGGCGGATGATGGAGAATCGAACAGGCTGCGCATCTCTGGATCCGCAATTCACCGGCCTCGAGTCCCTCCCAGAAAAAAGCTGTATCCCGGCTGATACCCGGCTCCGGGCGCAGGGGTGGCGCCGAAGGTGCTTGCCCCCCCGCCAGCCCGGCCCGACCCGTTCCGGGCTTGAACTTGAGAATGCGAAAGAGCATGCGGCCGACGGTTTCGCCGGTCTGATCGCGATATTCGGTGCGGGTGGTCACGAAGTGGCCGATCCCCAGGCCGGTCTTCTTCTCTTCGGAAACGTCCTCGAGAGTCTGAGTCGAGTGCAACTCATCCCCCGGCCGGAGATAGCGGAGATAATCATGCTCGGAGTTGGTCGCCACCACCGATGTGTAACCCGCGGTGTCGAGAGCGCGATAAACTTGACTCCCCGGGTCGGAAGTCTCACCGGGGGTCTCGCCCGGGGGTTCCAATCCGCGCATGGACCAGGCCATCAGCATGGCGGGAGGCGCCACGATCCCTTTATGGATCGACCGCGCGGCCGCTTCAGGATCGGTATAGACCGGGTTGTGGTCCTGCATGGCGTCGCACCAATGCCTAATCATCGCCGTGTTGACGGGATCCCGGGCGATCCAGACCGGGCCCGAGCGCCCGATGCCCTGGCGAAGTTCGGCGACGAAGTCTTGGCTTCTCGACTCGCTCACGCTTCGGCCTTTCCGTTTTTTTCTTCCGGGGAAGCGTCCCAACGCGCGAGCGCTGCCGCAAGTTCTTCTTCGCCAAGCCCCGCTGCGCGCAGAACCGCAACGGAGTCCGCACCGAGGGCGGGCGCCGGCGTATTGGCCGGCATGGCGTGGCCCGACATCTGAAGCGGCGGGCCCACCGTCTCGAAAACACCGAGATCGGGGTGGTCCACGGTTCGAAAATAACCCATGGCCCGCACCTGGGGATCGTCCCGGGTCTCATCCAGTCGCCGCACCGGCGCCCAGATCACCGAATGCGTGGCCAGCTTCGCCTCCCACTGGTCCAGGGTGAACGCCCCAAAGACTTCGTCGAGAATTTTGACCAATTCGCGATTCTGTCGGTATCGCTCAACCGGCCCGGTGAAACGCGGATCGTGCTCGAGGTCGGGCCGGTCGATGGCCCGGGTAAAGGCGGCCCAGTAGCGCGGCGATTCGATCATCACCAGCATCACCCAGCGGTCGTCACCCGTCGCATAGTGGTTCCAGAGCGGGTTCCGCGGCGCCGTCCGGTCGTGCATGGGCGCGGGATTTCCCGTGGCCAGGGTTTGCGAGAGATCGTTGCCTTGCAGATAGAGCCCGGTTTGCAGCAGGGAGACGTCGATGACCTGGCCCTCCCCCCCGGCATCGCGCACCCGCAAAGCGGCCAGGATGCCGCAAACCAGGGAGAGCGCTGCCGAATGATCCCCCACACCCGGGCGCAAAAACCCGGGCACCGATCCCGGATCCCGCGTCAAATCCATCATCCCAGTCCGCGCCCAAAGCGCCGCGTAATCAAACGACGGCGAGTCGGCCTCGTCGCCCCGGGTCCCGTACCCGGTCAATGACGCGTAGATCAATTCCGGGCGCTCTTTTCGCAGAGTCTCGGGATCGATCCCGAAGCGCCGGCAGCGCCCGGGAAGCATGTTGGTCAAGACCACGTCAGCCCCGCCGATGACCTTCACCAGAGCGCGGCGTGCCGCCGGGTTCTTGAGATCCAAAGTCAGAGACTGCTTGCCACGATTCTCCATCTCGAATTGAGGCGAGCCATCGAAGTCCGAGCCGAAGCCGTTGTGGCGCGGCCGGGTATGACGAATCAGTTCGCCATCGGGCACCTCCATCTTGATGACTTCGGCCCCAAGATCCGCGAGCAGCGCACCCGCCGCTGGGGCGGCCACAAACGTCGCGATTTCGACCACGCGAATTCCCGACAAGGGCGCCGACGCTAGCGGCGCCGATGATAAGTGCTCTGGCATGGGCTTCCTCCTGACGCCAGATACTAGCCCGACTCCACGGGTGAATAAGACCGCCCGTTGGGACGAATTTCAGACTTTACGAAACGGGGATTCGGGGGGTGAAACCGGCCGACTCGAGGACGGCGCACCTCGAGGCGGAGCCGGATCCGGCGGAGAGTCCAACCAACCCATGAACTCACCGGCGCGCCGATCGTCGCCCTTGGCGAGCGCCGAATACCAGGCGCGACGAAGCCGGGCCCGATCGTCGTCGGCGATGGGCGTCCGCAGACCCTCGGCGCGCATGCGCCGATCGAGGGTATAGAGCGAGACCCCCGCCATCACGGACACATTCAGGTACGAGGTAAACCCCGCCGACGGAAGAAAAAAGAAACCATCGGCAGCCGCCCGCAGGGCTGGACTGACCCCGCGCTGCTCGCTGCCAAAAGCCACCACCACTTTCTCGCCCAGGGGCACGTGCTCAAGGGGCTCGGCGGAAGCTGAGTAATCGCTCACCAGAATTCGGTAGCCGCGTTCGCGCAATCCGGCGATCGCAGCTTCGACATCGCGATACCAGAACAAATCCAGCCAACGCTCGGCCAACATCGTGACCGTGCGCTCCAGATCCGCTCGCCCCTCGGCCTGGGCGATATGAACTTCCTGCATTCCCAAGGCCTCGCTGGTGCGGATCACCGCCGACGCATTGCGGGGGTTCACCAGATCATCGAGCAGGACCACCATGGAACGGCTGCGCTCGGCGAGCGCCCGCTCGGCGGCGCGCAAGCGGGCGGGAGGTGCCTGCTCGGGACCCGGCGGCGAGGCTTCAAGTCCGGGGCGCTCCGGGAAGCGTGTCGGCGAGGCAAGCGCGCTCATCGACTCGTCCTCGGTCCAGGGGCGGCCGATAAAATCGGGGGGTTCGAGTCGTTCCGCCCCGTCCAGCCGACGCGCCGCCTCCATCAGCGGACCCAAAAAAGGCATATCCTGGACCCGGCGCAGGATTTCAGACTCGACGCTCTCGCGCTGGCGCGTGTGCCAGGCGCCGCGCTCCCAGGCCTCAGCGATGAGCGCCTCGGCTTCGGACAGACGCTCGGCGGCCTGGCGCATGACCACCTCGAGTTCGTCCATGTAGCCGCGCCAACGCCCCCACCCCCGGCGCATGTTCTATTCCCCCGTGAAGCGGGGTGCGCGTTTTTCCTTGAAGGCGCGCGGCCCCTCCCGCGCATCCTTGGAAGTCATCACCGCTACCGACACTTCGTCTTCGATTTTGAGCGCTTCGGCCAAGGGGAGTCCGCTGCCGCGCATCACCCCCTCTTTGATTTTTCGCACCGCGAGCGGCCCGTTGCGCGCCAATTTGTCCGCCAACTCGTGGGCCTTGGGGATCAACTCGCCATGGGGGACCACGTAATTGAGGAGCCCCATTTCCAGCGCATCCTGCGCGCTCCAATGATCGCCGATGAGCAACATCTCCATGGCCTTCGCCCAGGGGATCTGCCGGGGCAGGCGACTGATGGATCCTCCCCCGGGCAGCAATCCCACCCGAGCCTCGGGCGTTCCGAAAACCGCGTGTTCCGAGGCCACCCGGAGATCGCACGCGTTGGTCATCTCGGTCCCGCCCCCGAGTGCGTTTCCGTTCACCGCGGCGATCACCGGCTTGTAGAGTTCGAAGCCACGCAGGATCGCGTCGGTGAAGAGGCCGGGCTGCTCAAGAATCCGGTGGTCCCATTCGTCCTCGGGCGCGCGGGCACCGGTCATCAGCGGCATGGTGAGTTTCAGATCACCGCCGGCGCAGAAATCCGTATCCCCAGCCCCGGTCAAAATCGCCACCCGAAGGTCGTCGCGATCGCGAAACGCGTGCCAGGCCTCGCAGAGCCGAACCAGCATCTGGGGACTCAAGGCGTTGCGGGCCTCGGGGCGGTTCATCACCAAGGTCATGACCCCGCCCTCTTCTTTCACAAGCAGGTGCTGGGTGGCGTTCGCTCCCTCGGACATGACGGATTCTCCTTCAGGCACGTTCGGCACCCGATTCAAAACCCTAGTGGATTCAACGCGAGATGGAAAAGTCTGGGATAAGCTATGCACGGTGTCCTCGTCCCCCACCCTCCCCCAAGAACTCGCCCTCGTCGAGGGTCCCCTGCCGGCAGGAGTCGCCGAGGGATCGATTCTCGGCCTGGGTCCTCGTGCAGCCGGGGTTCAGGCTCTGGTGGAACTCGGCCTTGTTCCCCCGGACGTACTCACCGGCATGACCCTGCACCTGCTCAGCCGCCAGCCGCGTCGCCCCCAAGGCAGCGAGCCCCGCAAAGGCGCCATCGAGGGCGGGGTCTGGGTCCGAGAGCAGGTCACCTACCACGCGCCCATGCGCATCGACGAACCCCTCCGCGTCCGCGGGCGGGCGCTGCGGCGTTTTTCCAAGAAGGGGCGTCGCTACGGAGTGACGGTTTCTGAAACCCGGGGCGCCGACGGGCGGTTGCTGGTTTCGAGTTGCACCACGGGGTTGCTCTCCTATCGCCGAGACCCGGATCTGGCGGATGCCAACGAGGGCATCGCGGAAAGCGAAGTGGATTTGCCGGGTCCGGATTGGCAGGCAGCGCGGGGCAATCCCTGCCAGGCCCGCCTGGGCGACGTGGTTCTCGGAGAGATCCTTTCCGGCGAACGGACCCGGGTCAGTCTGGCCATGATGCAACAGCGCGACGCCGGCCGAGACGACAATCCGATCCACACCGACCCCGCGGTCGCCGAGCGCGAGGGACTGGCCGCCCCCATCGCAGGAGGGTCCCACGTTCTCTCGTTTGTCCAGACCCGCTTGATGGAAGAATGGGGACCCGAGTGTCTGCTGCACGGCGCGCACTTCGACGTGCGCTGGATCGGCCAGACCTATGCGGAGAGCCACATCGTCCCCCAGGCACGCGTGGTCGAAGCCGGGCCCGATCGGATCGGCTGTGAAATTCACGTCGAAGGCGATGACCGCAGCCTGCTTCGCGGCCGAATGGTTCTCCCCCTGACGGGCGAGGGCGATTGAAAATGGGCGCCCTCGCCGGCGTTCGAGTGCTCGACCTTGCCGACGAATCGGCGGCCTTCGCCGGGCGCATTCTGGCGGACCTGGGCGCCGAGGTCATTTTGGTCGAACCCCCCGAAGGCGGAAGGCTTCGACATCGGGCGCCCTTTCTTCACGGCCGAGCGGATCCCGAACGCGGCTTCCAACACCTCTACTTCAACGCCAACAAACGCTCCGCGGTGGTCGACCGCTCCAACCCGGCGGGACGCGCTGAATTCCAGAACTGGGTGGCCAGCGCCGACATCCTGATCGAAACCGCCCCCGTGGCGAAGCGCGAAGGGCTCGGCCTCGACGACGCCACGCTTCGGGCCGTCAATCCACGACTCATCCACGCTTCAATTACCCCATTCGGTCCCGACGGCGCCTGGCGGAATTGGCGAGCGGGCGATCTGGTCGCCGAAGCGGCCAGCGGCCTGCTCTGGCTCTGCGGCGAGCGCGGCGCGCCCCCTTGGCACGGCAGCGGAAGACCCGCCTTCTCCATGGCGAGTCTGGCCGCCGCCACCGGAATCATGGCCGCTCTCACCGCGCGCGATCGCCCGGGCGCAAGCGGCGGCGCGCACCTGGAACTCTCGCTTCAAGAAGCCGCCAGCATGGCGGCGCTTCAATCCGCCACGCCGACCTTCTGGTCGTGGTTCGGGAAAGTTCCTGAACGCCCCGCGCTTTCCAACGCCCTGCAATGCCGCGACGGCGGCTGGGTGGGACTGCTGGTTCGCCCGGTAACCTTCGCCGCATTTCGCGACTGGGCGATCGAAGCGCAGACCCCGACCCAACTCGCCGCCGACGATGCCCACTGGGCGGAACTCTATGCGCCCCGAGAAGGCAATCCCATCGCGGCGGTGCTGCTCGAACTCGCCGCGCGCTACGACCGAGACGACTTCGCCGACCGGGCCGCCCAGGCAGAAACCATCTGCTTGCCCATCATGGATTTCCCCAGTATCGAGGTGCATCCCCAATTCACGACCAACCGCCAATTCGTTCCGGTGAAAAACGAAGGCCTGGGCGAGACGCTGAGCCTTGCCCGAAGCCCAGTGGATGCCGTGATGGGGGAAGTCAACTTCCGAAGCGCTCCTCGATTGGGCGCCGACACCGCCGAACTCCTGGAAACCCCGAAGAGCGCGCCCCCAGCCCCCCAGTCCGACGGAGCAACTCTGAACCCCTACAGCGCTCTCAACGGGATTCGCGTGGTGGATTTCTGCTGGGTGTTGGCCGGTCCCCTGGGCACTCGGCTGCTCGGCAATTTCGGCGCCGATGTGATCCGGGTGGAATCCAGTCGACGCATCGACGGCATGCGAACTCTTTCGGGTCCCGACGGCGAGCCCCATACGGACTTGGGCGGGCTCTTCAATACCGCCAACGCGGGGAAGCGCTCCTTGACGGTAGACCTCGCGCATCCCCGGGGTCGAGAACTGGTCCTCGACCTGGTTGCCCAAGCCGATGTCGTCACCAACAATTTTCGTCCCGGCGCCCTGGACCGAATGGGACTCGGCTACGCGGCCCTGCGCGCGCGAAAACCCGATATCGTGCTGCTCAATCTTCCCGGCACCCATCCCCAGGGCCCTTGGAGCCAACGGCCCACTACGGGCAACGCGGTGATGGCCGCGTCGGGGCTCAATCAGTTGATGGGCTTCCCCCATCAGCGGCCCCGGGGCTATGGGGTCGCTTACGCGGATTTCACATCCCCCTACCTATTGGCCACCTGCGTGATGGCGGCCCTGCGCGTGCGCGATCAGGGAGGCGGTGGCCGGGAGATGGATCTCTCTCAACTCTCGGCAACATTTTCACTGCTCGGCCCCGAGTGGATGCAATACGCCCAGACCCGCCAGACCCCCGAGCGCTCGGCCAATCGCGACGCCAACGCCTGCCCCCACGGCGTATTCCGGACGCGGGGCGACGACGCATGGCTCGCCCTTGCGGCGGAGGGCGATGCCGATTGGCGAAAACTGTGCGCCCTGATGGATCGTCCGGAGCTGGTCGAGGATCCGCGCTTTGAAGATCACCCGACCCGCAAGGCGAACGAGGACGAACTCGACGCGATCGTTTCGGCCTGGACCTCCGAACACGATCGCTGGGAACTGGCCGAGCGCCTTCAGGCCGAGGGCATCGCGGCGGCGCCGGTGGAGAATCTGCAGGATACCTACGAGCGAGATCCGCAACTGCGCGACCACTATCAAAAGGTGCGCCATCCCCTGGCCCCCGAACTCGATTTGCCCATCGATCGCGAAATCATCCGCTTCGCGGGGGTCGAGCACACCATCCAGCGCGGACCCATGTGGGGCGAGCACAACGAGGAAATCCTACGCGACGTGCTGGGACTCGATGAAGCCGCCTATGTGAAATCGGTCCTCGACGAAGTTCTTTTCTGAAGTTCTTTTCTGAAGTGCTCTGCTGAAGAACGCGCGGGATTCCGCGAAGCTGATGGGCAACGGTCCGCTGGCAACGCAGTCAGAACCAGTCCACTTCGGTCGCGGCGGACTCCGCCATCACGGCCAGGCATTCTTCGACGCTCCCCCAAGCGAGCGAACGCTCCTTGCCCCGCAAAGTAAAGAAGTAGAGATCGTTCTCTTCGATCACCCCGTTGCCCCCGTGGATCTGGTGGCCCAGCATCAGGACCTCCGGGACCGCACGGGAAGCCGCCGCCTTAGCGGCCGCCACCCGGACATCGGCCTGCTCCCCCCGATCCAGGGCCGAGAGCGCTTCGAGGGCGAGCAATCGCGCGCTCGCCACGCGGCTCGCCATGTTGGCGCAGTGGTGACGCACGGCTTGAAAGCGGCCGATGGGCTGGCCGAATTGTTCGCGGACCTTCGCGTAGGCAACCGTCATGTCCAGGGACGCCTGCATGGAGCCCACGCATTGCAGAGCGGCCAGCGCCCGGCCCAAGCGAATCGCCTCGGCCAGGGAGGCCTGGGCGTCCAAGCGCTGGGCGGGCACCTTCGAATAGCGAACCACGGCCACGGGAGTCCGCCCTACTGAGAGCAAAGGCTCGAACGCGACGCCCTCGCCTCGAGCATCGACCCAAAAGAAATCGCATTCGCCGCCCTGGTTGGCGGCCACCAGGTGATGGGTCGCGTGCTGGCCGTAGTCGACGAAATACTTGGTCCCTGTCAGATGCCCGTCAGCGCTTACTTCAAGATCCACCGAGTCGAAACGATCCCCCGCTTCCAAGATCGCGGGCACGGGCACCGCGCGGCCCGCTGCCACCTCGGGCACCCATTCCGAAGCCAGCGCGGGACTCGTTTCGAGGACGCGCCCGGCGACGGCCACCTCGAGAATCGGCACCATCACCGCCCGCCGAGCGAATAGTTCCACCACCAGGCCAAGGTCGAGCAGGCTCCTGCCGTCGTGGCCCGCACCCTGGGCGTTAAAAACCAAGTCGAGGAAGCCCTGCTCGCACACTTTCCCCCAGAGGCCCGCGTCCCACCCCTGATCGGCTTCGAGCTTCCGGGTTCGGTCGTAGGGCGCTTCGGCTTCGAGAAAGCCGCGCACGGTCTCCTCGAGCAGGCGCTGGGTTTCTGTGGGGTCAAGATTCATGGTCGCCTCCTTTACCGGACCAGCCCGAGCCCGGCGGCGGCGATGATGTCGCGCATGACTTCGTTGGTGCCGCCCCCGAAACGGAAGATCGGCGAAAGGCGAAAATTGAATTCGGCGCGCCCCGCGAAGGGAGCGAGTTCCCCCGACTCGGCGCTGAGCCCCCCGTAGCGCCCGAGCAGATCCATGGCGGCGCTGGCCAGACGGCTGCGCAATTCGGTGCCCGAAACCTTGGCCATGGAGGCCTCGGCAATGGGGGTTCTGCCCCGGGAAATGATCCAGGCGTTCTGCAGCGCCAGAACACGGTGCTCGCGAACATCGAGTTCGAGTTCGGCCAGACGGCGGCGGACCACGGGGTCCGCCCACTTCTCCGGACAGTGCTCGCGCAAATGCGAAACCAGTTGATCGTAAATTCGAGCCAGGGCGCCGGTCGCCGCAAGCCCGACCCGTTCGTGGTTGAGCGCGTGCATGACGATGGGCCAGCCCTGATTGACGCCGCCCACCACGCTGTCTACGGGAACCCGCACATTGTCGTAGAAAGTCTCGGTGGTATGCCCCCCGTAAAGGGTATGCAACGGGCGGATCGTGATGCCCTCGGTGGCGGTGGGGACGATCAGAATCGAAATTCCCGCGTGTCGCGGCGCATCGGGATCGGTTCGCACCGCGAGCCACAGATGCGTGGAAACATCCGCCAGGGAAGTCCAGATCTTCTGGCCATTGATCACCCACTCGTCCCCGTCACGCTCCGCCCGAGTGCGCAACGAGGCGAGATCGGTCCCCGCGTTGGGCTCGCTATAGCCCAGGGCAAAGCAATACTCCCCGCGATAGATGCCCGGCAGATAGGCGCGCTTCTGTTCCTCGCTTCCGAAGGTCAGGATCGAGGGCGCGATCGAGGTAAAGGTGAGATTTCCATAGGGCATCCCCCAATACTCCATCTCCTCCACGAAGATGTATTGGAAGAGCATATTGCGGCCCTCGCCCCCATACTCCTCGGGCCAGCACATGCGCATCCATCCCCGCTCGTGGATGGCTTCGTGGAAGGCGCGGATCAGTTCGCCCCCGCCCCCGTAGGTTCGAGCGTATTCGGCCAGTAGTTCCGGAGTGCGGCGCTCGGCGATAAACGCCCGGAGCGCTTGGCGGAACTCGATGTACTCGGGTTCCCAGTTGAACTCCACCGCTTAGCCCTCCTCGCCGGCGGGCCTGAAATACAAAAACCCGAAGGCATCGCCCGCGGGTTCGATCTCCGCGCGCACCGGGGCGTCGAGTCGCAGAGCGTCCCGACTGCCCCGCCAACCCGCCACCAGGCGAACCCCTTCTTCCATCTCGACGATCACCGTCGCGTAGGGGAGTCCCTCGGCGGCCCAAGCGGGATCCACCGGCCGATGGGTGAGCGTCCAAGAGAAAATTCGGCCCTTCCCCGCGGAGGGCTGGAAGACCAGGGCGTCGGAGCCACAGCCCGGACAGAGAAAACGCGGCGGATGCAAAACCCGGGCGCAGTCGTCGCAGGCCTGCAAGTGAAGGACGCCGGCGGCCAGGTGACGGTAGAAATCCGCGTTGCGACCGTCGGGGTCGGGAATGTACTTCGCGGGTGCATCGCTCATGGTTTCATCTCCGGGATTCGGCTCGCCCGATTCCTGCTGGATCTCAGTCGCCCCGGCCAAAGATCGCGAGGCTGCCATCGCCGTAATCTCCCCAACCCGTGACAAGGCCCAATTCGGCCCCCTCCACCTGGGCGGCGCCGGAGGTGTGCCGCAGTTGACGCGTAGCTTCGACGACATGATTCATCCCCCACATATGCCCCTGGGAAAGCAGACCACCGTGGGTATTCAAGGGCTGCTCGCCCCCCAAGCGAATCCGGCCACCTTGGACGAAATCGCCCGCTTCTCCGGGACCGCAAAGTCCGAGGGCTTCGAGTTGGAGCAGCACCACATAGGTGAAGCAGTCGTAGACCTGGAGGAAATCCATCTCCTGAGGGCCGACCCCTGCCATCGCGAAGGCCCGCGGCGCCGCAAAGGAAAGCCCCACCTTGAAGGGATCCGGGCGGTTTGTGATGTCGTCTGCGGGATAGGGGTGGCCCTCGGCCCCGCCGAGATAAAGCACCGGGGTATGGGGGCGATCCTTGGCGCGTTCGGCTGAAGTCAAGACCACCGCGGCCGCGCAATCGGTCTCTACGCAGCAATCCAATTTCCTCAACGGCTCGGCCACCCAGGGCGACGCCAGGTACTCGTCGAGATTCATGGGCCGACCGCGCATCAGGGCTTTTTCGTTCAACTGGGCATGGGCCCGGCAGGCGAGCGCCACTTCGCCCGCCGCTTCGTCGGGAATCCCATAGAGTTGCTTGTAGCGCATGAGGATGAAGGAGTAGAACTGCGCCGGGATGCGAGCCCCGTACGGGAGGTAGTAATCCATGGTGACGTTCCCCACCGAACCCGGATCCAGCCCCATGCGGGGGCGCTTGGTCCCCGGCCGCGGCCGAAAGGCCGAGAAACCATTCCAGCCCACCACAACCAGGACGTTTTTCGCCACTCCCGAATGGATCGCCATCGCGGCGCTCTGAAGCGAGGCCGTGGGGCTCGCCCCGCCTAGGTGAACCGTCGCCGCGTAGTGGAGGTCCTCAATTCCAAGGTTCGCGGCCAGTTCTTCCGCCGATGTGTAGCCCGGGGGCGGAAGAATCCCGTCGATATCGCGCGGCTCAAGACCCGCATCCCGGATGGCGTCCTGGGAAGCGCGCAGCATCAACTGCACCGGGGTCTGGTCCGCCCCGCGCACGTAGTCCGTCTCGCCGACGCCCACCACGGCAGCGCTTCCTCTCAGGGGATGGGCAGGCAACAGTCTTCCCTCTCGAATACTGGCAGGTGAACTCGGCGAGAACTCGCCGGAAAATCGATCCGCTGGGCCAGCGGCCGCCAATCTCCTGCGGGCGACCAATACTAGCCCCCATTGCGGGCCCTTGGCTCGAGGGAGCCCGGCCCGGGCGAACAAAACGGGAACGATCGGCGGGGCTCAGCCCTTCCGGTAGAAACTGGCGAGCAGGGGATCGACCTCGACTTGGCGCGCCCAGTCCCAGCCGCGGTCTTCCACCGGCGAGGGAAAGCACTCCGGGCACCAATACCCCCCATCAATCAGGAGCCCAGGCGAGGCTTCAAATTCGTGGTCCAGCGCGCAGCGCCAGCGGTGCAGGCTCGCCCTCCCGCCGAATTCCGCCGAAAGCAACCGCCCCCCACGCGATTGGGCGAACGCGATCAATTCCGCCTTATCGGTCGACGATGAATCCATCAAATCCTCTCCCCTCGAACAAAAAGCACGGGCATCCCCATGCCGTCCCGGCGCACACAATTCCCAAATTCACCGCCCGCATTCACCGTTGATCCCAGCTTGGAATCGCTTCCCAAGCGGCCCTGGATCCGAAGAACGCGTC
>DUCH01000246.1 GCA_012959865.1 Myxococcales bacterium | reverse complement strand
GGTGTTCTCGGGAGGTGTTCTGAAGAGGTGTAGAGGGCTGCGGACATTCGTCCCCCGAGTGAATCCCCTTTGGCATTGAATAGCGTGTGTCAGAACCGATCCTGGGGCGACCTCAATCCCGGGAGCCGCCAGAAGGCTCGGCGGGGGGCTCGACCGCTCGGGCCCAGCGAAAGGGTGCCAACTCCTGGGCGAGCCAGGTCATGGGGTAGTTGGGCAGCCCCGTCAAACCGATGTCGCGCGGGGGCTCGCGGTCTGCCGGCAGGAACCGGGTGCCAAAGACGATGTCCCAGACGATCAGGTTCTGGCCATAGTTGCGATTGGACTCGACGACCCTGCGCGAGTGATGCCAACGGTGGAGCTCCGCCATGCTGAAGATCCAGTTCAGCGCCCCCAGTCGCACGGGCACGTTGCAGTGCTGAAATATCCCGTGGATGGCGGCGAACAAGACCCACAGCACCAGAACATCTTCCCCGGCACCCAGCGCCACCAGGGGAACCGTGGCCGCAAAATTATTGAGCAGGATATCCAGGGGGTGGAAGCGCGCTGCGTTGAGCCAATAGAGCCGGGGTGCGCTGTGGTGAAGCGCGTGGAAGCGCCAGAGCCAGGGCACTTCGTGCTGCATCCGGTGCACCCAATACTGCCCCAGTTCGCCGATCACCAGGGCCAGCGCGAGTTGCGCGGCCAGGGGCCATTGGCCGGGCCAGACTCCCAACGCGTACCCGCCCAGGAGCCAGCCGCCGAGAACGACTCCCAGCCCGCGCAGAAGCGGATCGGCGATGCCGGAGGTGAGGGTCACGGTCACGATATGGCGAATGTCGACCCCCAGATCGCCATGGTTGCGGTTCCACGCCGGGTGAAAGGGAGCCAGACGCTCGAGGGCCATCACCACCAGGAACGAAGGAAGCTGAACCATGACCCCCGCCAAAATGGGTTCAACGCCCCGGTTCATCCCCCAAATGGCCGCTGCGAGGGCGCTCGCCATCACCAGCGGAAAGCCGAGGCGCGCGATCAGCGCGCGGGTTCGCGATCCGAAGACCATCGAGCCAGCATAGCGCTCACCGGGTGACGGGCGCGCGCGGATCAGCGCCTTCCCAGGCGCCCACCCGGCTCGATGAACTCAATGGTATTGCCGTCGGGGTCGCGAACGAAGATCTGCCCGACCTCAGCGCCGGTGGCCAGCATTTCAAGGCCCGCTGCCTCCAAGGCCGCGTGGACCGTGTCGTAGTCGGCGATCTCGAACGCAATGTGCTGAGCCAGAGGCGTCAGCGACGGCGCCCGGCTTCCCACGTCAACGCCCGGCGGGGTCTGGATCAGGTGCAATTGCACCGAACCCGCCTGGTACCAGATGCCGGGCAGGCCGAAGTCCGGGCGATCGATCTCCCCCAGGCCGAGCAACTCGCCGTAGAAGACCCGGGACCGCTCGACATCGGCGACGCCCAGCGAGAAATGATGGGCACCCTCTATCAACATGGAATTTCCTCCTGGCCGTGCGCATCGAGGGAATCGCTCGCTGCCTTTACGAACTCCTCGACCTCCACAATCTCTACAACCTTTACAACCTTCATGCCTTTACAACCTCCACGACGACCTTCCCCGCGGTGGCGCGCCCGGCAAGACCCGCAATGGCGGCGGGGACACCCTCCATGGGGACCCCCGCGTGGATCAGGGGCTTGATCCGCCCGTCGGCGTAAAGCGCCAGAATTTCCGCGTGCACCCGGTCCAGAAAGGGGCGGTCCCGATGGCTGTACTCGCCCATATAGACACCCACCAGCGAGTAGTTGCGGAACAGAAGCTGGTTCATCGGCGCACTCACCATTGCGCCCCCGGCGAAGCCCACCACCAGGATGCGCCCATGCCACGCGACACATTTGCGGGACTTTTCGAACACGTCGCCGCCTACGGGGTCGTAGATCACGTCGGCGCCCTCGCCCCCGGTGGCCTCGCGCACCCGCGCCGGGAAATCCTCGGCGAGATAGTCGATGGCCAGGTCCGCCCCCAGTTCCCGGCAAATCGCGACCTTCTCCGGCCCCCCCGCCGTGGCGATCACCCGGGCGCCGGCGACTTTTCCCAATTGAATGGCCGCCGAGCCCACCCCGCCCGCCCCGGCATGCACGAGGAGGGTCTCGCCGGACTTCAAGCCTCCCCTTTGATGCAACGCGATGTGGCCGGTCTGGAACGGAATCAGCATGGCGGCCGCATCGCGATCGGGCAGAGTCGGGGGAATCGCATAGCAGTTTCGCGCGTCCGCCAGGGCATACTCCGCAAGGCCGCCCGCGGGCAAAGCGGGCACGCCCATCACCCGGGTTCCCTCGGCGATTCCCGCCTGATCCCCGGCGGCCACCACCTCTCCGGCCACCTCGAGCCCCGGCGTAAAAGGCAGTTCAGGGCGGAGTTGATAGGTCCCGCGACAAAGCAGATCGTCGCCAAAATTCAGCGCCGCGGCGCCCACCCGGATGCGCACCTGGTCGGCGGCGGGTTCGGGCACGGGAACCTCTTCCTCGAGGGCGAGAACCTCCTGGGGTCCGCCGTGGGTATTGACCCGCCAAGCCCTCATGGTCTCCTCTCCCCTCAAACCACCACACCCTGTTCGCGGAGCTCGGCGATCTCGCCGGGTGAGTGCCCCGCCAGGGCAAGAATTGCGTCGGTGTGCTCGCCGAGCAGAGGTGGCCGACGAGGCGAAACCGCCGGCGTCTCCGAGAAGCGCGCGGGCGCACGAAGAACTCGAACCCGTGCGCGAGGGTCCTCGATGACGCGCACCACGCCACTGTGTTCGACCTGTTCATCGGACAGGAAAGCCTCAAAATTGTTCACCGGGGCAAAGGGCGCCCCCGACCGACGAAGACCCGCGATCAAGGCCTCGGTGGGCCGCTTCCGAAATTCCTCGAGCAAGATCTCCGAAAGGGTATCGATGTTCTGAAATCGCTCGGCCATGCGCACAAAGCGCGGATCGCGTTTCAGATCGTCGCGTTCGAGGAACTCGCACAGCCCCGCGAACTGTGCATCTTGAACCACCATGCCCACCACGTGTCCGTCCGCCGTGGGGTAGACCCGGAAGAGATCGAAGGGCGGAATGCCCGAATCCGAATCGGGAAAGGAAATCGGACCCATCAACTCGGGCAGGACGAACGCCGCATAGGCGTCCAGCATGGGGACGTCGATGCGCTGACCGTTGCCCCCCCGCTCCCTCGCGAAGAGCGCCGCCAGGACGGCGGCCAGCGCTGTCATGCCCGCCGCCTTGTCGGCCACCACGGTGCGAAACATTTGGGGTGCTCCCCCGGCGCCCTGGGCGGGCATCATCCCGGCCAGACCCTGGACGACGTGGTCGTACGCGGGCAGCGGTGCGTACGGGCCGTCGGGACCGAAGCCGCTGATCGAGACATAGATCAATCGTGGGTTCGCGGCGCGCAGAACCCCGTCGCCCATCCCCAAGCGGTCCATCACATCGGGACGGAAATTTTCCACCACCACATCGCTCTCCCGGGCCAATCGCAAAACCACTTCCCGGCCCGCCGGGCTCTTGAGATCGAGGGCAATGCTTCGCTTGTTGCGATTGAACTGGCTGAAGAAACCCGACAGCCCGGCGTGAAAAGGACCGCTCGTAGAACGGGACATATCGCCGATCAGGCTCTCCACCTTGACCACATCGGCCCCGTAATCACCCAGGACCTGGGTACAGAAGGGGCCCGAAACCACGCTGGTAAAATCCAGCACCCGCAAACCGTGGCAGGGCGCCGCAGGATTACTGGGGGTCGCCATCCGCCGAGCTTAGCGCCGCTGCCGCGCTCGACCCCGGCTCTTCTCCGCTATTATGCGGCCCCCAAGCCGAGCCGCGCCCGGCACCAACCCCCAACGAGGCCTCCATGCAGTCGCATTTCTTTTCCAAGTACCACGAGTTCCACCCCTTTCTCCAGGAAGAACAAGCCCGCAGCCTGGTCGATCTCTGCGAAAATTTCGGCAGCTACGGGCTCTATTCCGAAGAATCCCTCAACGATGGGATCGGCGAGGGCCTACCCCAGCGCTTCGATGCCGCTTTCAATTTTCTGAAGT
>DUCH01000245.1 GCA_012959865.1 Myxococcales bacterium | reverse complement strand
CGCAAAAGCCCTCAGGGCTCACAACAAAGAAGGTCGCAACGAAGAGTAGGAGGCGACCGCTCCCTCGACTGACCGCGGTGAGAATCCTGCGGAGGCGAGGCGAATTGAGCACACCCCATTGTAAGGGCCCGGGCTGGCCTGACGGCATCAGATTATTCTAGGGCGGCTAGGGCCGTGGAGGGCCAGGTTTTACCCACTCCCTGCTGCAGACTGTGCCCGACCAACCGCGACCCCGTGCCGTCTCCCAGCGCATCGGCCCCAGGGGATTAACTTTTTGGGGGTCGGCTTTGATCCAGCATCTGCTCGCATGGCCGCGTTGGTCGCTTTGACGAAGAGCGCATCGCGCTTGGGGTCGCCATACTCGAGCCAGTTGAGGACCGCCTCGACGAGATAGCCGACGACGGCGTGGCGCCACAAAAACCGGCAACCATCCGCATCGTGCCGCGCGGCGGCCAAGACCGACTCCGCGCCCACGCCGAAACCGCCGGGCTCTTGCCCGGCTTCGAGTTCGACGCTGAGCCGGCGGCAAACGCGGCCCAGCGCCGCACGATAGAGTTCTTCCTTCGAGCCGAAGTGGCGGTACACGATGATGGGCGTGACGCCCGAGGCCCTGGCGATCTCAGCCATGCGGGTCGCAGAAAACCCCGCCTGCGCGAACGCGCGGGTCGCTCCGTCGAGGATCGATTGACGCCTCTGATCTCGAGGCAGTCGGCTGGTCCCCTCCTTCCGAGTCCCGGTCACCGACCCAGAGGAAGCCCTTGACATGCAGAAAACATAGCAAGTACATTCGATAATATTCAAAGGCAATCGGCCGCTGAACCACGAGACAAGGGGGTCTGCTCCGATGAAATTCGGGATCTTCTACGAACACCAAGTTCCAAAACCGTGGAAAGAAGGCGACGAGCTCCGGGTAATGAAGGAGGCCATGGAGGAGGCGGAACTGGCCGACCGCCTCGGCTTCGAGACCTTCTGGCTGGTCGAACACCATTTCCTCGAGGAGTACAGCCACTCCAGTGCACCCGAGATTTTCCTCGCGGCCCTGAGCCAGCGAACCGAGAATATTCGCCTGGGCCACGGCATCGTCCATGCGTTGCCCGCCATCAATCACCCGGCAAGGGTTGCCGAACGCATTTCTACCCTCGATCTGCTCTCGGGTGGCCGAGTCGAGTTTGGCACCGGAGAAGGCTCTTCGCTGGTCGAACTGGACGGCTTCGGTGTAGAGCCGGACGACAAGAACGAAATGTGGGAGGAAGGAGTCCGTGTGGCCGTGCGCTGCATGACCGAACAGCCCTTTACCGGGCACCACGGTCAGCACATCACAATGCCGCCGCGCAACGTCGTCCCCAAACCACAGCAAAAGCCCCACCCACCCCTATGGCTGGCATGCAGTCGACGAGAGTCGATTCATCGAGCGGCTCAGAATGGGATGGGCGCCCTGTCCTTCGCTTTTTTCGACCCCGAGGAGGCGCGCGGGTGGGTGGATGACTACTACACAACACTTGAGCAGGAAGGGGTTCCGATCGGCGACGCCGTCAATCCGAACATTGCATGTGTCACCACCTTCTTCTGCCACGAAGACCCAGAAGAAGCCGTGCGGCGTGGGGCATACGGTTCCAATTTTCTCGGCTATTCCCTCGGCCACTACTACGTCTACGGGCGGCACAGACCCGCCAAAACCGACCTTTGGGCCGACTACGAAAAGCGCCGCAAGGAGAAGGGGTACGATCCCGAAGCAGTCCAACTTGCTGCAAGCAATCCCGATCGGCTCGGCGCCAAGGTCTTGCTAGAGGGCGTTAGCGGACTGCGTGGCGCCATGGGGACACCACAGCAGGTCCGGGAATACATCCGTCGCTACGAAGATTGCGGCGTCGATCAGCTGATCTTGAGCTGCGCATCGGGGCGCAACAAGCATGAGCACATCATGGAGAGCTTGGAGCTCTTCGGCCGTGAGGTCATGCCCGAGTTCAACGAGCGAGAAGAGGAGCGACAGCGCAAAAAGGACCAGCGGCTCGTTCCGATCATCGAGAAGATCATGGCGCGCAAGCCCGCCAGCGATCATCCCCCTCTCAGCAACCCCGACTATGCGATTACCGCCCTGCCCCGTATGCAAGCCGACGAGGGCGAATCGGAAAAATATCACAAATGGCTGGATGAGTACGCAGACCGAATCGCCGAAGGTGAAGATGTCAGCAAGCGCCTTCGATGAGTCTTGCTGCCAGGAGGCACAGCGGTGTCCACAAGCATGAGTCCGGCCGAGGTCGACAAGTATCTCGCCAGCCAACGGACCATCACCCTCACGAGCTTGCGCCCCGATGGATCGCCGGTCGCCCATCCGCTCTGGTTCGTGAAACTTGGGGAAAACGTCTACGTCGATACCCGAGCGAACAGCCTCAAGCACAGGAACATCGTCAATGACCCCCGGGTCTGCGCGGTCGTGGAATCGGGCGAGAGCTATTTCGAGCTTCGCGGAGTACGAATCGAGAGTGCTTGCCAGCCCGTGTCCGACCCCGAGGAGATCCACCGTGCACTGGCCGCACTCGGGGAGAAGGATCGCGCGCTCGGCAGCGGTATGACAGAAACGCCGGATTGGTTTTCAAAGAGTCGAGACCAGAGACGAAACCGAGGAGACCGGGTCATGCTCCGGATTCCGATGGGGCGCGTTTACAGCTGGGATTTCTCGAAGACACGAAGGCACTACGAGTCTGCGGAGTCCTGATATTAGGAGAGTATGGAAAAATGAAAATCGAAGACATGATCATGATCAGTGTGGATGACCACGTGGTTGAGCCGCCGGATGTTTTCGAGGGTCGGCTCGCCGAAAAGTACAGTGATCGAGCACCCCACGTCGTTCACAAGGACGATGGCACCGACGTCTGGGTTTTCGAGGGGCGACAGATGCCCAACATCGGGCTCAATGCTGTGGCCGGCCGTCCGCCGGAGGAATACGGGGTGGAGCCGACCGCCTACGAGCAACTCCGCCCTGGGTGCTTCGACGTCAAAGCCCGCATCGATGACATGAACGCCAACGGCGTGCTGGGGTCAATGTGCTTTCCGTCTTTCCCGGCCTTCTGCGGTCAGATCTTCGCGGGCGCCGAGGACAAAGAACTCGCGATTGCGGTTCTTCGTGCCTACAACGACTGGCACATTGACCAGTGGTGCGGCGGCGCTCCGGGCCGCTTCATTCCTCTCGCCATCGCTCCGATCTGGGATCCCTCGATGATGGCCGAGGAGGTCCGGCGGGTTGCGAAAAAGGGTTGCCATGCAGTCAGCTTTTCGGAGAATCCCGAGAAACTGGGATTTCCTAGCCTTCAGCAGGCGCATTGGGATCCCTTCTGGCGTGCTTGTAACGATGAGGGGACCATTGTCTGTCTGCACTTCGGAAGCGGCCGTGGAATGGTCGCTCCCACGATGGATGCGCCGATGGACGCGGTGATCACATTGATGCCCATCGCCATGGTCGACTGCGCCGCCGATCTTATATGGTCGCCGGTCCTGCGAAAGTTCCCAGAACTCAAGTTCGCCCTATCCGAGGCCGGCCTCGGCTGGTTTCCGTTCTTTCTCGAGCGGATCGACTTTGTCTATCAGCAACATCGTGCGTGGACCCACCAGGACTTTGGAGATAAATTGCCCAGCGAAGTTTTTCGCGAGCACATCGTGACCTGCTTCATCACCGACCCCACGGGCATTGCGAATCGGCACTCGGTCGGCATCGAGAATATCACCTGGGAATGCGACTACCCGCACTCGGACTCGACATGGCCACGGGCTCCGGAGACTCTGATGAGCGAACTCGTCGGCGTACCCGACGACGAGATTGACCTGATGACGTACAAAAACGCGATGCGCCTCTTCCGCTACGACCCGTTCCGGCACATGGCGAAGGATCAGGCAACGGTGGGTGCGCTTCGTGCCCAAGCGGTTGGCGTAGATCTGAGCCTCAAGAGCCAGGGCGGGCTCCACGCCCGAAATGACAACGGAATCGTGACAGCTGCTCAGGTGGCGACACAGCTCGCGAGTGCGATGACGACGGTGAAATAGCTGCAGACGG
>DUCH01000244.1:1121-24327 GCA_012959865.1 Myxococcales bacterium | reverse complement strand
GTGTCGGGGGTGGACGGTCAAGCCTAGCGGGGTGAGCCCGTCCGGGGCACCCGAAAACGCAGGGCCCCAGGGTCTAAGGGGCCTTGGCGCCGGGCTTGTTCCTCCTATATATAGATAGACCGAGCAAGCCCGCAAAGAGATGAGAAAAAGAGCAGAGAAAAAAAAGGATGGAGCGCTTTAACGTATGGCGGATGATTCCCAAGATCTGACCCTCGAAGTCCTGGCCGATGAGCGCCGGATCGAGCGCGTGTTGATCGCGTATGCGACCACCGTGGACACCCGGAACTGGATCGGATTCGATGAGATCTTCGACGTCGCTGCCCATGCGGTTTACGGAAACGATCCGCGCTCCCAGTTTGTTTGCGAAGGGCGCGAGGCGATCCGTGCCATGTGCCGGAAGAACCTCGACGGTTGTGGACCCACCCAGCATCTGCTGACCAATTTCCGGATCGATGTGGCTGGGGATCGCGCCTCGAGCATTTGCTCGGTGCAGGCCGGACATTTTGGCCGGGGCGAAGCCCGGCAAGCGCGCTACGAGCTGTGGGGCGAGTACCGGGACGAGTGGGTAAAGGGGTCCGAGGGTTGGCGGATCACCCAGCGCAAGCTTCACGTCATCCGCGATTTTGGCGAACCGGATCGGGTGCTCGGGCCGGGCTAGGTTTCTTGCCGGTGAACGCATTCTCCGTTGACCCAGGTCTCTTCCACGGGAATCGCGTGAATGGAATCGGGTTCTACTTCGCGTGGGTCGGCGCCGAGGACGACGAAGTCGGCGAACTTGCCTTGTTCCAGGCTTCCCACTTCGTGGTCGGAATGGCATTGCCAGGCGGCGTCCAGGGTGGCGGCGCGCAGGGCTGCCTCCACGGGAATGCATTCGTCGGGGGAAAGCAGTTTGCCCGATGAACGCATGGTGCGCGTCACGGCGTTTTCGATGCAGCGCAATGGGCCCATCTCGGTGACCGGGTCGTCGGAGTGGAGGGTCCAGCGAATTCCTGCGGCTTCGCACGCCGCCGTGCGGTCCAGCTTCGCCGTTTTCTCGGGCCCGAAAATATCGCGGACGAACGCATCGCCCCAATAGTGAACATGACCGATCAAAAAACTGGGTGAAATGCCCAAAGCCGCCATGCGCTCGATCTGTTCGTCGTGGAGGATGCTGCAGTGCTCGATGCGCGATCGGCGCCCGCCGGGGTCGAGGCCCAGACCGTGGGCGCGCTCGTAGGCGTCGAGTACGCGGTCGATAGCGGCATCGCCGTTGGCGTGTACGCAGACCGCCCAGCCCTCGCGCAGCCGTTGCTCCACCGCCTGCTCGAGTTCGGCGACTTCGATATACGCGATGCCTTTTTCATCGGAGTTCAAGAAGGGCTCGCGTTGCAATCCGGTGCGCCCCTGGTTGGAGCCGTCGCTGACGATCTTCCAGCCCGTGACGCGCACCCATTCGTCGCCATCCCCCCAGGCGATATCGGTCTTGTCCCAGCTTGCGGCCGCGGTTTGGCCCAGGCAATAACGGAAGCGCGCGGTCATGCGCTGGCTGTCGCGGAGGGCGCGATAGAGGTCGAGTTCCTTGGGCCCCTGGAAGAGCCCGGTGCCCTGGTCGCAAAGCGTCGTGATGCCCGCGCGATTGGCCCGGCGGAATACCTCGAGGCAACCCTCGGCCAGGTTTCGTCCGTGCATGCCCGGGTTGTGACGGGCCACCAGCGCCATGGCGGGGCCGGCCTTGAGCACGCCATTGGGCCGGCCGTCTTCGCCCCGGACGATTTCCGAACCCGGGGGCGAGGGGGTTTCGGCGGTGATGCCCGCCACCTCGAGGGCCTTGGAATTGCAGTAGGCGAGATGGAGCGAGGCGTTGTAGACAAAAACCGGGTGGGCGGTGCTGACGCGGTCGAGCATTTCCCGGGTCAGGGCGTCCGGGCCTTCCTGAAGCGAGGGATCGAATTGACGACCCAGCACCCAGTCGCCTTCGGACGTGTCTTCCGCAACGCCACCCAGGTGGGCGATGGCCGCTTCGATGGTGGGAAAGCGAAAGGGTCCGACGTTTTCGAAAGCATCGAGCATAGCCAGGGGCGGCAGGTGCATGTGGGGCTCGACAAAGCCCGGCAGCACGAAGCGCCCGCCGAAATCGACCACCGCTTCGTCTCCCGCAGCCTCGGGTTGGTCCCCCGCCTCGCCCACCCAGGCGAGCTTTCCCTTGCGAATCCACAGGGAGTCGGCGCTGGGGGCGGCTTCGTTCATGGTCATGATCTTCGCATTGGTGATGAAGGCGCTTGCGGCCGGGCGCGGAGCCGCGATTTTGAGCGCGGCGGCGTGTTCGCCCAGGTCGACCCCGGCAAGCCGAAGAGATTCGCGAAAGACGTTGGCGCAGCACGGGCACGCGAAGGGATCGGCGCCGTGGCCCGCGGGCACGAGGGACTCGGGGTGGGGGCTCCGGTTTAGGCTCCCCGGGGCGGTGCAGTCACGGGCATCGCGGTACATGGCGGGTCTCCTGATTGGCGGCGGCCGGTCCTTTTCGCTGAGAATGGTGGGCGGGCCAAAGGGTCAGCCGGCGTCGTGGCGATGTCGTGGTGATGTCGTGGCGGCGATGTCGTGGCGGCGATCGGGGGTTAACCCGCGGTTGCCCGCTCCTCGGCTTCGTTGATGAGCACCGCGACCGCCGAGTCACCGGTGACGTTGGTGGCGGTGCGTGCCATGTCGAGGATGCGGTCCACGCCGAGGATCAGCGCGATACCCGACGAGGGTACGCCCACGGATTCGAGCACGATCACCAGCATCACGATGCCCGCTGCGGGCACCGGAGCAGTACCGATGGAAGCGAGCAGGGCGGTGAGCACGATGGTGAGCTGGGCCATGAGATCCAGGGGCATCCCGAGCGCCTGGGCGATGAACACCGTGGCCACCGCCTGGTAGAGCGCGGTTCCGTCCAGGTTGATGGTGGCGCCCAAGGGCAGCACAAAGGAGGCGACCTCTTTGCGAACCCCAAGATTCTCTTCGGCGCACTCGAGGGTTACGGGCAGGGTCGCCGCGCTGGAACTGGTCGAGAAGGCCAGCAACTGGGCGGGCGCGATGCCCGAAAAGAACGCCTTCAGGCTGAAGCGCGTAAAGAAGTGGACGATCACCGTGTAGACGAGCAGCACGTGGAGAAGCAGACCCAGCAGCACCACCAGGGTGTAGAAGCCCAGGGAACTGAGCAGGCTCAATACCTTGCCGACATTGTCCCCCGCGATGGCCGTGATGGTTCCCGCGATGAGCGCGAAGACTCCGATGGGGGCGACGATCATGATCAGGTCCACCATCTTGATCGTAATATCGCTGAGCCCCTGGATCAGCGACTTGACGGCCCGGGTATGCTCGTTGGGGACCAGCACCAGGCAAACGCCGAAGAAGAGCGCGAAGAAGACCACCTGCAGCATGCGGATGTTCTGGCCGAACGCGAACACGATGTTCTGGGGCACGATCTCCACCAGGGGTTGGAGAGGGCCACGCTCGCGGACTTTCTCGATGGTGTCCGTGCGTTCGGCGACCTCATGGACGTACGAGGCCTGGAGGTCGGCGCTGACCTCCGGCGGGAGGGACGCGCCGGGCTGAAGCACGTTGACCACCACGAGTCCGATGGTGATGGAGAGAACCGTGGTCAGGAGATAGATCGCGATGGTTCGCCCGCCCATGCGCGAGAGCTTGCTGACATCGGCGAGGGATGCGACGCCGGTGACCAGCGAAGCGAAGACCAGAGGCATGGCGATGAGTTTCAGCAGATTGACGAAGAGGGCGCCGAACGGGGCGATCCAGTGCCGGGTGAATTCGCTCAGCCCGCTCGCCGCGGCTACGATCCCGAACGCGACTCCCAGCGCGAGGCCGATCATGATCTGCCAATGGAGTTTCAGCTTCATTCGTTTTCGCCCTTCCCGTGGGTTCTGGTGCGCCGGGGTTGGGCCGAAGCATACGCCGGGTTGGAGAAATTTTCCGTGTCTCGTTCAGTTCCCGTTCTCGGGTGCATTCGCGGGACGGGTTCGCAGATCAGTAGCGGTCGGTATGCCACATAAAGGGGTGGCCGACCGGGAAGGCGGCGTCGAGCAGGCCGAGCAGTTCGGTGCTCAGGGGCTGGGTGCAGGCCTCGGGGTGGGCGACGAGCAGGCTGGAAGCCGAGACATGGCCCATGGCGAGTTGCAGGAGCGCACCGGCGGGAAGGTCGATGTCAACCTTGCGCCCCTGCTGGCCCTGGGGGTTGACGAGGAGGCGCGCCTCTTCGTCCGGGGCGCGAAGCCCCAAGTCCAGATGCACGTCGTGGTAGCGCGATGCTTGGAGCCGAGCGCTCAGCGTGTTCGTGAGCCGGCCGATCAGTCGCACCGGGGCCAGGGCGAGTCCGATGCAGCCCGATTTGCGCGTGTAGGTCGAGTGGACGCGAATCCCGTAGGGGGTCGCCATGCGGATCAACGGGTGGTCGGGGGCGACGCCGCCGCAGATTGGCTTGAGGTCGGCCTCTCGGGCCAGAGCTGCAATTTTGCGAATCGCCGCATCGTAAAAGTGAGGCCCGTGGCCGGCGACTTCGCGGATCTCCAGCCGGTCATCGAATAGGCTCACGCCGATATACCCATCATTACAGACGTGGATCGATGTGGGCCGGCGAACCAGCCAGGGCCAGAGGGCCTCGTTGCGAATTAAGGGGCCGGTGGAATCGGCGTTGGATTGGTTGTACGCGTCAATGATGAACGGAAGATCATCGTCTTCGTTCCATGGGCGGAAAGGATCTTCGCCCAGGGGCGGCACTCCAGACGCATCCAATTCGATCTGATAGTCGGCGGCCACCACCACCGCGCCAAGCCGGCGGTAGAAAGCCCCGCGTTGGGCGAAGCCCAAAACCAGATCGAAATCGAGTTCGCGAATTTGGGGCAACGCGGCCAGCGCGACTTCCTTCGCATAACCCTTGTGGTTTTCGTCGGGCTCCGCGGCCACCGCCTGGATGCCCCCCATGCGGATGGGGGTACCTGCGATCCGCATTTCAAAGTCAAGCAGCTGCCATTTGGCGACGATGCGCCCCCCGGCCTCGGCGACCCAGCATAGATCCGTGGGAATGAACGGACAGTTCGCATACGCAGAGCGGATCAATTCGAACATCCCGGGATACTCGTCGGGTCCGCTGAAGACCCGAGCCGTCAGGTCGGCGACGGCGTCGGTCTCATCGGGTCTCAGATTTCGGACAGTGGCCACAGAGTTCCTCGGATCATGGCCGCCCGCAGGAAGGCTTTCCGCGGCCTCCGGCGAGGTTAGCAGCCGCTCCGGGGCAGCGGTGGGGCGCTCGGTCCTGCTAGTCTCTGGCGCGATTTGCACGGCCTTGGCGGGTAGAGGGACTGCGCGGCCAGGCTTTGGGGGAGCGGACATGACCTGGCTCTGGCTCGGGATTCCAGCGGGAATCGCTGTCGCTATCTGGCTCTACAATTTCATCGAAGGCAAGACACTCGTTCACGATACGCTGGACGAAGTGCGGCTTTCCCGGGCCAGCCTGGGGGATCTCGACCGCGTGTGGGCTGCCAACGAGAATCGATCGAATGCGGTCTTCAGTCTGACCACGATTCCGAGTCGTCTCCCCTATCTCGAGGATACGCTCAAATCGCTGCTGCGACAGACGCTCGCGCCCCGGGAAATTCGTCTCAATATCCCCAAGTATTCGAAGCGAGAGCAGTGCGCCTATGAGGTTCCCGATTTCCTCCGCGAGCTCTCGGCGCTCAAGATCGTAGATTGCGACGACTACGGACCGGCGACCAAGTTCATTCCTTCGATCCTTCAGCTGCCACCCGATCAGCAGATCGTGGTGGTGGACGACGACCGCAATTACCCCCCCAATCTGCTTGCCGACCTTGTGACTGCTTCGGAAAAAACCCCCGAAGCCGCGTTTTCTTTTTGTGGCTGGATCGTGCCGCCGGATCTCGTTCACCGCCCGGCGAACCTATACACAGTGGTGTTCATTCGACCGCCGGCGCCGGTGCTCGCTCGCCGGATTCGCCGCCAGCGACAGGTCGACGTGGTGCGAGGAGTTGGGGGGTATCTCGTGAAGCCGCGCTTTCTCGATGCGGACGTTCTTGTTGACTACTCGGGGGCGCCCGAGGCGGCGTTCTTTCAGGACGATATATGGCTCGGCGCGCACCTGAGCGTGCCGCGATTCGTGGTGCCGGCGCGCTACTCGAATTACCAGCCCCGTCGTAGGAAGCGCTTCTACGACCGGACCAGTCTCGGGTGGATCAACCGGCGGGGCGAGGACCCCGCCTCGACGAATCACTCGGTGGTGACGAAGCACTTCGCGGATCGTTGGATGGTTTCGCAAAAGGGGCGCCCCAAGGTCAAAATCGAGGCTGATCCGAGATCGGACGGCTGAGACCCGGGGCCGGCTCGCGAACACGGGGGCCGTTCACTCGGCGAAAGGTCCGGAATCGGCCGGATATTTTCTCCGTTTTCGGTGGCTGGAAGTCTGGTAGACTCGTGCGAATCCTAGGGACGGGTTCGGAGTATTTTCGCTGCCCCTGAGCTCTCGGAATGGAAGCCTGTTGAAGCCGAAACGGTCGAGGCTTTTCAAACCTCAATCAATTTTCAATCAAGCCTCAATCAATTTTCAATCAATTTTCAATCAATTCTGAATCAAGCCTCAGTCAATCAAGCCTCAGTCAATTCTCAACGGCAACCGGATACGGCAAGGCGAGTTGGTTCTTGCCGCGCAATCCCGGTCCCAAGGAGCCCAACGTGAACAGATTATTCGGAGCGGCCCTCGCCCCGTTTTTGGTTCTTTTTCTCTCGGTTATGGTGGTGAACGCCGACGATGAGGTTTTGTACGGAACGTTGTCCATGGGTGTTTCGGTTCCCGAAGTGTCGGTCGCCGGAATCTCATCCGATACCGGGGCCAACGGTGATTTCGGAGCGGCATTTGGGGTTCAGAGTTCGGAAACCTTCCGGTGGGACGTGGCGGAAATCCGCTATGTCAATTTCGCAGGGACCGATCTGGGATTCGGCACGAGTCGCTCGGCCCTCTCCCTGGGAACAACCATGAATTGGGGCTATTTCGCCAAGAGCGCTTTCGTGCAGCCGTTTGTGAGCCTTGGCCTCGGGGCGGAGAGGCTTCGCTATCAGAACAGCGCCGATAACGCGCTCAAGAATGACTGGGCGTTTCAGTGGAGTTTAGGGGGTGGCATCGGCTTTGATGTCTCAGACAAGGTGCGGACGGCCATTCGCTACCGCTATACCAATACCAACCGAAGTGCCGAGGGCGTCGACTTCAGCGTGAATACCAACGTGATCACTCTTGAGATCACGTATATGGGTGGTCCCTAGAGCCCCGATTTTTCGGTCTCGGGTGTGTGACCACTGCGGGGCCTAGTCGAGGCTGATGATTCTTCTCACCGACTATTCCTCAGGGCTATTTTTCACAGAGGACGGACCGCGGGACCATGTGGGTACACGCGACGATATCGGTCACGCCTCGGGTGATTTGGGAGCAGGCGCCGTAGGTGGCTTGCTGTTCGGCGTCGGCGGGATTGCTCGCCACCGCGGATTCGCACTTGGTTTGTCCGCCAAAATCGACGCATACGTTGCACCGTACGCTGAATTGCCCCATGGCGAGGTAGACAACCCCCGCCGCAAAAGTGATCAGGATCAGGACTCCGACGAGGGTTCGGCTCATGGTTGGGGACCATAGCGTTCCGCAACGGCAGATAAAGGCAGACGTCTTGCGCTCGAGAAGGCATTGCTCGTTCTTTCCCGGAGCGACCGGAACGCCCACTGAGCGAAGGCACCCAATTGGCCTATCAAAGAGCCGCGAAAGCTGACGATATACCCGACGGCCGTGGGCTTTGCGTACAGATTGACGGGATTGACGTCGGCCTTTTCCGCGTGGAGGGCGAAATCCACGCCATGGAAAACCGATGCCCCCATGCCGACGACCCTCTGAGTGAAGGCACGTTGGAAGGGGCGATTATTACTTGCCGGGCTCACGGTTGGAAATTTGACGTCCGCACTGGATTTCGACCGCAAGACGGCGATGGGTTTCCGATCCCGCGATTCAAAGTCCGGATATTTGAGGGCTGGGCAGAGGTCGATATCGAGGCCCCCCTCGGCCGATAAGCGAATGCCCGGGTTGAGGCGGCGCCCGAAGGGGTGAACCCTGGAATTTCTTGTGTCCTGTAGGCGGCCCCGATAGTGTATTTCGGTGGGGGTTTTAGGCGGCAAGGAGGACTTCATGAGCGAAGTGGATATGAAGCAACTTCTCAAGGGGGTTACCGACCAGATGGCCGCGGACCCCGATGGACCCAGGACTCGCGAATTTCGCCCGAGGAACTCGCGAAGGCGCTCGCACACCCCGAGGCAGTGGGAGAGCTTCAACGGCTGCTCGGAGTAGAGGCCGAGTCGGTGGCTGAGGGTGACCCCGCTCCGGATTTCACACTCGCACGCTTGGGCGATGTCTCCCCCGGCGACGCCGAGCACGTCACCCTCTCGGACTATTTTGGCCGTCGCCCGGTGGCGCTGATCTTTGGTAGCTATACCTGACCGCCTTTTCGGGCCCAGGTGGGGACCCTCAATGCAATCTATCGCCGCTTTCAGAGCGATGTTGATTTCTACGTGATCTATATCCGTGAGATTCACCCCACCGATGGATGGCAGGTGGAAGACAACGAAAACGAAGGTGTCCTTTTTCGCCAACATCAATCCATGGACGAGCGGATTCAGGTGGGCGAAGCCTGCATGGTGAAGCTGGCGCTGGAGATGCCAGCCTTGGTAGACGCGATGGATGACGGTGTCGCCACGGCGTACGCGGGGGTACCCGAGCGCCTTTATGTCGTCGGCCGGGATGGACGGGTCGCCTACAAGGGAGGTATGGGGCCGATGTTCTTTAAACCGAGAGAGTGGGAGCAGCGGATCGCCGATTGCCTCGCCGCGGATGCTTCCGCGGGCTAGTCCAGATTGGTCTCTACTGAGGAGGTGTGGGCTACCTCGCGGACGTCCTGAACCCGTCCGTCTTCGCTGCCGAGAAGAATATCGTTGTAATGGCGCTCTCCTCGATGATTGTACGCCCCTTCGCGTTGAAAACTGACGAGGATGCAACTGCGGAAAGGTCCCCCGCTGCTCGTCGGAGGCGGCGCGGCGTGCCACCCATCGCCATAGTGAAGCGTGAAATCGCCGGGCTGGGCGGGAATCGGAACGCCGTGCAAGGAGTTCTCGTCGGTGGCTTCGCCAACCCGGTATGTGCTTCGCCACGAACCGGGAAGAAATCGCAGTTCGCCAGCCTCGGGGTTATTCGATCCGAGAAAAATGCTGCAGACCATAGTGGGGCACATACTCGCATGGCCCCCCATCCCGCAGTCACGGTGCCAGGGCAAGTCCGCCAAGCCTTCCGCAATCTCCGGCAGTTTCCAAAGAACCGAAACAGCATCGATTTCACCGGGGTCGTTGGGGACCATTTTGGTATCCGCCAGGGCGACGAGATCGACAATCCGCGGGTCCGTCGTCAGACCGGAGAGCTGCGGCATGGTCCCGGCCTGAAGCGCTCGGCAGACCGTGTTTTCTCCGTCTCGATTCTTCACCCACCACGATTTTTGATCGCCCGGGGTGGCCTGCTCTCGAAGCGCTGTCGCGGCGACGCGAAAACCTTTGATCTCTTCGGGCGAAAAAGCGTCTTTTATGAAAAGGTAACCCGCTTCTCCCAGGAAGTGCTTCATCTCCTCGGCATCATCACCGAGGTGAAAGGCCTGCGCGGGGTCGAGAGGCTCTCCTTCGAGGCTTCGTAGCTCAACCTGTTCGGCATCGTAGACCGGTCGCCCAGTATAGAGGGCGCGCAGCGAAGCCTCCCAACGCACGAATTCCATTAGATCACCACGCACGGCGTGGGCTTCTCCGTAGTAGAGGAGGGAAGCCGGAGACTCCAAATCGTGAACCAGCCCCTCCCAACCCGATTGCTTGAGTTCTACGACATGTTCGGCGCGATCAACGCCCGGACGGATTTCGATTTTTCGTTCGTGCGGCAGGTACGTATAGGCCGTCTCTTTGTTTTCAATGCGGATCCCCAGAGCACACAAATCGCGGGCACCCGCCGGCGCGTTCGCGACAGCTTCGGTGGCGATGCGCCCGGGGAGCTCTTCCCGGTGAAATAGATCGAAGTCGATCGCGGAAAATTTGTTGGCCATGATCGGTCTCCCTTTGGATCCGGGGTCAGACGGATCGCGCTGTCCCAAGCATAGGGTCGATGGGGCGGAGTCGCTGCGCCTGCTGATCTCGAGCGGAAGCCTACTCGCGCACTGTGAACCTTTGAGGAATACTTTGGTCTCTGCGTCGCCCCGAGTGCCCTTCGATCCTGAAAATCGTGTTGGCTCCCAAAAGTTATTTTCGCTTCCGGATTGCCGCTTATCGGCTTCGGACCTCAAGGTTTCCGATGGAAGATCACCTCATCGCACATGTCCTGGCCGCCATCCTGGTTCTCGTCGGGCTTGCGGGGTTGGTTCTTCCGCTGCTCCCCGGGGCTCCCATCATCTTCCTGGGATTACTATTGGACTCGTGGGCTGATGATTTTGAGCACGCAGGGTTGGGTACGATGGGAATTGTTGCGCTGCTTGCCCTACTCACTTATGCCGTGGATGTCGTGGCGAGTACCTTTGGCGCCAGGCGATTTGGAGCGTCGACACGGGCGGCGATGGGTGCGGGCCTGGGCGCGCTCGTCGGGATCTTCTTCGGCCTGCCAGGAGTTCTTTTGGGCCCTTTTGTGGGTGCCGTCATGGGGCAACTGACCGTTCGTTTGGATCTCAATTCCGCCGGCCGCGCTGGCGCGGGTGCAACCATGGGTCTGATCGCGGGAGCCGCTTTCAAATTGGCACTTGCCGTGTCGATGCTCGGCATCTATGCGGCCTTTCGCTTTTCCTCATAGCCCTGATTTTACGCCAAGCCAAACGCGGACAGCCAGTTCAGCGCCTACTAGAGCCCGACGCATTGAAGAACGAGACTTCCGGAAAGTGGAAAAAATGTAACCCCGATGGAATTTTGTTCAGCGGGAGTTGCACAGGGAACCGGCTGCTTGCGCATCCACTTCTTCATGGGTGCGTAGTCGGTTCCGGTCCACCCGAGTCGACCTCATTTCAAAATTCTGGTGTTCGATTCATAACGTAAAGACACTCTTGCCAGTCTATTGCAGGGGCGAAAAGTTTTCACGGGCAGATTGGCATACTTGGCATAGCAGTTGCGTTAGTTGTGTGGATGGAATTTGGATCAAATGATTGTGGGGTTCGCTTGGCGAATCTGACGGCGACGCCTTTGCTTGGAATTTTCGTGTTCGTGTTGCTTTTCGTGTTTGGCGCGGGAACGGCCCTAGGAGGCCGCCTGGGCGGAGGGACTCCGTCGATCGACGGTTCGACCCGTCCACGAATTTGCGACGTCCCCACCGACGGCAATGCGAGTCCCACTTACGGGGTCGGTGACTTTGAGCAGCAAATGCTGCGATTTGAAGAGTTCGGCAAGCTTTCCCTCGATCAAGCCGGAGGCGCCAAAGTTGATTCAAAGAGCTTGCCCTCCCCGGAATCGGCCTACGGCTTCCCGAACCCCGAGAAAATCGATGAATTCCTCAAGAAGCCCCTTTATCCATTCCCGCTTCGGGATTCCAATAAGGCGCTCCCCAATCCCTGGCAGAGCATCATCGAGGCAACGCATACCGGGCCCTTGACTCCGCTCGCTGGCAACACGGTCGCGAGTTTCGCCGATGGCCGCCCGCCCGGTGCCTTCTTCGGGCACCAGCGCTGGGCAGAATTTTTCCCACGTGCTTACGTTGAGACGGTCGTAACGGGTTCCCGGGTCAACGGAGGCGCGCGTGACTCGATGCAGAGCCATCTCTACGCCTTTGGTGAGTTCGGCCCAGGCTCGGATGGTAAATCAGGCACCTATGACGACGGGCTCTACCACAGCGTATACAAGTATTCCGGGCCGGTTCACCCCTCATCGCCCCTTGCAGCCGACGTCGATCCGGCCACGGGGTTACTCGACCTTGATGTCCGGGGAACTACTGAGGGAATTCCCATAGCGCTCCATCCAAAACTTCCTGTGCAAGATAGCCAATCGGTTTGGACTTTCGACGGCAGTCTCCCTCCCAAGCTGCTCCTCGCAAGGATCGGCGAGCCCATTCTCTTTCGTAACTACAATGGATTGCCCATCAAATTTGAATCGAATCGAGGATTCGGAAATCACTTCATCTCCACCCACGAGCACAATGGCCACAACCCTGCCGAGAGCGATGGATTTGCCCAAGCCTATTTCTTGCCCGGCCAGTTCTTTGATTACACGTGGCCTATGGCTCTCGCTGGGCACGACACCATCAATACCGCTCGCTCAGACAACAGGGCATCCCTAGCCTGCGATCCCGGCGAGCGCATCACGGTCTCTCGGCCTGGAACCGGAAGTACGATCAAGGCGAAGCTCACTTCGTTCGGTATTCATGTGGAGACTTGCCCGGCGCACGGAAAAGTCAATATATCAGGCGACTGGCGCGAGACGATGAGCACGCACTGGTTCCATGATCATATGATCGACTACACCGCCCAGAATGTCTACAAGGGCAACGCAGCGATGATGAACTATTACAGCGGTCTCGATCGCGGCAATGAGTGCTGGAATGATGGGGTCAATCTTCGGTTTCCCAGTGGATGCGGAGAAAAGTACGGCCTGGCAAAAGACGACGATCTGGGTGTGGTCCAAGGGTCCAAGCGCAGCTGGGCAGTGCGGGACTACGACGTGCAACTCGCTATCGCGAGTAAAGCATGGGGACAGGACCCGTTGGTCTATCCCGGAGGTGAGGTCGTCACAGGAAAGACTGCAACGGGCGATTCCATCGCCGATGGCCAACTTTGGTTCGCCCCTTTCAACTCAGATGGATTCGTAGGCGACCGCCTCACCGTGAATTGGCTTTACAATCCCTATCTCGACGTTCGCGCCCGCCGATACCGATTCCGGATACTCAATGCAGACGTCTCTCGGTTTCTGCGTTTGGCGCTAGTCGTGGTCCGAAAAGGAAACGAAGGTGAGTTCGAAGGCGAAGATTCGACAGTTTCCTATGACCGCGTTCCCTTTCATATGATCGCGAACGATGGGAACGTAATGGAGCACGCGATTCCGTACGACGGCTCTATGGACCTCGACGGTGACGGCGAGCTCAACGACCACTATGGAGCCTTGCCCACGCAGTCCATCGCCGAGCGATACGACATCGTAGTCGATTTCAAAAATTTCAAGCCTCACGAAAAAATATACATGGTCAATCTGCTGGAGCACACAGATGGACGTGGTCCCGAGCGGGAAATTTCGCTTGATTCGATACTGGACGGAACTCATGACAGCTGTGATTCGGCTGTTGGAAAATTCCTCGAGTTCAGGGTTCACGAGTATGGGGGCAAGGACCTGAGTATGAACCCGGAAGATTACGTTCCCGGAAAGTCGACGATGATTCCAATGCCCGCTCTCAGCGAAGAAGAAGTCAGGGAGGCGGTCAATCACACGTTCAGGTTTGGCCCTGGTGGTCTCAGCGATTCAATGCCGCGCGGACTGGCCTCTGACTTTTATCCCGTGAGCGATGGAAAGTCCTATGTCGAGTCACCGACGACTCCTGGCGAGGGCCAGGAACTCCCCAACCACCTGCCACGGCAACCCGCCCAAAAAAATCAATTGGGCGAATTCATGGAATCGTGCCATGCCTACGATTTGGAAGATACGGACACGCACCTGCTGAACCTAGGCTTGGACTACAACGATTACATAAACAAGGTTCCCCTGTTTTCCATTGCTGACAAAGAGGAGTCGGTTCTCGAGTTTCATCCGGAAAAAGTCTGGGGCGTTTCTGCGGATGGAGGCCTACCGTTGGCGGCTGATATGCATCGCGTTGCCTCGGCTTCAGTAATCGGCGGTCTCGAGATCTGGCATCTCGAGAATACGAGCGCAATGTGGAGCCATAATATTCACATCCACTTCGAGGAAGGCCGAATCCTCAGGCGTGACGGAAAGCCACCCCCCGAGTGGGAAAAGTGGGCACGCAAAGACGTTTACCGTCTGGGAAGTATGGACGACAGCGGTTCAAGCCTGGACATTGCCATCCGCTTTCGCGAGTTCGCGGGTACCTACATGACCCATTGCCACAATACGACTCACGAAGATCACGCGATGCTTATGCGGTTCGACGTCGAGAACCCCGGTCAGCTGAAAACGTTTCTGACCCCCGAGCCTCAATGGAATGGCACGGGTTACTCGGAAAGCCACGAAGAAGAACACGCGAGTCAACGTTCGGACCGCCGGGGAGACATTCTCGGCAAGCGCCAGTTCGATCAGGAAAACATTGAAGCCATGCTCTGCCCGAGCGGCGCGACGACCGGTTGCCCGGGAGCGGATTCAGGCGACGGAAAAAATCAGAGTCCTGCGGACGTATGCGATGTCGATGGGAACGGACAGGTCGACTCTGTAGATATTTTTCAGATTATCCGAACCCAGGCTCCGAATGGCGGTGGCTCACCTGTCGTGGAATGGGCGAGTTGCGTTTCGAAATGTACGCATCGCGGCTGCTCTCCCTTTGGTAGGAGCGGGGGTCGCTGCGGGCTGGTGGGCCTCGAGGGGATCTTGATTCTTTTGCCTTTGGCAGTGCGCCGGAAGTTGAAAAGGAAAAAGCTCTAGCGTCGGGTCCGACGTTTCCGGGGAATCTGCGATGCGGGAAAAAATTGATAGCTTCTCTGTGAAGTTCTTGACGGGACTCTTTGCCTTGGGCGTCCTTTCGTTGGGGATGCTGCTGGGCGAGTTCCAGGCGCGAGCAGCATCGGGGTCACTCTTTCAACATTTCGAAGATATCGAAATGACGACCCATGAAGGCAAGCGCGTTCGGTTTTACGAAGATTTGATCAAGGGCAAGGTTGTCTCGATCAATTTCATATACACACGCTGTTCCGATTCCTGCCCCGCGGAAACCGCCAAGCTTCGGGAAGTTTACGAAAGACTGGGCGACCGAGTAGGCCGCGATATTTTCATGTACTCGATCAGTGTCGACCCCCAGCACGATACCCCCGAGGCTCTCAACTCATTTGCAAAAAAATTCAAGATCGGGCCGGGATGGACTTTTCTGAGGGCGGAAGAGAGCGACGTTGAACGGATCGAAAAGCATTTTGGGCTCGACTTGGATTCCGATGAATTCGATGATCCCGACGACCACAACATCAGTCTCGTGCTCGGGAACGAGCGTACCGGGCAATGGATCAAGCGGTCGCCCTTCGATAATCCGGGCGCGCTAGCGCGGATTCTTGGGTACCGGCTCTTTGACGGCATGGTGGCCCAAAATACGGTCAAAAGTTATTCGGAAGCTCCGGAAGCCCCTTCGCTCTCGGCGGGAGCGTTTCTCTTCAAGACGCGCTGCGAGTCCTGCCACACCCTTGGAGGCGGCGAGACGCTTGGTCCCGACCTGCTGGGTGTTACGACTCGGCGGGATCCCGCGTGGTTGGCGCGCTGGATCCGGGAGCCCGATCGAATGATCGAAGAAGGTGATCCCCTGGCGTTGAAGCTCTATCGCGAGTATCGCGAACTCGCCATGCCGAATCTTCGCCTGGAAGATAGCGAGGTCGAGGCCCTGGTCGAATACTTGACCGAAGCGGATCGGGAAAGAGGGCTCGTTCCGGTTCCCCCCCGACAAGCTCGGCTGCACTGAGCAAGGCGATTCGGCTCTTGGCCTTCGCGGGCCCCTTCATTTTGCGGGAAGGGCTCCCCAGGCGCGTGCCCGGGTGTCCGGGCTGTGGTGAAGGGGTAGTTGTGGTGAATGGGTAGTTGTGGTGAAGCTCAGAAGGGGATCGATTCGGCGACAAGCGAATTGAATTCAGCGACAAGCGAGTCCGCTGAGGGATTTGAAAATTTGTTGTCGTTCTGGTGGTCCGGCTGTCAGCTTTCGGGTAGGGCGAGGGCCGAAAGAACGAAATAGATCACTACGCCCTGAACCACCCAGCCACCCGCGCAGACCGCCAATGCCCGAAGTGTGCTCGTGTAGTCCAAGGCCTGGCGAACCGAGATTACCATGGCGATGAGCATCCAGATGCTCGCAATGGAGTAGACGATACCCGTCATTCCCGGAATCACTCCGAGAACCCGGATCAGCCCCGGAGCACTGGAAAATCCGGTGGTGCGAAGCAACTCCTTGTGGTCTGCGACGGTTTGTGATTCGGGGAGGAGTCGGGTGCCGATGATGTACGTGAGAAAAGCCCAGATGTACCAACTTCCCAGGGCTGCGAGGGTTCCCACGAAGAGCATCCCCATGCCGCCATTCGTGAAATTACCCACGCCGGCGGCCAAGGAGGAAAGAATGACGACCGCAGTGGCCTGGCCCAGCGAGTTTTTGTCGGCCTCGACTTCTTCGTAGAGTTCGGAGTCGAGTTTGGCGGCACGCAGCATTCTGTGAACCATCCCAGAGTTCACCGGACTCGCTCCCGCTGTGCTGGAGGGGGAATCGCTGGAGGGGGAATCGCTGGAGGGGGAATTATTGGAGTGGGTTTCGTCGGGGCTCATCATTTCTCCTCGTTGAGTCCATGCATCCGGCATGGGCGCGGGCAGGCGCAGTGCGGTCTCCCTGGATCAGTCTTTGGGAAGGCCGAGCATACGCTCTGCAATAATATTTTTCTGCACATTTGGCGTTCCGCCGCCGATCACGGTGGTGGGCCAGCCCAGGGCGCCGACTTGCCACCGCCCGCCATGGAGTGAGGCTTCGGTATCACCGACGTAGGGGCTCGCCCCGCCGAGCAGCTGCAACCCAGTCTCCGCCATTTCTACCAGTAGATCGCAATTGTGTAGCTTGTTGATGGACGCATCGCTCTGGGTATTTTCGCCGCGCACCTGACGGGTCAAACTTCGCAAACCATTGAGCCGGGCTGCTTCAATGCGCGCATCAAAGGCCGCCAGCGTACGACGCAGTTGGCCGTTTTCCAGGGCCGGTCTTCCTGCGATCAAGGAGCCTGCTGCGAGTCTGAATAGACGCTCGAGCGCTTCGTGGTGGCGGTTGACCTCGGCGATGCCCGAACGCTCGCGTTGGAGCGCCGAGCAGAGAATCTCCCAGCCTTGGCCCTCGGCGCCCACGCGATTTGCGGCCGAGACGCGAACGTCGCGAAAGAAGACTTCGTTGTAGAGGTGGGCGAAATGATCCCCCGCGAAGCTCTCGATGGGTTGAACCTCGATCCCAGGGCTGGCGAGATCGATGAGCAGGCACGAAATTCCATCGTGTTTGGGGACTGCGGGGTCGGTTCGGACCATGCAAATCAGCCCCGTTCCGAAATGCGCCATGGATGTCCATGTCTTCTGCCCGTTGACCACGTATTCATCGCCGTCTCGAATTGCCCGGCAAGTAAGGGCGGCCAAGTCGCTTCCGACTCCGGGCTCGCTGTATCCCGTGCACCATGCAGATTTGCTGTCGAGAATATCGGGTAGATATCGAGACCGCTGTTCGTCGTTGCCGAACTGAATAATCGCGGGGCCCACCCAGCCGAGTCCGGTGTAGTCTCGCCCCAGTGCAGGCGCCCGGGCAGACAGCATTTCACGCTTCAGAATATATTGTTCCATGATGGAGCCGCCACCACCGCCGTATTCCTTTGGCCAGTCGAAACCGACCCAGCGCTTTTCGCGAATCAGCCGCCACCACTCGGCGAGGAAAGAGACCCCGGCGTTGGCGCGTTCCTCGCTCGAGGGCAGATGCTCGGCGATGAAGGCCTGGACCTCTCGGGAAAAAAGCTGTTCCTCGGGCGTCAGGTCAAAGTCCATCAGTACCCTCGCTGGGCGACGACGCGTTCGTAGTGGGCCTCGGCGTCCCCAAACATCGGCCGCCCCCACTTGGAGCGCTTGAAATAAAGCTGAATGTCTTGAGCAGTGGTAAAGCCTACGGCGCCGTGAATTTGAATACTGTCGACCCCCGTTCGCACAAAGGCTTCGGTGGCATACGCCTTGGCGAGAGACGCGTAGCGGGGCAATTCTTCGGGTCGGTTGTCAAAGCACCAGGCCCCGTAATAGACAAGAGATTTGAATGACTCCGCATCGACGTACATCTCGGCCAGGGGGTGCTTAACCCCCTGGTATTGGCCGATGGGCCGATCGAATTGGATTCGCTGCTTCGCATACTCCACGGTGATGCGGAGGGCTTCGTCGACACTGCCCCCCATTTCGGCGGCCACCGCGAGCGCACCGGCGTCCAGCAGTCGGTCGATGGCATTGGCCTTCATCCCATTCCCGGACAGCACGGCATCGGGCGCCACCTGAATCTCGGAAAGGTTGAGATTACCCATGCGCTTGGTTGCGTCGATCATGGGATACGCCCGGGCGTCGAGGCCCGGCGCGTTGGCCTCGATGACCGCTAGGGCGACTTCTTCGGGTGCCTGCCCCGAACGAAAGGCCACGACGAAGAGATCGGCGGATTCGGGGTCGGGCACCGAGCACTTTTTGCCCGAGAGCAGAAAGCCCTCCGCCATGGGTTTGCCCTCGAGCCGTATCGCCGCACTGGAATAGACGTTGTCTTCTTCCACCACGGCCACGCTGGCAATCCGGCGCCCCAGCGCCAGATCGGGCAGCCAGCGCTGTTTCTGTTCCTCGCTGCCCGCCTCGAGAATTGCCGTGGTCGCCAGGGTGTGGCCAATCAGCGGAGAGGGAATCAGGCTGCGCCCGGTTTCTTCGAGCAGGATGACGAGGTCGATCCAGGCGAGGCCCGATCCCCCGTAGGTCTCGGGCACAGTGAGCCCGAGCCATCCGAGTTCACCCATCTTCTGCCATAGGTCGGGGGAATAGCCCGGCCCGGTCTCGGCTACGCGGCGCACTTCCGTCATGGGGGAGCGCTCGTCGAGAAAGCGCCGGAACTCATCCCGGAGCCGGTCCTGGTCTTCCGTGAATCCAAAATTCACCGCAGGCTCCTGTCGTCGCGCCGGCGGTGGGCAGCGGGCTTGCCGGAAGCAAAGGTCACGGTAGAACACGCTGCGCGTCGCCGCCCGATGAGGAAAATTTTGCCCAGACGCGACCCTTGGATGGCCGAATATTCGCGAAAGTTCGAGCCGGATCCTCTGCTGGGATGTGCGGTCAAGTTCTCGCGAGAGGGGTAGACTCCCGGCCTGGGAGAGCTGGCATGGGCTACGCGCATCGCACAATTCACGACGCCGACGGACACATCATGGAACTGCCCGAGTGGCTCTATGAACACGCGGATTCGAAAACTCGGGCGCGTCTGGCACCGATCAATGTGGCCACCGTGGCGCCCGGAGAGGCGGATCGCATCGCCCAGTTCCGTGCCGATCACGCGGACCCCGAATACCGCGCCCAGGATGAAGAACAATTGCTGCTGCGTAAAAACTGGGCGGCCACGGGTTCGTTCATCAAGGAAGACCGTCCTGCTGCCCTGGATATGCTTGGCTTCGAGAGCCAGTTGCTCTTCAATACCTTCACGAACGGCAAACTCCTCAATGCCGAACGCGACGACGATCCGGAATTCGGGTATGGATTTGCCCGTGCGCACAACCTCGCGATGGTCGAGTTTTGCAGTGTCGATCCGCGGCTGCTCGCCAGCGGCTACGTGCCCCTGCGCGATTTTGAGCGAAGCCGGGATCACGCGGCAGAGACCATCGATATGGGCTGCAAGGCGCTGTTGGTTCCCTCGGGTTGTCCGCGCGGACACTCCCCCAGCCATATTGGGCTGGATCCGGTTTGGGCCATGGCGGAGGAAGCCGGACTGCCCGTTGTCTTTCACGTGGGTGGCGGTCACCGACTGGCCGACGGTCAATTGCTCGACCTCGACTATTTCAAGAACGGCGGTCCGGCGGTGCCCGATTTTCATGGGGGTGATGAAAATTTTCGCTCGGTTGATTACATGGCCATTCCCACCTCGCCCATGCAAACGCTTTCGGTCCTGATCCTCGATGGGGTGCTTGAACGGCATCCGCGTCTCAAAATCGGGGTCATGGAGCAGGGCGCTTCCTGGCTGCCCAGTTGGATGCGATACCTCGATTCAGCTTTCGATGCCTTCCGCAAGCGCGAGGAGCGGCTGCAGCGGCTTTCCCTCAAGCCCAGCGACTACGTGCGTCGGCAGATCCGCGTTACTCCCTATCCCTCGGAGGATGTGGGCTGGATCATCGCCAACAGCAGTGAGGATATTTGTCTCTTCTCGTCCGACTACCCCCATGTCGAAGGGGGCCGAAATCCGATCAAACGCTTCGAGGCCAGCATGGATTCGCTGAGTGAATCCGCGAAAAATAGATTTTATCACGACAACTTCATCGATTTGATGGGCACGGGGCTGGACTTCTAGGCCTCTCGATTTCCTCCTTCGCGAAAAAGGAACACAATGAATTTATTCCCGCTCGGCACTTTCCTTCTGGCTTCGACCGTATTCGTGGCCTCACTGATCGGCGGCCCTGGGATAGCTGGGGCTGAGGATGCAAAGGAATTGCTTTGGGGCGACACGCACCTTCACAGCAGCAATTCGTTCGACGCGTACTTGAACCGGAATATGTCGGCGGATCCGGCGACAGCGTACCGCTACGCCAAGGGCCTTCCGGTGATGCACGCCTACCACCGGGGGCGAATCCGGATCGAGACGCCTCTGGATTTTCTCGTGGTCGCCGATCACGCCGAGTATCTCGGTGTCATGCGGCACATTATCGAGAGGGGCATCCCCACGGATGATCTTGATCTATTTGACCAGTTGCAGGCTCTCTACATCGAGTACTGGATCGGCGACGTCGTCGAGGAGGATTCGGGCCAGGCGGCGTTCAGTTCCTTTCTTCCCAAACCCTCGCCGGTGGAGGAAGCCGCCGCCAACCCGCCCGCATCCATTATTCCCAACAGTGACCTCATGCAGCGAACGGTCTGGCAGGAGGCGATTCAGATTGCCGACGAATTCAACGAGCCCGGAGAGTTCACCGCGCTGATTGGCTGGGAATGGAGTTCGATCCCGGCGGGTGCGAATCTGCACCGGGTGGTCTTTACCAGTTCGGGTGCTGATGTGGCGTCGGAATTCCAGCCCTGGAGTTCGTCTCAAAGCATGTACCCCGAAGATCTCTGGCATTGGCTCGACGAGACGTCGGCCCGGACGGGCGCCGAATTCGTCGCCATGCCCCACAACTCGAATATCTCGAAGGGCTATATGTTCGAAACCAAGACCCTGCGCGGTGTCCCCTTCGATGCGAAGATCGCGCGTCAACGCCTGCGCTGGGAACCCGTTGTCGAGGTGACGCAGATCAAGGGCGATTCGGAAACCCACCCGCTCTTCTCGCCCGAGGACCCCTTCGCGGATTTCGAGACCTACACTTATTACATTCAGCAGAAGGCCCCGGCCTACGATCCCAAAGTGGGCGACTACATCCGCCCCGCCCTGCTCCGGGGTTTGGCCATCGAGGAGCAGATCGGCTTCAACCCCTACCGCTTTGGCCTGATCGGGTCGACGGACTCCCACACGGGGATGGCTTCGGCCGAGGAACCGAATTTCTGGGGAAAATTTCCTCGGGATGGAATCCCCGAGAACAAGGCCAAACGTTGGCGGACGGGGGAGAAGGCCGACGGTGGACCCTCGGGTTGGTCCATGTCTGCTTCCGGGCTCGCGGCGGTCTGGGCCGAAGAGAACACCCGGGACGCAATCCTGAATGCCTTCAAGCGGCGCGAGGTGTACGCCACCACGGGGCCGCGCATCGGCGCCCGGGTTTTCGGCGGTTGGGACTTCACTTCGGCCGAGGCTGCGGCGCCGTCCATTGCCGAAGTCGGATATGCCCGGGGTGTGCCCATGGGGGGCGAGTTGTCCACGGCGCCGGAGGGTGCCGCGCCGACTTTCCTCGTTCATGTAATGAGAGATCCGAAGAGTGCCAACCTCGACCGTGTCCAACTGATCAAGGGTTGGATCGATCCGGCCGGCAAGACGCACGAGCGGGTCTACAACGTGGCTTGGTCGGGCACCCGCACCCTGGATGCGAAGGGTGGCTTGGCTCCAGTGGGCAATACGGTGGACCCGGAGACCGGGCGATACACCAACGATATTGGGAGCAGCCAGTTTGCAGCGCTTTGGCGCGACCCGGAATTCGATCCCGCCCAGTCGGCCTTCTACTATGTCCGCGCGCTCGAGATCCCGACGCCCAGGCATTCGCTCTTTGACGCCTTGGCCCTAGGTCTGGATCCCAAGACCATCGAGGGCCCCTGGTGGATTCAGGAGCGCGCCTACACGTCGCCGATCTGGTACACGCCGTGAACCCCAGGGCTGGGCAGCGCGCCTGAAGTCTATTCGTCGGCCTTCTTGCGCCCGGCTTCCAGGACTGCCTCGTAGGCATCGCCCGAGGCTTCGACCCGGCCGGTGCCTTCGGCGCGCTCTTCGTCGTAGGTCTTCTCCATGAGTTCCTCGGAGTGCTCGACGTTCGCTTCGACTTCCTCGGCGGCGGCTTCGGCTTCTTCGGCCAGGTGGTGGTCGGCCTGAACCGTGGCGGGGGCGATCATGAGCGCGAGCGCAGCGAGCAGGGCCGTACCGGTGGGGACGCGGGTTCGGTTTGTCATGGAGTTTCCCTTCCTGAGATTTTCGCAATCGGGTCTGAGTGGAGCGCGGCGGAGCGAGCGGGACGGTACACAAAACCCGGCCACCCGACGAATCGGTTTCGGAGCCGGTTGGCCGGGTTTCCGTGGAATTAAGAAGCTGTTTCGGGCTTCTACCTTCCTGTCCTCGGGCTTCTCCCGTGCGGATTTCCCGCTCTTTGACTGGCCCCTCGTTTCCTCGCCCTGGTTTCCTGCCCCCCGTTTACTCCCCTTTGAATTGCGCCGCCCGCTTGGCCGCGAAGGCGGCAACAGCCTCCTGGCGGTCCTGGGTCAGGTTGGTGAGGAGTTCGTACGCGAAGGCTGCGTCGCTGATTTTGTTGGCGTTCTCGCGCAGGGGAATATTGATGGCGGCCTTGGTCCAGCGCACCGCCCAGCGCGGGTTGGCGAGGATCTTCGCCGCCATTTCATCCACCTTGGTGTCGAGTTGGTCAGCGGGCACCGCGTAGTTGATGAGCCCCATCTCGGCGGCGGTCGTGGCCCCCATCAAGTCCCCGGTGAGCAGGTACTCCTTGGCCCGGGCATAGCCCACCAACTGGGGCCATATGATCGCCCCGCCGTCGCCTGCGACTAGCCCCACTTTGACGTGGGGGTCGCCGATCTTCGCACTCTCGTCGGCGATGATCACGTCGCAGAGCAACGCCACCGACGCGCCGAA
>DUCH01000244.1:415-1080 GCA_012959865.1 Myxococcales bacterium | reverse complement strand
GAGCAAGCCTCCGAGGATGCGGCGTGCGTCGGGGAGGATGCCGCGGAACTCACGGGGGTCGTCGATCATTTCCTGGAACCAGTCCATGTCGCCGCCAGCGCAGAAGGCTCCGCCCCTACCGGTGAGGATGATGAGGTCGCTGGCGGCGTCATCCTGGAGTTCGCGCAGCAGGCGCGGGAACTCCCGGTGCATGACCTCGTCCACCGCATTGGCGCGCCCGCTGCCCGCGAGAGTGACGCGAAGAACGCGCTCCTCTCGGGAAAATTCGAAGCGCTCGAAAGAACTGAAATCGATCTCCATGATCAGGACTCCATTGGGGTTGCGACACCTCGGATCGGAGGGAGGGGGATGGCCAGAGCTTACAGGGTGTCGTCATACACCCCGCCGTCTTTCGCTGACCCACCGAATGCCGGCCGGTCATCGGTTTGATCAACGAGCGCGGGTTCTGCCCGGCAGCCATCCTCGGAGCGTTGGGTGGGTGCCTGGATACACTTGGCTGCGTGAGCGCAGGCCAGCCCCCTGGAAGCGCTTGGGTTCGGCGGTTCCCGTTTTGCGATCCCCCCCCCTATCCCCGAGGGGGAAATTCGCTTCGATTGAAGCGGTGGCGATCCTGCAACTCCGGCCTAGGAGAAGTCGAAGCCCTCAGTCTATAATGGGAAAGAGAC
>DUCH01000244.1:0-331 GCA_012959865.1 Myxococcales bacterium | reverse complement strand
GAAAAAACTACGCACCTCGGGGTATTCAGCGGTACTCGCGTCGGTGTTCTTACTACTCGCCGCCCTGCCGGCATGGGCGCATTTCGCGAGTTTTCCCATCGCAGCCACGAGCGTTTCGATTTTGACCCAGGGCGCTCCGGCCACCTGGCAGTTCAGCTTTGCGACCAGCGGCCAACAGGCCCTGATCGTCGGCCACAATCCCACGGTCGACACCACGTCATTGCTGGTGCGGGGCACCGGCGCCAATGCCGGTCGCACGTCGTTGATCCGGCTGACTTCGTCGAATTGGGCGGCCGATCCCGGCACCGGCGGTTACCAGTACACGGACCTG
>DUCH01000243.1 GCA_012959865.1 Myxococcales bacterium | reverse complement strand
AGTCTCGACGGAAAACGCCGAGACGCTTCTTGGCCGAATCATTGTCGAAGTCGACGGAATTCCTGACCGCCTGCCCATAGCCGGCCGATTTGAACGGCGGGACACGGCCCGCTGCGACGCGCCGGAGACGCATAAGGACCACGGTTCGGTTTCGCTCTTCTGGGATTACTCGGGAAGCACGGTGACCGATCGCGTTCGCGACGCCCTGCTCACCACGGGCTACGACCTCTACCGGAGCACGACCGATCCTGAGGGGTTGACGAATCTCGATTTGGCGAGCCTAGCGGCCGATTTGAAGCACACCGCCGATGGCAGCCTCGAATTTCCGGGACTCGAGCGGGTCAACGTTCGCCCGATTGCAATCTCCGGAGCGCCGGAGCCGGGTGCGGACGGAATCGAACGCGAAACCCGGAATCTCGGCTGGAATGCGCCATTCGTTCAATATGCAGACCCGCCGGAAGCGCTCGCTGCCGCCAACGTACAGCCTGGGGACAAGCGGAACTATTACCTGGTCGCGCGGGATTTTTCGGGCAATTACGGCGATACCGCGGAGATTGTGGTTCAGGTCCCCGACCGCGTGGCTCCCCCGGCGCCCTGGGACTTCCGAACCGTCCGCGACAGCGCCTACGAAAACCCCGGTCCCGATCTCGGCGGCAGTTTTGAACTGGTGTGGGACCACGTGGACGCGCGCAACTACTATGCCGATCACACCCACGCTCACAATTACTGCAACCTCGCGACCGCCCGCTTCGACAAGAAACTGATCTACGCCCCGGGCGAGGCGGATTGCTCGGGCCCCGACAACCAGGAAGTCGATCTCGATGTCCAGAAGTACATCGTTTACCGCTTCGATTCGCCCGAGGCCGCGAAGGCTTTCGTGGACAGCGATGGCGATGGCCGTGGCGATCTGGTCGAGCGAACGGCGCTTCCCGGCCCGCCGAGCGGACTGACGACTCCGGGAACGGCATGCGACGCCAATGCGTTCCCCGAAGCCGCTCTCGACTACCGGGCAGCAGTCGACAAGATCGGTTCGACCGAGGTTTTCGAGATCGATCTGGATGCAAGCCCCAGCGCAACTGCGGACTGGAGCTTCACGACCGCAGCCGATGGACGTCGACAGATCCGGTGGCGGGATACCGATCCCCAAGGGCCCGCCGGGAACTCGCACCGCGGTGGGGTCTTCTGGTACACGGTCGTCGCCGTGGATGCCGAGCGAAATTTCAGCCCGCTCTCAGCCCCTGTTCGGGCCTTCTTCCCCGATCGGACGCGTCCGAACCGCGGCGATATCATCTGCGGAAAGCGTGAGTGCGCGCTCCGTGCCGACCACCTGGCCACCGCCGATGCCAGCCTGCCTTTCGCCGAGGACCGCACCCCGGGCGCGCGCGCCGATTTCATCCGCGTTGGCTGCAGCAACCCTTTCACGGGAAGTGCCTTCGAGGTGGAGCATCCCATCGTGACCTTGCCCGACGGCAAGCGCGGCGTCGACGCGGCCTCGATCAGCTGCGAGCAACTCGTTGAGAACTGCTCGGGCCTCGAGAGCTCTGTCGAGTTCCACTCGAACGACGGAACCCTACTGGACACATCCAGCCAACCCTACACCGCGCTTTATCCGGCCGGTTTCAACTCATGCCCGATCGAGAACGCCTACCTGGAAGAGAGCTGCAGGGATAGGCGCTTGATTTCGATCCAGCCTGGGGAAACGCTGGTCGAGGCCCCGGTCTGCCAGCCCGCACCGGAGGCCCCCAAGGCATGCATCAGCGTCTATCGCCGCCTGGGCGACAAATCGTTCAAATGGAAGACCCATTGCGAGCCGACACCGCTGAAGCTCGACGTGAGTTCTTCGGGCGGCGATTCGATCTGCCTTTCTGTCGCCCTGCAGAACGAAAACAATGTCCTCTCGGCCCCGCTCCACCTGCCCTGTTTCTCGCTTCTCGGCAAAACGGCCATCGCACCCTCCCAGCCGATCGCGATGATTTTCGGCGCCAACAAGGCCAGCCTCGAGTGGCTTCCCCCCGAGCAGTCCGTGGTGGGGACACTGCTTCAATGGCGGCGGACCGACGACAATAGCGGCGGCGCCCACTTCTTCCCCCACGCGGGGATAACGGCCCAGGACGGCCCGATGACTTTTGGTGGGGTCGATCTCGGCAGCTCGCTCAACCCGAACGACGCCAGCCAAGAGTGGTGTTTCAAGGCCCGCTCCATCGGAGGCGAAACCACCAGCGGATCCTCCGAGTGGTCGGCCGAACTCTGCAGCCTTCGGCTTCCGCCCGGGCAGGTCTATCCCGTGTATCTCCCCTGGCCAGCGATTCCGACGCCCGGGAACATCGAAAACCTTGCGGCGACCTATCTCCCCCTCGAAGGCCTTCCGGCGGTGGTGATCGGCGAGTTCACTCCGAATGCAGAGTTCCCTCTCCAACATCTGCCCACGGCTTGCCTTGGGAAGGACGGCAACGGGAACGACCAACCCTGTATCGCACCCCTCCTCTCGAGCACCGAAGACTACTTCTGCTCCAATCTTGAAAAAGCGGTGGCGCCGCGCCTTGGCTTCGTCGCCTACAGGCAGTCACGCAAGGATTCGCTCGACGACCACCCGACCGAATTTCACCAGGTCTCGCCTCTGGTGGACCGAGTCCATTGCTGGAACAAAGATGAAACATCCGCCGGCGCACTGCCCACGATCAGGGGAACGCTTGAAGATCCCTTCATCGAGTTCGTCCACTTCGCCGGCAGCTCTTCTTTCCAGCCGAACAAGCAAGCCTTGATCTGGACAGACCGAAGCCCCCATGAGGTGGGGCTCGAGTACCGATATCAATTCGTCTATTTCACCGACCGGGGCGAGATCCTCGGCGACCGCACCACCGGTTGGGTGACATCTAGGGAGGCAAACCAATGAAGATTCAATTCGGGATCCGTACGCTCTGGATCGGTTGGGTATGCCTCGGCATTCTCGCCGGTCCCTACACCAACGCTTCCGCAGAACCCAGCGCACTTTTCCTGGGGCAGACGAGCGATGTCTGGCTCCTCGACGAAAACGGCGCAACGACGGGGACCTTCAATGTCGGCGAGGGGAATTGGACAACGGCGGCAACCGCAGGCCAGCTCAGCGCCCAGATCGACGTGGAAACAGTCGGCACGGTAAACGTGCCCCTGCCCGGCACGCCCGTGGGCGGCGTCCTCGTCAATCAAATGTCCGAGAGCGCCCCGCCCCTGGCGGGCGGGCTCAAGGGAATTTCCTTGAAGGGGCTGAGCGCGGCCATCAGCAATCCGAACAATCCCAATCAGCCCAGTCACGGGATCGAGCCCAAGCCGGGTCTTTATTCCGAAACCATCGCCGTGGAAATATCGGCGGTCGGCGGCCTGAATAATCAAAACGACTTGGTCATCCACTGGTCGGTCAATGGTGGCCAACTGCACAAGAAGACCGCCGACCGGGCGGAATTTTTCCTCCATGCCGCGGGATCCCACGAGGTCCTATTTCACGTGGAGCAGGGCAACGGATTCGCGACGGCGCCCACCTCCGCGACCTATACCCTCGACAACCCCAACGCCATGCGGGACACCGACGAAGACGGGCTCCCCGATGCCTGGGAAATTGCCAACGGGTTGAATCCCCTGGCCGCGGACGCCCATGCGGACCGAGACGGCGACGGGACTTCAGACTTCGACGAGATTCTCCGGGGTACGGATCCCAACGATCCGGCGGATCACCCCACGAACCTTGCCAACGACCCGGATTGCGACGGCTGGTCGACCTGGGATGAAACCCTGCGCGGGACTCTGCCCAATGAATTGAGCGAGTTCGTGGATACCGACGGCGACAACATCGGCGATACTTGCAAGCCAAAATACCCTTGGAGTTCCACCCCAGTGGCGCGTCGCCTCAGCGAGATCGAATACATACTGTCGGGCAACGTCTGGTCAGATCCTGCACAGACGACCCTCCGGCCACTGATCCGCCGGCTGACCGTAGTCGATCCCTTCTGGCAGGTTTTCTTCGACCAACTCGCTCTCCCCGATGCGGCGGCGATCACGGCGGCCCAGCTTTCGAGTGAGGCGGACTTGGCGCCATGGTTGCGCGCTTCGACCTCCGCGGCGGCCCTGGCTACCGGACAACTTCCGGCCATTCGAATTCCGGGCGGGAGCGGATCGATCGTGCGCGTCCAAGATGAGCTGACTCTGGGCGGTGATCCCGGGATTTGGGTCGCCAAGGCGTGGCTCCCGGGAAGCCTGGACCTGACTCCAGCCGCCTACAACCTCTACCTGGCAACAGAAATCAGCCAGGGCAACGATCTGTCCTGGACGGATCCTGCCATCTGGCTCATCGGATACCGAAACTATCTCGCGGCCAACGTTCTCAAGCCGATCAGTCTTCAAATCGACCCCACAACCGGACTCGGGCTCGCACTCCTCGAGGCCGCCATCGGCTGGCACAGCGAACTCAGCTCCGGCGCAGAAATTTTGTTGGGAAATCCCGAAGCGATTGCTGCCCCCGCCGCGGTCTCCGCCCTGGATGAGACGCTTGCCGCCTCGGGGCGAAATTGGCTGGACCTTCTCGCTGATTACTCCCCCCTGGTCGCCCCGGGTGGGGAACTCAGCGGCTTCCGAACCCAGGTACTCGGGTATTTCGCCGATCCGGGAACGATCCCTGCCCCGGTGAATGCACCCCCCGCGTCTCAGTCGACAACGGAGAAAGCCACGGCCGCCCTGGTCCAAGGCGATCCCGCCGACGACGATTTCCTGGGTGCCTACCTGGCGAAGCTCTACGTCCTGGCGTCGCCGGGAACCCTGGCCGCCATGACGCCAGCCGAGCAGGCGGCGCTTCTGGATCCCGCCGGTGACGCCGATGGCGACGGACTGTGGAATGCAACGGAACTCGCGGCCCATGCCGATCAGAGCGGGAATCCGCTGGCCTTGGATTCGGACGGAGACGGATTCCCGGATTCCCTCGATCCCTGCCTCAGCGACCCGGAGAACCTCTGCGTTTCCCAGATCGAACTCGAGGGCGATGATGACGGGGACGGCGTGGTCAATTCCCTGGACAATTGCCTGAACTTTGCGAATAGCCTCCAGACCGACTCGAACAAGGATGCCATCGGCGACGATTGCCTTCGCTACGCGAATATCCGCACGCCGGTTGCCAACGCGCGAGTCTATCCCGGTGGCGCTGTCAACTTCACTTCGATCATCACCGAACTGGGCTCGGCCACCCTGGGTCCCCTGTCCTACGGCTGGGATTTCGGAGGGGGCGCAGCCAATAGTTCCGCCAAAACCCCCGGGCCGGTGACGTTTTCGCTCCCCGGCACCTGGCCGGTGACTCTTACCGTATCCAATGGCGCCATGGCCGATCTCGGAACCGACGTCCGGACCGTGACGGTTCTCGGTGACATTCCCCTGGTGACCATCGTCGGCTCCGGACCGCTTCCCGAGGGCGACGTCCTCCATCTCTCGGCCGCCGCCTCGAGCCCCTACGGGGCCATCACCGACTACGGGTGGACGTTCGGCGACGCGGGCTCCGCCGTGGGGACCAACGTTTCTCATCAATGGGCCCAAGACGGAATCTATGAAGTCCGGGTCGATGTGCATGACACCATTGGCGCGCCCGCCACCGACTCCTTCTTCGTAACCGTGACCGATACGGTTCCCCAGGCCAGCTTTACCCTCAATCGAAACCGAGGCCCCCTGCCCCACACTGTCGCGTTCAGCGAAAACGTTCCCACTCCCTACGACGGGCTCGCCGGAATCGGATGGAATTTCGGAGACGCCTCGCCCGTTTCTACACTTTCGTCACCGACGCACGTTTTTACCACAGCAGGGACGCCCACCGTGGCCTTTTCGGCGACCGATGGCGACGGGTCGATCGCTTTCGTCTCGCAAAGAGTCCAGGTCTTGACCGACTTCAATCTGTTGCCGGATTCCGATGCGGATGGCATTTCGAACGCGTTCGAGTCGCTTCACGGCGCAGTCGACCCCGCAAACGATACCGACGGCGACGGCATGACGGATCTCGCAGAATTCAATGCGGCGACGGACTTTCAAGATGCACAGGACACGCCCCCTGGAATCAACGGAGTTCCCGACCTTCTCTTCGGCGACTCGTTCGTCGAGTCCTTCGAGATGCGCTGGAGCGAGGGACTGGCCTCGGAGCTCGCGGTCTCTTCGGTCAACCAGGCCAACGGTCGCCTGCTTTTCGATCTTCAGCAGCCACTGCCAGGCGATCTCTGCCAAACGGCGAGTCTGGTTGGATTTACCACGGTGAATGCGGTCGACCTCTGGATGACGGCCAATCTCGATGCGGGCGCAGCAGGAACCAGCTGCATCGGCATCGTTTCGGACACCGACTACTTTTCCCGAGCTGAAGCCTGTCTGCTCGAGAAATCGGGCGGTCTCGACCTCGAATTGCGCATCACGGAAGGAGACAATGTCAGCGTGACACCGGGCGGCTCGATCGCGACGGGCGCCGACCGCGAAATCGGTCTCAAGAAAGTCGGGCCGGACTTCTATCTCACTTTGGATGGTGCAACGATGGCGAGCGCGAGCTCGGGGGGAAGCCTTGGTGACAATACCCTGCGTCCCTATCTGAGTACTGAAAATTGTTCGGGAGACTCAGGCCCCACGGAACTCGACGTCGACGACCTGGAAGTCATCTACGTGCCTGAAGCCGCCCTGGCGGCTCAACTCCTGGCCGGAATTCTCGGGCTTCGCATTCTCTACAGGCGGCGCCAACGGTGAGTATGTCGCGGCCCATGGGAGTCGCGGAACTTTCGAGGCTGCTCGAATTCTTGCTGCCGGGGGCCGGGGGCCGGGGGCCGGAGAATATCCGAGGTCGGACTGTCTATCCGTTATCCGGCGCTCAGTCGGGTCGGAACTCATAGGCAACTCCCACCGCACATAAGCAATCGCGATCGGGATTTAAGAATGCACTCCAACAAGAGCTCAACTCACCCTTGACCGGAAAGACCGCTCGGGTCAGCACCGAACGCCCCCCCTCTTCATAAATTCTAAATCGACTGCATGTAAAGTGCATATAAGGATCAACACATACGCAAAGCGACCGCAGCTCTTCGGAAGAAAAGTCTAGGCGACACGAGGAAGAGGCAACCGAGAACCCGGCCGAACCGGCTTCGAACCACTCGAAAGAGTGTGTCCGAAAGACCGTGTAATTTCACAATCCGTAGTTTCACAATCCGGAGAAGAAAGAAAGAAGGGGGAGAAAGAAGAGGGAGAAAAAAGAAGGGAACGGAGGGGAGAGAAGGAAAAGAAGAGAGTGGAGAAAAAGAGGGGGTCATGAAGACTCGGTATCGAGGAATCAGAGAATCCGGCAATAGCAATAACGGAAATCCAGTAATCGCTACGGCGGGCGCGGCGTTCCTTATTGCCAGCCTTTGCGTGCTCTCAGCCGCAACGGCCGTAAGACTCGTAGTGGTTGACCCGAACGCGCCCGGGGTTCTTGAACCCGCACTGACCACCGCCGACGGCGAAGAACGTCGGATCCCCCATACGGATCAGGTCGCAGGTGGCAATTTTAAAAATGTCGTCGGCGGTTTGGTCCGGCGTTCGGCACGGGGAAGCCAGAGTCTCCTGGGCCATCCCATCCGCCGTGTCGGCAGTCCGAATAACGACATGGAGAGGTCCCTGAAGCGAATCCTCAAGGCCGCAGAGCGCAACCGGCCGGAGCAGATGAGAGCCGAGGCCACGGACCTGATGGACATCCTGATGGGTACGACGGAGGGCCGGATCTACGACGGATACTCGATGCTCAATTTTCACCGAGGAGCATACGTCCCCGATCACGTCGAAGGGGAGTACAAGATGAAGCGACTCCGAGATACCGGCCTGACGGAACCGGGGATCGACGGCCAAGAGGTCAAGATCTGGGAGGTCAACGTCAGCATGTTCTACTACGACGGGCAGATCGACTCCGACACCTTCCTCCTAAGAATTCCGGTTGAAGCGAGCCGGGCGGATACCTTCCGAGTGAACTATCGCATTTACTCCACGGTTCGAGAGGAATTTTCGCCGACTGTGGTCATGCTCGACCACAAATTACCCGGGAGTGTGCAATTCCCCTTCAAAGGTTTCGACAGCGTCTGGATCCCCTTTTCCGGTGGGGAAGTGTTGGAATTCACGATGGCGCTGCCTCCTCTGGAACATATTCGAGGGGTCTATACATGGGGGTGGCGCGAACATCCGCCTCGGATCCAGTTCCTCCAGCCGATCTTCGAAACGGTCAACGCACACACGGGTGAGGTTGAACTCGACAGCCAGGGGATGAGTTACGCCTATCGTAATCGGACGGAGCTCACTCTCGATGGAATCGGCGCCGCTGCGCCCGAAAAGAAAATGTATGAGTTGGCTTCTGCCGTCCTGAACGGGGCCAGCCCTAGGTCCGTCCAAGAGTCAATGACACGCGATGACGTCGGCCCGCGAGGTACATGGGAAGACTGGGCCGACCTAGCAGGCGACCAGCTTCAGCTCCCACCGGAGGCCCTGGATGTACTTCGCGCTGAAGGGATCCCGGAGGGTTCATTCGGACCCTACCGATCCGTTGCGGTGTATCTGAACAATGAGATGTATGGGGAAGGTCCGGAAGGCTCCTCGATCGAAGGATGGAACCAGGGGGATCGCTTCTCGGTAAAGCTGATCAATCTCGACAACCATTCTCACTATTTTCGCAACGTCGACTTCGGCCCACGCCTCCACCACGACATCGCGGATCGTGGTCATGCGGGGAGCCACAGTTTGGAGATCATGAATTTCAAGGGCACGTATGGCATTCCCAAAGTTGCCGAAATGCAATGGCGCGCAGGCTGGGGTTTTAGGCCGCACTTCGACATTCTTCAGCAACAAAACGTCTTTTCACGCCCTGAAGATCGAAACGAGCTGAAGCCCTTTCAGGGTGGCTTCGGGGAGACCTTCTTCGGCTATCAGTGGACCGAGGCGGCTCGAGGCGGGGACTTTCGATTTAGTCCACCCCCTTTCATCATCGCGGATACGGAAAACCCGGCACCGCAGCCATTGCGAGATGCCGATGGGCTCCCGGGTCTGGTGATTGGGCAAACGACCGAAGGCATGGGGACAGCGCAGTTTTGTCCAGGAGACGCGCCCGGTTTCTGCTCGGCGGACGTGGCTACTTTCAATCCAACGGGCGCGCTCAACTGGCCGCCGCCACCGCTACAGGGTGTCAATGGTCTTCCCGACCATCCAACCGAGCTGCGTTTTCCACCCTTTCTCCGCAATCCTGCCCAGGGTAACCCGCGCGCCGGAGACATCATTCCTCCCACCGGTACCTGGAAATCCTTTTGGTGGATCAACCCCAACAACGGAACGCTGTTCAACAACGCCGATGACCCCAGCGAAGGCTACTGGGCGGACCAAACTTACGCACATGGCAAGCCGATTAGGCCGGGAGAGTCGTTGAACGCGATGATCGAAGCGCCACGCGCGTCCGCACAGGTCTTCTATCAATTCGACGATCTCTTTCACGACAACGCAATATTCTCGCCACATCCCAAATCCGGTGAAGACGCAATCGACATCAACGATGGTGTGATCGTCGACTGACGAACGGAGCCCCACTTCCCACAGCGCCGCTCAATTGCGCATTTGCGCATTGGAGGAGGATCTTGGCCCATGTTGGAAGCATCCCTGAGTCCAATCGCAGAACTGTTGGCTGATCGAACCCTTCCAACGCCTGGGCTGAGCAAGAGCACAAAGGTCTGTCGTGCCGCCAATACTGCTTCAGACGGCACATTCGGCCCTGACGGGTCAGGACTTGGCAAAGGACGGGTCAGGACGCTTCAAGGGCGGACTTTAAGAAGCTCCGTGTTCGCTCGAATTCATCGCTGTTGCGAACGAATTCGGAGGCCGCGAAATCAGTCACTCCGGCGCGGACCAGTTCGTCCAGGGCGCTTCCAACGCGATCCTCGTTCCCCGCCAAGACTAGATCGCCGGGACCCTTCACCCCTTCGCGTTCGAACATGGCGCGATAGGAGGGCAGCTTTGCGTACATGGAGAGCCCCTGAGCCACGAGTCCGCGAACGACCTCCTCTTCGTCGGTGACGCAGACGGGAAGCGTTGCGATGATTCGAGGCGGCTCTCGCCCTGCGATCTCGGCGGCCTCGCTGATTCGCGGCACGATGTGTTCACGAATCGTCTTCGGGCCTACCCAGGCCAGGGTCGTCCCCGAAGTTCGTGCGCCAGCAACCTTTAAGGCCTGAGGCCCCAATGCAGCCACTACAACCCGACAGGGTTCCGCCGGCGGACCAAAGACCTCGGCCGTGCAGGCGATCGTTTCGCCTTCAAACGCCACCCGCCCCTCACTCAAAAGTGGCACCAAGACTGAAAGAAATTCCCGAAGGTGCCGAATGGGCTTTTCGAATCCGATCCCCAGTTGCGCCATCATGGGCGCATGGGAAAGACCAATGCCCAGGGTAAAACGCCCGGGCAGAACGCTATGAGCGGTCAATGCCTGCCCGGCCAACGCCATGGGATGCCGCGGATAGGTGGGAACGATCGCGGTTCCCAGTTCAATCTTTGGGACCGTCTGTCCCACCAGGCTGAGCACCGTGATGGCATCCAGACCCCCGGTGGGATGCTCGGCGAGCCAGTAACTGCTGAATCCGTCCTCCTGGGCGCGGCGGGCGTGGTCGACGATCGCCTGAACCGAGGCCTTCTGGACCAGACCCGTTCCGTTGATCCCCAGACGCATATCGCTCTCCTTTTTTTCGGACTTTTGGGCTCGGCTCATCGGCGAGCGCAAGCGGTGCGCCCACGAACATACGACGACTGGCTTCGACACACACTCTTCTTCGCCCAGGAGGCTTGCCTGAACAATCTCGGACGGCCATCATCGCGGTAAGGGCGCACTCCCGTCGAGCGGGAGAAGGGGGAGGCTCCAGCGACTCGCAACTTTCTGCCAGTACCCACAAGGACCCGAAACCATGTCTGATACCCATCCCGCCCCGCTTCTCGGAATTATCGGGGGCAGCGGACTCTACGACGTTGGCAATCTGGAAAACGCCGAGTGGCGACGGATTGAGAGTCCCTGGGGAGAACCCTCCGACAAGATTCTCTTCGGGGAAAGCGAAGGAATTCCCCTCGCCCTACTGCCCCGGCACGGGCGAAATCACCAACTCAGCCCGTCGGCGATTGATTATCGGGCAAATATTGACGCTCTCAAGCGGGCCGGAGTGACCGATATTCTCTCCCTTTCTTCGGTGGGTTCCTTCCGCGAGGAACTACCGCCGGGTACCTACGTCATCGTCGACCAATTCATCGACCGAACCTTTGCCCGAAAAAAAACCTTCTTCGAAAACGAAATCGTCGCCCACGTATCCGTCGCCCACCCGGTGAACCCGCGACTGGGCGATTGGTGCGAAGAAGCCTGCCGCGAAGAGGGCATCCCCGTGCACCGGGGCGGGACCTATCTCGCCATGGAGGGCCCGCAGTTTTCCACGCTGGCAGAATCCGAACTCTACCGTCAATGGGGCTGCGATGTGATCGGAATGACCAACATGCCCGAGGCCAAGCTGGCCCGTGAAGCCGAGATTCCCTATTGCAGCGTCGCCATGGTGACCGACTACGACTGCTGGCATCCGGGCCACGACAATGTCGATGTCGACTCGATCCTCGCCGTCATGCGGAAAAATGTTCAGAGCGCCCAGAGCCTGATCCGCAGGGTGGTTCCCCGGATGCAGCAAAGACCCGCCGTGTGCCCTTCGGGCGATGATCGCGCGCTCGATGGGACCCTCATCACCCACGGAAAACTCAATGCCCAAAGAGTCCAGATGCTCGATGCCGTGGCGGGAAGAATTCTCGGGGCCGGGCCCCAGACCGGCGCTTCTTGACCGCCAGCAACCGCCCAAAAGGGCACTTTGTCTCGCCCACATCTGACAAGCCCTTTCCCGCCAAGAGCCAAGAAACTCGCCCGACAACCGGATCAATTCGATCGGAGACGCGCCCATGAACTCCATCTCGTTGGAAGGAAAAGTTGCCATCATAACTGGAGGGGCTGGGGGCATCGGCAGGGGGATCGCAGAGAGTTTCGCCCAACTCGGGGCTCGGGTGACCGTCGCCGACTCAAACGCCGAATCCGTGTCCAAACTCAACGAAATTTCCAGGGCCTCGGGAAATTCCATTGAGGCTGTGGAATGCGATGTCACTCAAACGAAATCCGTCCGGGCCCTGATGGAACGAGTCGAAAGTCGCGCGCACAGGCTCGACATTCTCGTCAACAACGTGGGCGACACCTTGCGCCTCATCAAGCCCTTCGAAGAAATGAGCGATACGAACATCGATGATCTCTTCGGCATCCTGCTACGCCACGTGATGATCTGCACCCGGGAAGCAATCCCCCTACTCAAACGCTCGGGGAATGGCGGAAGCATCATCAGCATTTCGTCAATTGAAGGCTATCGCGGACTCCCCAATATCGTCCCCTATGCCGCATTCAAGCTGGGCATCGAGGGTTTTACCAAGAGCCTTGCGCTGGAACTCGGACCGAGCGGAATCCGTGTCAACAGCATCGCTCCAGAAACAACCGAATCCGAGTCGATTCAACCCTCGCGCTGGATCAAGCCCGAGAACGAGGCGCATATCCCGCACTGGATCCCCCTCGGACGCTTCGGTCGTCCCAGTGATACCGCGGGTTGTGCTGTATTTCTGGCCAGTTCGCTCTCGGAATGGGTTACCGGAACCACGATCCATTGCGACGGCGGCAGCCTTGCCGCGGCCGGCTGGTACCGCATGAAAAATGGCCGATGGACCAACACGCCGATTATCGAGGGGAGCGGCATTTGAGCCGGTTGTCCCTAGGCCCCGGTTGAAGTCCAGAGTGGTATCGCGAATGCTCGTCCAGGAGTTTTTTCTAGCGCCGACGCCGGCGAAGCCAGGTCATCAGAAGCCCGGCCAGCAACATCTGCAGGGGACCACCCACCCACGGACTGGATCGATTCGTGCTCAGAGCGAGAGGCGAGCACGCGACCAAATCGGAGCCCATCACGCTCTGCGCGGATTGCGGCGCTTCGAGTCCCTCTGTTCCGCCCACCGTGGACAAGTCCTCGATGGTGACGTGCCCCTTGGCGACCAAGAACTGGTAGTACACCACGACTAGACGACTCAGCGCAGAGATCACCAAGAAGCCGACGCCAAGGAGCGTCAGCGGCAGACTGGTGAAATTCGAACCCCCCGCCAACAGAACCGCCCCCATCGATCCGGCCACACTTGCGGCCCTCTCGGCCATTTCGATCGGGTTGTTCATGGGGCTCACCTCGGCGGTTTGCCCTCCCGGATCCCAGAAGGTCAGGGGATTGCCCAGCGTGTAGGCAAACTGATTGATCGGGTGATAGACCGGGTCCGGAGAAATAAAACGGCCCGTCTCCGGGTCGTAGACTCGGGAACCAAGGACCAGAAAATCGTCCAATCGTTGTCCCTGGGCAAAAGTCTTTGTGTCCAGCCCCTCGCCGAACTGGCTCTCGACACCGAACGGAGAATAGGTGTAGAACTCCAGGATTCGGCGCTCGTCGTCGGAAACCATCTGCACATTTCCTCGGAAATCATGATGCCGATAGATGCGGTCGCCGCCCTCCAAGCGAATTTTAACTTCGCCGAGATCCAGCGACACCGGCTGTCGATTCGCATCCCCTCCGACCATTCCGCCGAAGAGCGGGCGGGAAATCCCTTCGGGCAGACGAATGAGTATCGGTCGCCCAAGAGTGTCCAGTTCCAACTCCACCGAATCACCGATGCCGGTCAACAAGCCCGCAGCGTTCCAGGAAAAAGAAACCCCGTCTCGCGTTGTCATAAAACCGGCTTCGTCCCACTCGTACTCGTGATGCCCATGACGATCCGAACTCAGCAGCCGATTTCTCTCGACGTTGTAAATGAAATGACTGGTCCAATCTCCGCCCTCGAAAGCCCCTAGCCAATTGCCCAGGACATCGAACAAATAGTGGTGCTCCCGCGACGAGGGTGCGCCAGTGTAAAATGTCTGGCTCCAGAATCCCAAGCGGGCCCCGGGGGTCCCTTCCGTCGATGTTGATTCGGGCCGGGGACCCATCACATAATTCTCATCGACGGACAGATAATCCACCGGCCCGCCCGTGACCGAGTCGATCGTCGTCGACACCTGGATGCAATAGGCGACCGATCGACATTCGGTCCAGTCGATTTCCGTCGAGGCAATCGTCCAGCCCGCACCGTCCACAAGAGCGATGGCCTTGAGGAGGCTCGACTCCGGCGCGTATTCGAGCGACTGGATCAACCCATTTCCATAGGTGATTTCCGCAAGACGGTCCTGCTCAAAGCTACGGTGCAGAATGACTTCGCCCTGATCGGAAATTCGGGTCTGGCGGTTGGCGAGATCGTATGCAAAATCAATCGTTCGGAGGGGAGGGGCTCCAGGGGCCATTCGGTAGCGCCGGGTGACCTCCCGGGATCGCAAATCAAACTCGCGTTCGAGCACTTCACCTTCCGGGAACTGAACCGAGATCCTACGCCCCCCGGAGTCATAGCCGAAGGATTCCGCGCCGGGTCTTCGGCTATCCAACAACGACTGCAGCCTGCCCCCACTCCAGGCCAAATCCACGGTCTGCTCGGTCACCCCCGAGCGCAGGTAACTGAGCCGAGTCGGCCGTCCCAAAATGTCGTAGACCGCTTCGCTCCGCATCCCATTGGGCAGTTCAACGGCGAAAATGTCACCCCCCTGCGAGTACTCGTAGGTCTGGGCCTGCCACTCTCCATCCACCTTGTCGCGCCGCTCGGTCAGGCGACCGGTTCCGTCGTACTCAAAAATCGAATCGCCGCCGTAGGGGCGCTGGATTTCTGCAATTTTTCCGTCGCTTCGATAAGCAAAACTCACTTCCCCGAGCTCCGTGGCTGGGACTTCGGTGTCGGCTACCCCCGTCATTTCAATCGAGAGAAGATTTCGATCTTGATCAAAGCTTCTTTTCCGGATTCCCGGGCGGCCTGGGTCAAGCGGCATGCGCTTGTCTGGGCCCTCCACGAGATTCCCCACCTCGTCGAAAACTCGATGAATCATCGTCGACCCGCGAATCATGTTTTGGGCGTGACCGTGCTCCCCGTAGTCATTGTGCCAAGTCGACGCACCGCTGGGCTCGGTCAAGAGGCGGAGCATTCCCTCCTCGTCGTGGGAGAACCAGTAAAGATCTTCCGCGCCGGTTCGGACGCTGAGCAAATGGCCGCGACCGTCATAGCTTCGCTCTTCGACGAGACCCAATGAGTCGGTGATCTGGGAAAACGGGCGCTGCCGGGGTCGATCGCGATTCTGGGCTTCTGGCGCATACGAGTAGAGCATGACGTTGCCCGAAGGCAATTCGATGCGAATCGGATCGTCCTCTTCGAATACCCAATTCGTCCGGGCTCCGTCCGGCCCGACCCGGGACGAGGGTCTTCGACCGGACCAGGTGAAACGAGTGAGTCCTCCGGCTGGATCCTGCAACTCGTGAAGCCGCTGCTCGTCGTCGTATCGGTAAAAGCTGAGCCCGCCACGAGCATCGGAGACCACACTGAAGAAGAGTTCCCGGGCGGGTTGAAACCCGTAGGCAAAACCCAGGGTCTGATCTTCGGCACCCGGGCTCTTCACCTCGACGAGTCGGCCCTCTCGGTAGGTATACTCAACGCGCTCGCCTTCCGAATTCGTGACCGAGGTGAGAATCCCGTCCGAGTAGGCATAACGACGACCCGGCCAATCCCGCGCGACATCGAGAGCGTCCCGCGCAATCCAAGGCCGACAATGCGCGTCGTTCTGAAAATAAGCCCGCCTTCCCGCCTTGTCCTGGATGCGCGACACGCAGCCGTTGGCGTCGTATGCAATCGAATAGATCCAGCGGCAGATGTTGTCTACCCGGCATTGGGTAACTCCGGTGGTCCGCAGGCCGCCTCCAACCCAGGCCGACGAGAAAACCAGCGCAGGACGAACCCCATCGATTCCGGTCACCGTCACCAGTCGATGCGAATCGGGGTCAAAATGATGAACCAGTCCCCCCTTGGTCTTGATGCTCTGGGCGTCCAGCTTGACCCAATGGGTGCCCGGAACGGCCTGGCCGCTCGCGAGCGGCGAGAGATCGTGAACCGCACCGCTGTCATCGAGGAAATTTTCGCCGTCGTAGGTCATGTCGAACGGCCACTGCCACGCGCGACTGGCGGAGTTGTAAACCGCTCCCACCTCGAGGACACCGAACAGGCTGTCAATGGACAGATCCACGCGTCGGTGGAGGAAGTTTCCCCCCGCCAAATTGACGCGCCCCTCGGGCACATCGCGCATCAAGAGCGCCCGGTATTCGTGAACTCCGGGTTCCGGCACGAATGCACCCCCCGGTGCACAACTCGTGGTCGCCCCCAGGACAAAGCACTGGATCAAGACCAACCCCCGCACACCCCACCCGGGCTGACGCCGATCGACTGATGACACTTTCGCCTCCTTCCTGAGTTCCGCGCTGGCCGGGCACTGGCCCCTTTGCCCTCTGCTCTCGAGTCCACTCCGTGGAGCAAACTCCGTGCCAGCCCTTGGCGTTGCTTCGTCGAGGGGATCGGAGCTAGACTCGGTCGCGTCGCCCCCCCGCCAAGCCCAGAGGAGACGAGCGTGGATTCTTCCCCGGGGCTGCAAGCGTGGTGGCCACGTTGAGTCGCCCCGGCACGCACACTTCGCGAATGCAGTGGCTTCCGGAAACCCTCCCGAACCGCCTCCTCCTCGGGTGCTTCCTGTGCGCGGGCTCGATTTTACGGCTGATGGATGTCGGGCCGGCCCTGCTCTTCGGCGATGAACTGCACAGCCTGAGCGACATGCACGGCGGCTACCCCCAAATTCTGAGCCACTTCAGCCCAACCGGCGCCGGCCTCGCCCTGCCCCTCATCCAGCGGATACTCCTGGACCTTTTCGGCGACGGCCATTGGAGCATTCGGGCGCCAGCCTGGGTGGCCGGACTCGCGCTCCTCTTCCTGGCCTATCCGGTGGGCCGGCGACACGTGGGGGAATCCGCAGCCCTTGCGGCCACGGCCCTGGTGGCCGTAGCTCCCCTGCTCGTCTTCTACTCGCATTTCGCCCGGATCTATTCGCTGGTCGCCTTGCTCTGCTTGCTCCTCTATGACCGCCTCCAAAACTATGTCGAGGGAGCGAGGCGAGAGCCCAACCGCAAGACCCGGCCGGGGATGGATGTCGTCGCTCTGACCGCGCTGCTCCCCTGGGCGCATCCCACCGCATTGGGTTTTGTCCTGCCCCTCTATGCCGGGGCGCTGATCGCACTCCTGTCCCGATCCGAGCGCACACCCGGACGATTCTGGCAAGCCGCTGGGCGACTCGCCCCAGCGCTGGCTCTCGGCGGCGTGATCTGCGCCCTCGCCTATTGGCCGGCGCGGGAATCGCTCATCGCATTTCTCAGCGAGAAAACACAGGCCGAGTACTACGGCGGCTTGGGCCCCCTCGACGTGGCCAGCCTGATCACCGGCAACCGAACCGGAGCGATCGCCTTGGCGATCCTCGCCGGCGCCGGCGCCGTTGCCATGCTGCGGGAGTCCGGGGGCCGCCACGCAATGCTGCTATTCGCTGCCCTCGGCCCGCCCCTCGCCGTCGCTCTGGTCCGCCCCTATGGCGATGCATACGCGTATGCGCGCTACCTGATGCCCAGCGTGGTGCCACTCTGCTTATTGGTGGGTTTTGGTTTGAGCCGGGGGAGCCAGCGCATACAACGGGCGGGGCCCAGCGCAGTCCCCCTGGCGGGCGGGGCGATCGCCCTGACGCTTGGGTTCGTCGGCCCCCTCGCGCCCCAGCACCCCAGGCCCGTACAACACGCCAACACCTACCTCTCCATGCTGAGGCTGCCGGCATTCGACGCGCCCTGGCCCGAGACGCCGGGCTTCTACCGCGAACTGAGCGCACGACCCGCAGCCGAGCGGGCGGGGCTGCGCCTGATCGAAGTCCCGGCGCTCACCACCCGAACTCGGCACCTCTATCGCCACTACCAACTGCAACACGGGCTCCCCACGGCAGTCGTCCCCCTGCCGGGAGAATTTCCGCGCATTCCCAGCGGCCCCTACCTCTCATTCCAGCGACCCCAGTGGCGAACGGATTCTGACGCCGACTATCTGGTGGTTCACCTGAACATCGCCGAGGAAATCGCCCGCTATTGGCGCTGGCTCTACGGGCCCCAGGGACCCGGCCCCTTCGCCCCCCAAGCCGAGGCGTTCATGGAACGACACCTGCGCTATGGCGGACTGCTGCCCCGGCCGGACCCGTCCACCCTGGCGACGCTCCGTTCTCAACTCGGCGAACCCCTGATTGCCGAAGATGGATTGCTGGTCTGGAAATTGCGTGAGCGTTCGGGCGAGCCCGACTAGCTCGAAACCCCCAAAATCGCTTGCTCGTATTCGGCGAGATCCTGAAAACGCCGAAAGGGATTTCCCGCGACCGCGGCCGAGTCGGGGAGACACTCGGCGCCGCTTCGGTCGGCAATCGCCGCGATGATTTCCTTGAGGGCATGAAGCGGGCTCTCGGCTTCGGGGGCAAGGGTGAGCGGATCAAAGAGATTGCCCTTGATCCGGATCAACTTGAAGGGCTCGCCGGGATCGGCCTTCCAGTTCAGAACGAGATCCATCACCAGAACCGGCCGAGCCGACAGGCCCGAAATCGCCGCGACCGCCAAGGCTTCGATGCGGGGATAGGCGATGCGACCGACACCTCGTCCGTCGATTTCGACTTCGAGCACATCCTCGCCGATGCCCACGGGCACGGCTTCGATCACCTTGGCGGATCGGAAAACGGATTCGGCCGGGGGCTCATCCTCGACAACCAGAAGTTCCTCGGTCAGTTCGATGATCCGATCCTCTTCATCCGAGGGCGCGAGGGTCTCGTCCTCATCCTCGTCCAACACGATCTCTCCCGCGGCCAGCACGTCGCCGCCGGCATCGGCCTCTTCGGCCACTTCGGCGAGGTTCGACGCGGAGAGCGCATCGGGATCGACGATCTCTGTCTCAACGGCGACCGATTCGAATTCGTCTTCCGAAAGAAGTTCCAGCGGATCGAGGAATTCAAGATCCTCCGAATCGTCCTGGAAAGAGTCCCCGGAGTCGTCCTCGCCGTCGCCCGGTTCGGACATCTCTCCTTCAACCGGCTCCGGCGCGGCCAGTTCGATTTCATCCTCGGGGCTCGCGATGGAAAGCGCGGCCGGGTCGATCTCCGAAAGATCGATGGTTCCGAACCCCGGACTGGTTTCGTCGGCTTCATCGGGCGGGGCCAGCTCTTCGTCCTCGGCCAACCCCAACTCGGAAAAAGTTGCATCCTCGATCTCCTGGGGATCCGGCTCTTCCTCGCCGATGGTCGAGTCCTCTTCTTCCGAAGCGGACATCGCGAACTCGCCAGGGCTCTCTTCCGGATCCTCCTCGTCGGACTGGATTCGATCGTTGAGATCCAGAATCGGAGGAGCGGGGTCGACCGAATCGGTCACTTCGTCTTCATGGCTGGGGGTCAGTTCCGCGCCGGGGTCGCCGGTTTCAAGCAGCGCCTCAAGAGCCTCGCGAGAAGCCGGATCGAGCTGCGGGTCTTTCAGGGCGATCGCCGCGGCCGCCTGGGCGATCTTCGGATCCAACTCGCGCGCGCTCCGGACAACGCGCTGAGCCAGGGCCGTAGTCAATCCCTGGGTATCTTCGACAGCCCGACGAAGGGCTTCCCGCGCCCCGGCAGAGTCACCCCGCTCGATCAGCGCCTCGGCGAGGCGGGCCGTGATGCGCGCTTCGACCTCGACTTCGGGCGCGTGGTGGACGATTTCGAACCAGTATTCGATCGCCGTTTCCCCGTCGCCCCTTCGCAGCTCTTCGGCAATTCGGGGCAGAATGAGATCGACAACCTCGCCAGCCCTCCCCTCTTCGCAAGCCAGTTCCCACCAAGCCAGCACCAGTTCATCGTCCTCGGGGTTTTCCGCCGCAGCGTTGGAGAGCGCGCTCCACGCCGCCTCGAGTTGGCCTTCGGCGATCGCTCGGGCGGCCAGCGCCAAAGCGGGGTTGGACGCCGATTGCGACGGACCCGCACGCTCGGCAAGCCGGCGCTCCAAGCCCAGCATGCCGACTCCGGCGGCGGCCAGAATCCCCACGGCAAGTCCCGTAGCGTGAGCAAAAATCGGCGGATCGCCCACGCGGTCCAGCCAGACTCCGCGCACAATGATGTACTCGGCGAAGAGCCAGAGCGGAAGCAGCATCCAACCCGGCAGAGCCAGGCGCCCCCCCCAACCCCGCAGCCAGTACGCGACAAGAAGCGCTGCCAGGAGCCCGCTCGCTCCGCTGAAAGGAACTCCGCCGGGGTTCGCCAAGCCGGCGTGGGCGAGAGCGGGAAAGAAAAGAGCCACGAGGCAAAAGAGTGCGAAGGCTCCCGACCCCCAAGCGCCTTCGATCCCAATACCCGCAATGAGAAGAAAAGCCAGCGAGATCACAAAACCCATCACGGCGTCGTGAAAGAACCCGTATGCAAAAAAATCTCGAGTTGCCCGATCCCCTGGGTTCACCCCGAAGCGCCAGGCCGGGTCCGCGGCCTGGCGCGCTCGAAAGGCCGCGGTGGCCAGAGCGTCGAACTGCTGCTGGATGCGCGCCCGCCGTCGCGGCGGCGTGGTGGAGCGCCGACCGGCTTTGAATTCTTGGGCGGCCAAAATTTCTTCGACGTATCTCGCGCCCAGAAGCGAACGATCCCGCTCGGAAAGGGTCACATCGGGATGCCGATGATAGAATTCTTGTGCCGCTTCCCGGGCCCGCTCGGCCTCAAGACTCGCACCCGCCGGGGCCATCCCCGATACCGCGAACCCGGCAATCATCAAAACTGCCAGAAGCAGAGTGACGACCGGTAACCGATTCCCTGTCGACCTTCCCATGAGCGAACGTTCTCCCGCGCGGATGCAATGGTGTGAGGGGGGTGTGATGTGGGTGTGAGGGGGGTGTGATGTGGGTGTGAGTGGATGCGAAATGATGTGAGGGGGGCAAACCGGGGCTGCGACGCAGCGATCCTACCGAAGAACCGGCGAGACTGGGGATAGCGAATCCGGGCGCCCGGTGCCTCACCTCAGGTCTGTGCTAACTCCTTGTCCTGAAAATGAAAATTGTCCTTCCCTCGACAACCTCAACGCCTCTCAACGCCGCGGCCTGGATGTTTGTGCTGGCGGTGGCGATCGCACTGGCGGCGCTGGGGTGCGGCGCTGAGAATCGGCAAGGACCAGAGAACCCGTTGCTGCCGGATGACACGGCGACCTCGGACCTCCGAGACCCCTCGCTGGGCGATCTCAGCGCGGGACTCTCCGCCGACGCCAAACTGGAAACCGAGGCCCTGCTCCAAGAAGACATGGCCGCGCCTCGCTCCCCCTCGGACGGCGGCGGCCGCGCCTGGCGGGTCGCGTCAAACACGATCCACGTCGCTGGCCGCCGGGCGCGCATCGAGATCGTCTTTGAGACGGGTCCACTGGGCATCGCAGAAGGAGGGGCGATCTTTCTTCAGCCCTCTCCCTTCTGGGAATGGGACCCCCCCCAGGCCAGCCTCCCCGAAGCCCCGGGATTTACCGAAGTGCTCGATCTCCCGGACGGGCTCGAAATCGAACTCGACGACCAAAGCCCGGGCATGTTGATCGCGTGGCTCCGCGGCCGAGCGCTCCAACCGGGTGAAACTCTGCGCTTCATTTATGGGGCCGGCGAACTGGGCGTTCGCATCGATCGCTACGCCGAAGACCAGACGCCCATTTACATCGCGGTGGACGGCGACGGCGACGGCATTCGCGGCTTCATCGCGCACTCTCCGCGCATCGACATCGTGGGCGGGCCTCCCGCCCAACTCCGCTTGATTCTGCCCACCACCGCCGTTCCGGGGCAAACCGTAAGACTCACGGTGTCGGCCCTGGATATTCATCGCAGCCGAAGCCCCGTAGCGTCGGGCAGCGTCGTCATCGTCGACCCACCGCCGGGGCTCGTTTTCGCGCCGGTCATCGAACCGGTCATCGAACTCGGGGGAAGCTTCGGGGGAAGTCGAACCATCGAAGTCAAAATCGAGAAACCCGGCATCTACCGCCTCGAGGCCCGGGGCCAGGGAGAACTCGCCGGACTCGGTGCGACCTCCAACCCGCTGATCGCCCGGGAGGGCCTCCCGGCTCTGGCCTGGGCCGACCTTCACGGACATTCCCAACTCTCCGACGGCACCGGCACGCCCGCGCAGTATTTTGCCTACGCGCGGGATGTCGCGGCCCTCGATGTGGCGGCGCTCACCGACCACGACCATTGGGGAATGAAGGCCATGGACAACCAGCCCGCCTTCTGGACGGAAATCCGCGAAGCCGTAGGCCGCTTCGACGCCCCCGGCCGCTTCGTGACGCTGCTCGGCTATGAGTGGACGAGTTGGCTTCACGGCCACCGCCACGTCCTCTATTTCAGCGATCGGGGCGAGATCTACTCGAGCTTGGATCCGCGCTACGAAACCCCGGACGCGCTCTGGAATGCGTTGCGGGGCCAGACGGCCATGACCTTCGCCCACCACTCGGCGGGGGGGCCCATTTCGACGAACTGGCTCTATCCCCCAGACCCCGTGCTCGAACCCCTGACCGAAATCGTCTCGGTGCACGGAAGCAGCGAAGCTCCGGACTCGCCGCTGCCCATCTACAACCCCGTGCCGGGCAATTACGTGCGGGACGCCCTCAACGCGGGTTATCGCCTGGGCTTTCTGGGCAGCGGCGACAGCCATGACGGCCACCCCGGAATCCGCGAAGCCGGAGCGAGCGCCGGTCTCGCGGGAATTTTCACCCCGAAACTGACCCGCGAAAGCGTCCTCGAAGCCCTGCGCGCACGGCGGGTCTACGCGACCAACGGAGCCCGTATTTTTCTGTGGGTCGAACTCGATGGGATGCCGATGGGAAGCCTCACCGACGTCGCGCTCAACGCCGAAGCAACCGAACAGCGGCTGCAGATCGAGGTCGTCGCCCCCAAACCCATCGTGCGCGTCGATCTGATACGCAGCGGGGTCAGCATGGCGATTCCCGTAGACGGGCAAACCGAGTTGAATCTCGATCGCACAATCCCGGCGCTTCGTCCGGGCGAGTACCACTACGTGCGCGTGGTCACCGAAGGCGAAGGCGCGGCGTGGTCGAGTCCAATCTTCGCCCGCTGAGCCCGCCCGACTCCGTCGCCGAAGAAATCGGCGCGCCACGGGTCTCCATCCTGCTCCCCTTCCGCGACGCCGCCCCGACCCTGGCCACTTGTCTGGCCAGTATCGTGCGCCAGACCGAACCCAACTGGGAATGTATTGCCGTTGACGACGGCTCGGTGGATGGCGGCGGGGCACAGGTCGAAGCCGCCGCCCGCAACGACCCGCGCTTCACCCTGCTTCCCCTGCCCAAAAGCGGTTTGGTAGCGAGCCTCAATGCGGGGCTGGAATTTTGCCGAGCCTCGCTGGTCGCCCGCATGGACGCCGATGACTGGATGCACCGGGACCGCCTCGCCGAACAACTTGCGCTCCTTGACGCCGACCCCGAACTCTCGGCGGTGGGGTCGCGCGTCCGCATTTTCCCCCGAAGCGGGCTCAGCCCGGGAAGGCGCCGCTACGAGGCGTGGCTCAACGAACTCGGCACCCCCGAGTCGGTTCGCAACGATGCGTATATCGAATGCCCCATCGCCCACCCCAGCCTGATGGTCCGCACCCGAGTCCTCCGAGAGTTCGGCTACCGCGCCATGGGCTGGCCCGAGGACTACGACCTCGTGCTTCGCCTGATCGGAGCCGGGCACTCCCTAGCGGTTCATCCTCGCCGGCTTCTGGGATGGCGGGACAGCCCAAGCCGGCTCTCGCGCCGCGCTCCCGAATATGCGCTTGAGCGCTTCACCGCGTGCAAGGCCGCTCATCTTGCGGATGGACCTCTGCAGCAAGTGGACCACTACCTGCTTTGGGGGTATGGCTCCACGGGCAGGGCCCTGCGCAAGGCCCTGCTCGCCCACGGCAAGAGCCCGTCCCATATCGTCGAAGTCCATCCCCGGCGGTTGGGAAAACGCATCCACGGAGCGCCCGTCGTCGCCCCCGATGCAATTCCCTCCTTGCCCCGCCATCCCCTCCTGATCAGCGTGGCGGGGTTCGCTCCACGAAGCGAAATTCGCGAAACCCTGGCCAAGATGGGATTCCACGAGGGTCGACATTTTTTCTGCGTCGCCTGAAACATGCCCGGCCCAGCGACTCGGCAGGTCAAAGGGAGTTCAGCTTGCCGGGCGAATGCGGTAGCGGATGGGCAGGCTCTTCAGCCCGACGACAAAGGACGAGCGGATCCAGGCGGGATCTTCGGTGGACTCGATGAATTGGATCCGGCTCGTCAGTTCGCGAAAGAGCGCCCGAGCCGAGCGCCGGGCCAGGTTGGCGCCGAGACAGTGGCCTCCACGGCCTCGTCCAGACGGC
>DUCH01000242.1 GCA_012959865.1 Myxococcales bacterium | reverse complement strand
CCATCGGAACGGGGCGCGTGACCGAGTGCGCTTCGGACGGCATCCTGACAACCCTGGGAATCGCCTGGGCGGGACATTCCCTGCGGACGCATCTCGTAGCCGGGCGAGGGATGGCTCGCAAAATTGCTCAGGGAGACACGGTCTCTCTAGCCGTCCGGCCTGGAGACGTCCGTGTGTGGCGGGACGTATCCCGCGGGGAAGATCACACTGGGGGGGGGACAGAGAACCCCGCCCCCCCCAAGAGTTCCTGATTCATGGCAAACTGTCGATGAGGCAAGTGGGGAGTTCGGGCAGGAGGCCCAAAACCCCGTGGACCCCGAGACGGCGCGGCCGTCTCGATGGCGAGGAACTGAACACATGGTTGAGACATCCCAGCCCGCCGCCCCGGAGTCCCCGGCGCCGGATTCCTTGGACGGCCAGGAAACCTTTCGCCCGCCCCTGTCTCTTGAAGAACTGCTCGAACTTCTGGCGCGCGGGGGACTCATCGATTCGGCCCGAGCCCAGGAGATCGAGTCGCGGAAGAGGACTCTGCGCAGTCAGGTGCTGAAGGAGAAGGTGGGCTCGGTTCGCTCCCAGGCCGCCGCTCGCTATGACGTTTCTCCCGCGGAGATTGTGGCTACGGCCGGCCTCGCCCACGGCAAGGAACCGCGGCGAGCGCTCAACGAGGAAGCGATCGCCCAGTGCGTCGCCGAGGCCGCTCTGTACCCCTACCGAAAACTAGACCCTCTAAAACTCGACAACGATCTGGTGACCCGAAGTTTTTCCCGCGCCTATGCGAACCGGCACGTCGTCGTGCCCGTGGGCCGAGTCGATGACGTTCTGGAACTGGCAATCGCCGATCCCTTCGATAGCGCTTTGCGCGAGTCCATCGAAACGAATTTGGGACGGCCAGTCCAATATGTCATCGCGAGTAAGAAGGACATTGTCGGGATCATCGAGCGCGTCCACGGTTTTCGCTCGAAGGTTCATCTCGCCAGCGAGGAACTGGAGAGCGGAAGCCGCTCCACGGCCCTGATCGAGTTGGTTGAACTTCAGAGCACGGACGAACTCTCGGCATCCACCGAAGCGCACGTTATCGCGGCAGTCGATTATCTGCTGAAATATGCCTTCGACCAGCGTGCCTCGGACATCCACCTGGACCCCAAGCAGGACGAGGCCGGGGTTCGCTTTAGAATCGATGGAATTCTCCACGATATCGAGCAACTCCCGTTGAGTGTCCACGGTGCTATCGCCTCGCGGATCAAGGTTCTCGCCCGAATGGACGTCGCCGAGCGGCGGCGCCCCCAAGACGGCCGCATCAAGACGCAAAATGGCGACCAAGAGGTCGAACTTCGGGTTTCAAGCATGGCCACCGCGTATGGGGAGAAGATCGTAATTCGGGTCTTCGACCCCAATGTGCTTCTCGCGGAGTTGCACGAACTGGGATTTACGAACGTGGAGCGCGAACGCTTTGAATCCTGGATCACATCGCCCAGTGGTCTAGTCCTGGTGACCGGACCCACGGGCTCGGGCAAGACCACAACCCTGTACTCGACCCTTCGCTACCTGGCCGGTCCCGAGATCAACATTACGAGTGTCGAAGACCCCATCGAATTGATCGACCCGCGTTTCAGCCAGGTGCAGGTGCAACCGCAGATTGACGTAACCTTCGCTCGGGCGCTTCGGACAATTTTGCGTCAGGATCCTGACATTATCATGGTGGGCGAAATCCGTGATGCAGAGACCGCCGCCATGGCGGTGCAGGCTGCACTGACCGGGCATCTGGTTTTCTCAACGGTCCATACCCGAGACTCTGCGGGCGCGGTGACACGGCTGACCGAATTGGGGGTCGAACCCTTCCTTCTTTCCAGCGTCCTGCGCGGCGTCTTGGCCCAGAGACTGGTGCGACGCATTTGTCCGCATTGTGGGGCCGATGGCTGGCTGACACCGAGCCAGATCGACGTACTCGGGATCAAGATTCCCGTGGAACGCCGGGAGCGATTGCCGGTTCGCTACGGCCAAGGGTGTACGGAGTGTCGAAATACCGGGCTGTACGGCCGAATCGGAATTTTCGAACTCCTCGATGTCGGTAAGCGAGTTCAAGGGCTGATCCGCAGCGGTCGCGACGCCAACGAGATCGCAGAGGCCGGAAGAATCGAGGGCATGGAGAGTCTGAGAGAAAGCGCCATCCGTTGCCTCGCCGAAGGGACGACGACCTTTGAGGAAGTGGTCCGGATCACGGCGGATCGGCGATGACGCGGAATCTTGCCGAAGAAATTTCCAGCCTTGTCAGCTCAGGCTGGCGACTGATCGCCTTCGAGAGTTTCGAAGAGGAGAGAGCCCTGCGGATTCTCGAGCGCGTGGCCGGCCGCCACCGGCGAGAGTTGCTGACATGGAGCGTGGCTGCCGGTCTGGGTGATTCCGGCAAAGGGAGCGGGAGCCTCGAAGAGGGATTGCGTGCGCTTGAGCAACGCGAAGAGCCCGGAATTTTCGCGCTGCTCGATGCCCACTTCGCAACGGGCGATCCGGCGGCTGTGCGACGGCTACGGGATATGCTGCCGGTTCTTGCCCAACGAAAGCAATGCGTGGTGATCCTCGGACCCTTGGTGGACCTCCCCCTCGAATTGAGCCGGGAGGCCGGGCGTGCCAGCCTTCCCCTTCCGGGCACCGAGGAATTGCGTCGGCTTTTCGGCCGGGCGATCGACGTTTCCAAGAATCCCGAGCAAGCCCAGGCGCTGGATGCCTGCGTTCGCGGCGCTCTGGGGCTGACGGCGGCGGAATCGCTTCGGGTCCTGCGCCGCTCGGTGGCCCTGGCCGGAGGGGTGAATGACGAGACCGTGAGTCGGGTAGTGGGCGAGAAGCGCCAAGCCCTCCAGCGAACCCCGGCCTTGAGTTTCCATGACTCAAAGCAGGACCTGGGCGATGTGGGTGGCCTTGGCGAGTTGAAGCGTTGGCTTCGGGAGCGCCAGAAGGCCTTCGGTGACGAGGCCCTCGAGTTCGGACTTCCCGCTCCACGCGGTCTATTGCTGCTGGGCGTTCAGGGCTGCGGTAAATCGCTTTCGGCCAAAGCGGTGGCCCGGGAATGGCAGTTTCCGTTGCTGCGATTGGATTTGGCTGCGGTTTTCTCGGGAAATTCGGCCAGTCCTGAAGCGGCGATTCGAGAGGCGGTTGCCGTGGCAGAGTCGATTGCGCCCGCAGTTCTGTGGGTCGATGAAATCGAAAAGGGTTTCGCGACCAGCGAGACCGATTCCCACGGCGTTCGGGTACTCGGCTCCTTCCTCACATGGATGGCGGAAAAGACCGCCCCCGTCTTCGTCGTCGCCACGGCCAACGATGTCGCCAATCTGCCCCCTGAACTCCTCCGCCGTGGACGTTTCGACGAACTCTTCTTCGTGGATCTCCCCACAGAGGAAGAGCGGCAGGAAATTCTGGGGATTCATATCGCTGCTCGGGGCCGGGACCCGAAACAATTTGACCTGGCCGGACTCGCGGCTTCGTCGGAGCGTCTTTCCGGCGCGGAACTCGAGCAGGTCGTGGGAGCGGGGCTCTACTCGGCATTCGCGGCTCACCGAGACCTCCAGGACAACGACATCGCCAATGCGATTTCCGAATCGGTGCCCCTCTATGACACCTACGAAGATCGGGTCAAGGAGTTGCGGGCCTGGGCCCAGACTCGGACGCGGTCGGCAAGCCTCGACGCAAAGATGGCGGAACTCTTTGATTAAACTGGGCGAACGAAGCCCAGAAGAGGCGGCTCAAGAGTCCTGGGAATCACAATTGAAATGAACCGCCACCGTGCGCAAAGATCCCCGGCGCCTGTGTTCCCAGAGAAAGATGCCCTGCCAGGTACCGAGCATGAGTTTCCCTGCCTGGACCGGTATCGAGAGAGAGGTGGCGGTGAGCGCTGATTTGATGTGCGCGGGCATATCGTCCGAGCCCTCTAGAACGTGGGTGTAAAGAGGGTCGTCCTCACTCACCAATCGGCTCAGCCATTTTTCAAGGTCGCTTTGGGCCGACGGGTCGGCATTCTCTTGCACAACCAAACTCGCCGATGTGTGCTGGACGAAGAGCGTGCACAGCCCATCGCCCAGTGCTGCGTGGGCT
>DUCH01000241.1:1661-4086 GCA_012959865.1 Myxococcales bacterium | reverse complement strand
GGGGATATAGGGGGGGGGGCCGTCGCGGGCGAATCCATGCGGTGCTTCTGCTCGGGCTTTTCGTCTTCGCGCCCGGAAGTTCCGCCTGGGCATCGGAATTCCTGGTCGACGCGAAGTTCGAGCTCTTTGTGGCTGATCCCGACGAGTCCATTCCCTTCTAGTCGAAGACCATTACCCGCTGCTTGGAGAGATGGCGCTAGGGCAGTCATCGGCCGAGATATCGAACGCAACGATGGCGCCACCCTGCGCGTCGCTGTAGGCGTGTCGAATAGCAACGCCGTTATCCAAGAACCGCTCTCGACTTTCATCGTGGGCGCAGGCGTTCGCGGCGATCGCGGGGCGAACCCGCTGTAGAAGGATTTCGTCTGAGATTTTCCCGGGTAGGACTTTCGTCAAACGATAATGGTAGACCAGTACGCCTTCGAGCCCTTCGAGCTTCACCAACTCGGTCTGGTCGTCGATCATCATCGGAAGATCCTTGTTGGAGACTCGCGCAACCTCGTCGAGAGCCTTCTTGGATGAGGGGTCGGTATTCCATGCGATCAGAAGCTGAACTGCGGTGACACTCGCCACGAAGCAGACGACTGCGCCCAGGGAAACAAGCCCAGAAAGCAAGTACTTCGCTCCAAAACCGCGGTCGCTTCTGAATATCCGCGTACCGGTGTACCCAGCCGCCATCCCAAACAGGGCACCCAGCACGCCACCGCTGAACACGAGTATGATCGGCAGGCCGATCCACGCGTACTCGTACCAGGAAAGAGACGGCACGAGGGCAATCGTGGTGTCGTCGATCACCACTTTCGGAATCGGATCAAGGAAGCTCACCTTCAGTTTCAGTTCTCGGGGGTGGCCTTGATTGTCGTGTAGAGAAAACTTTCCCTTGGCTCCAGCGACTTCGGCGCCATCAACGACCAGCCGCTCGGCGGAAAAGAACCCCGAAGTGCGGAGCGCCAGGCTCCGACCCTGAAAGTCAGGGTGTTCAAACGGATAGTCCATGCAGCCAGTCTCCTTACGCCGCCTAACGGACATGGGACACTTAGCGACCGGCAGCGCCTTGCTGCCCGAGTACAGACGCCGAATTCCTTCGAATTGTAGCCCAGTTCCGTTCTGGCAAAGCCCAGCCAGTCCGTTGCGACGCCTGGTTGGGCGGTGGCACTCAAGCTAGCTCTCCTCATCGCCTGGAATGAACAGGGGGCAGGGCCTGAAACTCTGGGCGTCCGTCGAGGATCTCGTACCACGGGGCCTTGGATTCCACGTTGATATGGATTCGAGGAGGCTCAATCGGCTCTTTGTCAAGGGTTGCGATGACGAGTGTTGTAAGTCCCGGCATCGAAGCGGCGCGATTGAACAGCTGCCCACCGCAGCGTTCGCAGAAGAAGCGGGAGCCTGTGCCGGCCTGGTATTCCCGCACGCTCTCCTCTCCCGCGCAAACTCGAAAATCTGTATTCGAGACCAAGGTCACGGTCGAGAAAGCAGACCCATGGGCTCGCCTGCAGTCGCGGCAATAGCAATTTACGATCAGGCCCAGGTCACCCGCCAAGTCGTATCGCACCGCGCCGCAGTGACACCCACCCAATCGAACTACCATGTCCACGGGCTCCTTTTCGTCGGCACGCCCAGCTCTTCATCGACGGCACCCGCCGTACGACAGCCCGCCAGATGATATCGCGGCTAGACCCACAGGACTGATCATACGGCCTGGAGCGCGATCTCGAGAAGCGGGAGGCGGCGGCGATAGGACATTCAAGAAGACAGCCCGTCACGGGATCCCCTAGGAACTTGACATAACGCCCAGGCTCGGACGTTGTGCCAGAAGACAGCTTGAATGTCCTATACCCCTTGAGCAAGTTCATTGAAGAGCAAAGCATCTAACGAAAAAGAGTCACGCCAATACCCAGATTGATCGTGACTCCGAAGTCTTGAGATGCAGACTTCTGTATCAAAAATGATTTTTCTAATGCTTTGCCTCTGCGAACTGAGACTGCATCAAATGAGTCATCTCACTCCCCTCCCTGATGCCCCGCCTCCCAGTCCAGAGCCTTCTTCTGAGCCTCTGCGATTTGTTCTTTTGTCATGCGCTTGACCACGTACTCGAGAAACTTATCTGCGCCCTCATCGCCCTGCGCCCGCGCCAAGTTGTTCCACATATGAGCGACAACGTAGTCTTCCGCAACTCCACTACCGAAAATATACGCCACCCCCAGGTTGACCTGAGCCTTCGCATGCCCTTGCTCCGCGGCCTTCCGAAACCACTTCACAGCCTCTGCATCGTCTTCTGCGACACCTTTACCGAGGTCGTACGCAACCCCCAAGTTGAACTGAGCCAGCGCAGTCCCTTGCTCCGCAGCCTTCCGAAACCACTTCACAGCCTCTGCATCGTCTTCTGCGACACCATCACCCTCCGCGTACCCCACCCCCAAGTTGT
>DUCH01000241.1:309-1558 GCA_012959865.1 Myxococcales bacterium | reverse complement strand
GAGCCTTCGCATGCCCTTGCTCCGCAGCCTTCCGATACCACTTCACAGCCTCTGCATCGTCTTCTGCGACACCATCACCCTTCGCGTACATCACCCCCAAGTTGTACTGAGCCTTCGCATGCCCTTGCTCCGCAGCCTTCCGATACCACTTCACCGCTTCTGCATCGTCTTCTGCGACACCTTCACCGTTGTCGTACATCACCCCCAAGTTGGACTGAGCCTTCTCATGCCCTTGCTCCGCAGCCTTCCGATACCACTTCACCGCTTCCGCATCGTCTTCTGCAACACCTTCACCCCTGTCGTACATCATTCCCAAGTTGTACTGCGCGTGCGCATCCCCAGCCTTTGCCCGTTTTAGCAGCTCCGCATCGATCTCCCCCCAAGCCACCGATGCACATGCCACCAGAACGAGCGTCCCAACTGCGAGTGCCTTCGCCGTCAAGAAAGTCAGCCGTCGATTCATTCCCCGTCCCTCCCTCCGCGTGATGAGATGCCGTGTGGTTTCCTTCTCGATCTACCAACCAATTTCCAAAAGCTCTTGTCCAGTAGTAGCAACGCCGTGTGATGCACGAGAGACTGTCACCCAACCGACAGCTCCAGACCATCCCGGGGGATTCACGGACGCACGCACGGGCTGACACACATCCCCTGGGACTGTTTCCCGTAGAGGAAGAGACACCCGCCCCTCCCCGTCCTTTCCTCCCTTTTTTGAATCCCATCAGAAAAATCAAATGTCTTGAGTTTGCAGGCTTTCTCGTGAGATGGTGGGAGGGGATTCTGTGCGTGGATTTTCTCTTTCTGGTAAGGGAGATTGGGTGATACGAAAGTTTGTTGGCTTGGTGTTGTTTGTCGTGTTCTTGTCTGGGTGGAGTTCGGGAGCGGTGAAACATCGATGATTGCTTTCTCATCCGACCGTGATGGCAATAGAGAAATCTACGTCATGAATCCGGACGGAACCGCTCAAGCCGACGTCACTAATCACCCCGCCCATGACAACGAACCCGCTTGGTCACCCGATTCCACGGGAATTGCGTTTGAGTCCAACCGGGTTGCCAGACATTAACAAGATCTATTGGGGCGCACGGAGGCAAATTCGGCTCCAACGCCGTGTTATCCGGCTGCACGCCATGAAGGGGTTGGCGCTGCTGTCGAGATTCATTGCGGTTCAATCTTGAGGCTGGCTGTTGTGCGACTCGGACCCATTCGAAAAGCTCCGCAATCCTTCAGGGATTTGACTCCATGGGACCGC
>DUCH01000241.1:0-299 GCA_012959865.1 Myxococcales bacterium | reverse complement strand
AGGATCAACGGTGTCTTCCAGATTGTGCTTATGGATCCAGATGGAACGAATCAGCAAACGCTCACGAATATGGTGAGCCACGCGTTCGACGCATCGTGGTCTCCTTTGGGAGATGAAATCGCTTTTAGTTCCGCGGGGTCGATTTTTGTGATCGGTGCGGACGGGAGCAACTTAAGAACAGTTGTGAGCCAAGGTCGCACTCCGGATTGGTCGCCCGTCACGGGCTCCCCATATCGATTCAACATAACGCCCATACTCGGACGTTGTGCCGGAAGCCAGCTTGAATGTTCTATACCCCG
>DUCH01000240.1 GCA_012959865.1 Myxococcales bacterium | reverse complement strand
CGGCCCCGGCCGCGCACTTCTCGGCGCAAGGCGTTGGTGTCCAAACGGCAAGCGGCGCACACGGTTCGGTCGCGCTTGCGAACCCGGCTCCGGGCTTCGCGGGGATCGCTGGCGTCATAGATTTCCAGGCACGCGGGGTGCCATCGGCGACGCCGGTTGGTTTGCCCCTTTTTCGGCCCGGTCTCGTGGGCAATGGTTTCGCCGCACCAACGACAGCGACCGCGCTCGGCGTCGGTGAACCGGATCTCGGGGCGTCGGTGCTCGCTCATGAGTCCTCTCGGCCGCGTACGGGGGCCCGGGCTTCGGCCCTGGGTTTCTCCCACGGCTTGCACACGCGCCCAGCGATTTCCCCGATCGCTTGCAGGGCAATGTCCACCCTGGCTCCCCCCGTCCGGGATTTTATCCGACGAGGCTTCCCTGGCAAGCAGAAGCGGGTTTGGGGGCCGCTCGCGCTCAATTTCCGGGGGCCGTTCCGACGCAAGGGACTTCGGGCATCCCTACGGTGTCGTTTCTCCGGACGCGCGGGGATCGGCCAAGCCCAGGGAGAGTAGGGCGCTCACCGCGAAGAGTATGCCCGCGAGGTAGAACGGGATGGGGGCCGAGAAATCGTAGAGCACGCCGGCGAGCAGGGGACCGAAAATTCGCGCCAACGCCGCACTCGATTGAAAAAATCCCATCAGTTCGCCTCGGCCCGAGATCTCTCCCCGCATGGAGATCAGACTGGTCATCGGCGGCTGGGCGATGGCGCGGCCCAGGGCGGACACAACAAGGGGAATCATCAAAAATCCGACGGCGTGAACGGCCGGAATCGTCGGGAAGGCGACGGCCATGAGGAGAAGGCCGACGAGGAGCATCTTCTTTTCCCCCAGACGATTCACCAGGGGGCGGATGCCTCCGCCTTGAACGCTCGCCATGACGACCGCCATCGCAACGAGGATATAAGCGACCTCGCGGACGTCGTAGTCAAAGCGATCGTTCATCCAATAGAAGAAAGTGGATTCGAGCTGGGCCACCCCGATGGTAAAAATCAAATTGATGGTGCAGATCCTCGCCACCACGGGATCGCGAAAGGCAGCCCGCAGCCCTCCTCTTTTGTTTACCCGGGTCTCGTGGTGCAGAGGTTCTTGGAGGGAGAAGGCCGCCCAAATGAAATTCACAGCGGCCAGCCCGGCGGCCGCGAAAGCGGGGAAGCCCGAGCCATAGGGGTGGAGCAAGCCGCCCAGGGCAGGGCCGAGGATGAAGCCAATCCCGAACGAGGCACCCACCATGCCCATCCAGCGGGTGCGCTCGGACTCGGCGGTGACATCGGCCACGTAGGCCGTAGCCACGCTGATGTTGGCGCTGAAGAGTCCCGAAAGCAGGCGCGCTACGAAGAGGCCCATGATGCTCTCGGCCAACCCCAGCATGAGCAGGGACAGGCTGGTGCCCGCGATGGTGACCATCATCACCGGCCTTCGGCCGATGCGGTCGGACAGGCGCCCCCACACCGGGGCAAACAAAAATTGAAGCGCGGCGTGGGTCGCGAGCAGAATTCCGAGAATCCCCGCAGACGCCCCCAAATCCTTGGTGTAGGCGGGCAGGATTGGAATCACAATCCCGAATCCAATCAGATCGATGACGATGACGCTGAAAATAATGGGCAACGTCGATCGGTTTCGCGGGGCCGCCGCCGAGTCTTCCGCAGGGTGGGTCACTGGTTTTCATCGCTCCTAAGGGTCGAAGGTCTCAAGCCGTTCCCTGGGCGAGCATCTTTCCCAGGCTGCGCAGCTGGTAGCTGCTTCCGCCGAGACTGAGCTCGAGTTGCTTGGCATACAGGAAGTAGCGGTGGAGCGGGTAATCCCGATCCACCCCCATTCCGCCGTGAAGATGCGCGGCCGCGTGCACGACGCGTTGGCCTGCGGTGGCCGCCCAATATTTCGCTACGGCGACGGCTTCGGCGGCGGGCAGTCCCGCCGAAATTCGCCACGCCGCCTGCCAGGCGGTGAGTCGAACACCCTCGGTGTCCACATAGGCGTCGGCCTGGCGTTGGCCCACTGCCTGAAAGGTGGCCAGGGGTTGACCAAATTGTTTGCGGGCCTTGGTGTACTCGGCCGTCAGGCGCAGAGCTTCTTCGCAGACGCCAAGAGCCAGGGAACACTGTGCCGCGGTGGCGCGTTCGCGGATCCACGCCAAGACCTCTGGGCCTTCGTCCGCGCCGCCCAAGCGGTCGGTCTCGCTGACTCGCACCCCCTCGAGCCCAAGGCTGGCCTCGGGCTGGCCGCTGGTGGTCATCAGCGGCTCCACGCGCACGCCTTCGGCGGCCGTGTCCACGATGAAGACCGCAAGGCCGCCGCCGTCGAGGCGAGCGGGAACCAGCACACGGTGAGCGATTTGGCCCGCCGGAACGCAGATCTTGCGGCCGTGCAGGCGAAGACTGTCGCCGTCGACTTCGGCCCGGGTGCCGGGCCGGAAGGGATCGCCGCGGTCCTCGACCAGCGCCGCGGTGAGAATGCATTCGCCCCGGGCGGCCGCGGGGAGCAGGGCCTGCTTCTGTGCCTCGGTGCCGAATTGCGCGAGGGGGAGCGCGCCGAGGACCGCGGTCTCGAGGAGCGGGATCGGCGCCGTTCGGCGACCGACCTCTTCGATGATTCCGCTCAATTCGAAGAAACCCTGGCCCGCGCCGCCGTAGGCCTCGGGGACCGCGATGCCCACGAGTCCGGCTTCCACCACTTCCTGCCAGAGTTCGGGGTCAAAGCGCGGGCCGTCGCCGGCTTCGAGTCCGCGAAGATGGTCGTGACTGGCGCTGGCCGCGAAAATCTGGGCCGCCAATCCGGCAAACGCCAGATGGTCTTCTGAGGGAGAAAAATTCATGGAGTTGCTCCGATGTCCGACTACATGCGCGGAACGCGCGGAAGTCCGAGTCCGAAAAGTCCGATCAAGTCACGCTGCACTTCGTTGGTCCCGCCGCCGTAGGTGAGAATCAGCAGGCTTCGATACAGGGATTCCACGTAGCCGCCCAGGAGTTCGTCCGTGGATCCCCGCTGCAGGTAGGCACGCTCTCCCATGATTTCCATCAGGAGCCTGAATGCCTCGAGATAGAACTCGGTCCCGAACACCTTGATGCTTGAGGCATCGGCGACGTCGAGATTGCCCTGGGTACTCGCCCACGCCACCTTCCAGTTGAGCAATCGCAGGAAGTGCAGGCCCGCGTGGACCCGGGCCAGATTCACTTGGACCCATTCGTGGTCGATCACACGCTCACCCTGGCTGTCCGTGGTTTCCCGGGTCCATGCCAGTACCTGGTCGTAGGCGTTTTCCAGCATGCCCGGGGAGCAAATGGTGACGCGCTCGTGGTTGAGCTGGCTCGTGATCAGCTTCCAGCCCTTGTTCTCGCCGCCCACCAGTGCGGTGGCGGGCACTCGAACATTGTCAAAATAGGTGCTGCAGATGTTGTGGTCCGAGAGCAGGGACATGGGTTCGGCTTTGACCCCAGCGCTCTTCATGTCCACGAGAAACATCGAGATGCCCGCGTGCTTGGCGGCGTCGGGGTCGGTTCGGGCGGCGAGCCAGATGTAGTCCGCACCGCTGGCTAGGCTGGTAAAAACCTTCTGGCCGTTGATCACATACTCGTCGCCGTCTCGCTCGGCTCGGGTGGAGAGCGCCGCCAAATCGGTTCCGGCTCCGGGCTCGGTGTAGCCGATGCAGAAATGGATCTCGCCTCTGAGGATTTTGGGTAGAAAAAATTGTTTCTGTTCGGAGCTTCCATTGCGATACAGGGTGGGGCCCACGGTGTTGATGGTGAGCATGGGGACCGGCGCCCCCGAGCGCATGGATTCGTCGAAGAAAATGAACTGCTCGATATCCGATCGGCCCTGGCCGCCGTATTCTGTGGGCCACCCGATCCCCAGCCAGCCGTCGGCACCCATCTGGCGCACTACGGCGCGCAGGGTTTCGCCGGTCCCTTGGCCTTCGTGCAGCGCCCGGCGAACCTCGGGGGTCAGCAATTTTGCATAGTAGGCGCGAAGCTCGGCTCGGAGCGCTTCCTGCTCCTGGGTGTAGGCGATATGCATGATCTCTCCGGCTAAGCCCGGGGAACGGGCACGCTCTGCGGT
>DUCH01000239.1 GCA_012959865.1 Myxococcales bacterium | reverse complement strand
TGGGCCTATTGGCCCAACTGAGCCTAAAGCCCGAGAGCCAATCGTCCGATTGGAGGGGATCAGGGAACCCAAGAAAAAAGGGAGACATTTGATGAGCGGACTCAAGAAACTCGCTGCCGGGCTGGCCGGACTGGTATTGCTGGCAGGAATCGGCTGGCTGTTCCGCAGCGATCCGGTCCTGATGATTTCGGGTAAGCACCTCGAGGGAAAGGCCTTCCCCTACCCCGCGAACTGGGATTTCTCCGATGACTACTCGACCATCGCCATCGAGACGAACCCTCGGGATCCCCACTCGGTCACTACCTTGTGTTTCGTCCATGAGGGCATTCTCTACGTCCCCGCCCAAGGCGGTTCGGAAAAACAGTGGACTCAGTTTGTTCTCGAGAATCCCCGGGTGAGGCTCAAAATCGGCGACCGAATTTTCCACGCCAAGGCCGAGCGGGTGATGCCTCTGGACATTTTGGAATTCAAGGATTCGCTCGGATCCAAGTATCCCAAAATGAAAGACCGATCTCCGGACGAAGTGCCCGCCGATCTCTGGCTCTTCCGAATACGCCCGCTCATCGGGTAATTTGAAGCCGCCGGCGCTTTTTGGAGCCGCCGGCGCTTTGGGGAATCGCTGGCGCTCTCTGGAACCGCTGGCGCTTCAAGCCCGGGAAGGTCAAGTCCGGGAAGGAAGGCCGATCAGTTCTCGGGCGCGTTGGGGTCCGGCCAGTGAGGCGCCGAGGCCAAGGATCAGGCTTGCCGCTTTTTCAACGAGTTGGGCATTGCTCGCGAAAGTGCCCCGCTCGAGGTAGAGGTTGTCCTCTAGGCCGACGCGCACGTGGCCCCCGAGCAGAATCGATTGCGCGACCCACGGCATCTGCATGCGGCTGATGGCGAAGCTTGTCCAGAACGTATCCCCGGGAAGCTGATCCACCATGTTCTTCAGTAGCCCCACGTCGGCGGGCATGCCCCAAGGAATGCCGTGACAGAACTGGTAAAGGGGGCGATCCCCCAAAAGTCCCGCTTGGACGAGCCCCTGGGTAAACCAAAAATGCCCGGTATCAAAAATTTCGAGTTCCGCCTTGACGCCCAAGCACCGGATTCGCTCCGCCATGACGCGCAGGTGTGCGGGAGGATTGATCATCACCGAGTGATCGTCGCCAAAGTTCATGCTCCCGCAGTCCAGTGTGCATATCTCGGGAAGCAGAGACTCCACGTGGAGTAAGCGATCCAGGGCCGGAATGAAATCGGTCCCCTCTCCCGCGATAGCGGGGTTCTCCGGGTCAACGATCAGGTCCCCCCCCATACCGGCGGTCAAGTTGACGATCACATCGACCCCGCTTTCCCGAATCCGTTCGACCACCTCGGCGTAGAGCCCAGGATCCCGGGCAGGATCGCCCGTCTCCGGATCGCGAACATGAATGTGGACCACCGCAGCGCCGGCCTTCGCGGCATCCACCGCCGAGGCGGCGATCTGCTCGGGCGTAATGGGGAGATCGGGGTGGATGCCCGCAGTGTCACCCGAGCCCGTCACCGCACAGGTCATCACAACTTCATCGTTCATGGGCTCCCTCCCGGATCGAATCGAATCGAGACGATCGGCTACGCCAAGCCTAGATCAACGGCGACGGCCAGGAAAACGTCAACCCGGCGGCGGCTATGGGGCGTCGCCCCTCGCACTCACTCGAGCTCGGCGCCAGCGCCCCGCGCCAAGGCCTCGAGATCGAAACCGTAGACGCGAGCGGCATTGCCCGCGAAGATCGCGTGGGCCTGGTCTGGGTTCACCTTCGCTCGAATTTCAGTGCGAAATTTCTCGCTGCGCGGGTGGGTGGCGAGATCCCCATTCAACGCTTCCAGAAGCGAAACTTGTCCCTACGCCGATCGCTGGCGACAACCTGGGCGCAGTTCCGGGCCGGTATGCCCGAAACTCCACCACCGGGGTGGGTGCCGGAGCCGCAGAGATAAAACCCGGAAACCGGGGAACGGTAGTCCGCGTAATCGGGAATCGGCCGAAACGAAAACATCTGATTCACCGACATTTCGCCCTGCATGATATTTCCACCGATCAACCCGAAGCGCTCTTGAAGATCCGGCGGGGCAAGGACTTCCATATGCTCAACCGATGCCGCAAATCCCGGGCAGTGCTCGTCGACCAGTCGGATCACGTTCTTTCCGTACTTTTCGCGCTCGGTCTCCCAGGAGCCTTCGGCCAAATCGTAGGGTCCAAACTGGGTATAGAAGAGCGCCATGTGTTTCCCGTCGGGTGCCAGATTCGGCTCGAAGTAGGTGGGGAATACGCCCTCTATATAGGGGTTGGCCGAAGCTCGACCGTACTTGGCGTCATCCCAGGCCCGCTCAAGATATTCGAGCGAAGGCGAAATGGCGAAGATCCCCGAATGCGGTGCACCCGGATTGGGCCCCTGCCATCCTCGGGGTGTGGGCAGTTCGTTCAGGGCTAGATTGACTTTGACCGTGCCCGAGCGGGTCTGGTAACGCTTGACGTTGCGAACCACCTCGTCGTCCAAATTTTCTTCGCCGACCAAGTCCAGGTATGTGGTCAACGGGTGTGCGCTGGAGATCACGCGTCGGGCGCGAATGATCTCGCCGTCCTCGAGTTCGACCCCCACCGCGCGGCCTCCCTCGATCACGACTCTTCGAACCGGAGCCCCGCTTCGAATTTCGGCGCCTCGGGCTCGAGCCGAATCCGCAATGGCCCGGCTGACCGCCCCCATGCCGCCGTGCGCCCAACCCCAGGCACCCGAAACGCCTTCCGCCTGTCCGATCCAATGATGCAAGAGCACGTACGCCGAACCGGGGCTCATGGGACCGCACCATGCGCCGAGGATCGTTTGGGTCCCCAATGCACCCTTGACCCGATCATCCTCGAACCATTCATCGAGGAAGTCGCTACCGGACACCGTGAAGAGACGAACAACCTCAGCAATATCTTTCCGAGTCCAATGCCGCAGCTTCATTGCTGTTCGCAGCAACTGAGGGATCTCGCCCACCTTTAGATTCGGCGGGATCACAAAAAGAAGGTCGCGCATGAGGTCGGCGACCCGGCGGAAATATCGATCAAACTCGATGTAGGCCTCGGCATCTTTCTTCGAGAATTGTCGAATCGAATCGGCGGCCTTCTGGGTGTCGCTCCAAAGAACCAGGGACTGACCATCGGTGTAGGGGACAAAGTAGTCGGGGTCGAGCACCGTCACCTTGTAGCCGTATTTCTTGAGTTCCAGTTCCTGGACCACTTCTTCGGGCATTAGGCTCACCACGTAGGCCGCGGAGGAGACTTGGTAACCCGGCCAGGTTTCCTGGGTGACGGCGGCGCCGCCCTCTTCGGCATTGCGCTCCAAGATCAGCACATCCATACCTGTCCGGGCCAGATAGGCTCCGCACGCCAACCCGTTATGTCCACCACCGATGACAACGACGTCGCGCTCAGTCAAAAAAATTCTCCTTGGCAAGCCTCCGCCCTTTCGGGGCAAAGCTCTTTGGAACTACTTTTTTTGGGCCCGTTCATCCAGAACAAAGGAAAGGGCGGATTCGAATTTTTCCAGGGTCTCATTCAAGCACGAGTCGTCGTGCGCTGCAGAAATGAAAAAAGGTTCCCGGGAGTCCGGCTCTACGAGAATTCCGGACCCGATCAGCCGAGCGGCCAGCGCTTCGTAGAACTCATAATCACTTTTCACCCAGTCCTCATAATTGCGCGGCGCCGACTCCATGAAAAATACGCCCGACATGGAGGGGTGTCCGCTCCAAGTGTGGGTGACCCCCCGAGCCGAGAGGAGTTGGCTAATCCCCTGCTGCAGCTCAACCCCATACTCATTGATCTTCTCCAGAGCGTCGGTCTCATCCAAAATCTGCAGGGTCTTCTCTGCTGCGGCCAAGGATACGGGGTGGGCGGCATAGGTTCCTCCCTGAGCCGAACCCTCGGGCCCAATGGTGGACATGATTTCCTCCCTGCCCGCCACCGCTGATATCGGGTAACCGTTGCCCATTGCTTTGGCGAAAGTGCATATATCCGCCTCGACATCCATCAACTCCTGAACGCCTCCGCGCGCCACCCGGAACCCGGTTTTGACCTCGTCCACCATGAGGACAACCCCATACTCATCGCAGAGCGAGCGGATGCGCTTCAGATAGCCCGGCTCCGAGACGATTCCCCCCGCGTTACCGAGAATGACCTCGATCAAGAGCACGGCCACGTCATTCCCCTCGACACGGAGCACCTCCTCGAGTTTTTCCGGGTCGTTCAGCGGAACCGTGTCGAACAAGGTACGAAGCACGGTGGGAACGCCACGCCCTTCGGACTGAACCTCGAGATTCACATCCCCCGCTTCGTTCTGCTCGTGATGCATTTCCCAGAGAACGCCGTCGGAAAGCCCGTGGTAGCCACCCTCGATCATGATATGGCGACTTCGCCCGGTAAAGGATCGGGCCAACCGCAGACCCGCCATGACCGCTTCGGTACCCGAGTTCGCAAAGCGCACCATGTCCACTGAGCGGACCATGCCTGCGATTCTCTCGGCCACCGCGTGCTCTCTCTCGGTGGAGAGCGCCGTGGGCCCGCCCACGCTCATTCCTTCCCGCGCCGCCTCATCGACGCGCTCATCCGCATAGCCCAGAATCGCGGGGCCGAAGCCCAACCGATAGTCCACGTAGGAATTGCCGTCGATATCCCACAAACGCGCTCCCTTGCCGTGGGATACATAAAGGGTCTGGTCGGGCCCCCAAGACCTATAATTGGAACTCACGCCCATCGGCAATCGCTTCACCGCCTGCTTATAGTGGGCGTTTGATTTCTTGATCGAATAGGCCGAAGCCATCAGATTTTCCTCCAGAACCTCTTCTCTTCTACCGACTTTAAAAAAGTACACCTGGCGGAGAGAGGAGCAGACTTCCGAACTTCGCTCCCTTCCCGAAAAACAAGGCCAGATCGCTAGGTCGAGTGTTCCGGATTGTCCCAGACGATTAGAGCCGACCAACCGTCCGTCGCCTCGTCCTCAATGTAGTTCTCCAGGACTCCACGAATCGCGAAACCATTCTCGAGTTGAAAGCTGAGAGTGGCGTCGTAGAGCTCGCCGCTGGCCACGCGGTCAACGTATTCCGCCGCCGACATGTTCGCCTTGTGGTTGACAAAGTCGGGCATATGGCCGCCCGCGATAATTCCGCGCCTGTTGTGCTTTTTGGCCAGGTCCTTGCGAAGTTCGTAGAATCTTCGCCCGATGCCCTGGCGCCGGTAATCGGGGGAAACCGCGATGTCGGTGCCGTAGTACCACTCACCATCGGGGTCGTGATTTCCGCATTGATTCTCCCCGGTAATTTCCACGATGGTGTGCTGGGGATGAGCGAAATCGAAATTCAAAAAAATTCCTCCGGCCTGGCCCACCAGCCGCTCCCCGTCGAGGCAGAGAAAAAAGCCTTCGGGGAAGACCCGTGCGTACGCCCTGAAATCATCCTCGGCGATCAACTCGTCGGGATTGGCGTGCTCGAATACGCTGAGTTCCAGCCGCCGGCATTCCGGAGCCCACTCGGCGGTCAAAGTCTGAAATCGCAAGTCAGTCATTGGGCAAAGTGGAAATGATCGAATTCGTTTTCACTCGGCAACCCCCAAACCGCCCACATCTCGCGAGTTGCCGGTCGCATGATGGCCGCTCCCGACGACTCGATGTGGTAAGGCGGCTTGGACACCTGGCAGATGGCCTGGGAATCTCGGGTCAGCGCCATCAAGTCGGCGAGTTCCACCGAGGAACGATCCAGCAATTCCTTCGCACGCTCGAGCCTTGCCTGGGAGGAGGCCATCAAGGCCGGTGCCTTCTCGGCTTCGAAACCTTTTGAGGCGGGGTCCAGGCAGTGATTCGTATGCACCAGGGGCTCTTCCCCCAGCACGCGCACCGCGCAGCCCTGGGGCATCGCCTCCACATCAAATCCGCGACCTCCGCCATCGAGCAGCAGATAATGATGAGCGCCTGTCAGTGGCGCCTCGGTGATGCAGCGGAGCGCCGCATCGATGTCGGTCTGGAGCAGGGCCTCGCGAATGACGAGAGGCCAGGTGACACCACGCGTTCCGACTTCCGCGGCCAAATTGTTGATCCCGATGGCGATTCCCGCCTCGTTGATTCCGATCTGCCCCAGGCATCCCACGGTGGAAAAGACGAAGCTTCGCGGTCCATCCTGGGGTCTGATATCGAGCAAGGTGACGTGCTCGGTGGCCGACGCATGCATGTCCCAGGTCTGGGCGAGATAACCCTGACCGCCCGCCATCGCGTCGGGCACGACCACAGCGGTGCAGTCGTCTTCTTCGGGGACACCCGCCCCGGTGGCCCGCACGGCATCGACAAAATCCGTGAAGCCACCCACGATCACGGCCTCCGCCGCGGTGAGATCGCAGGCCTGCGCCATGGCCTCCATCTCGGCACACAGGTCGGGAGAATAGGCCCGGTGAGCCGGAAGCATGGACGCTGCCAGTGCCAGTACTTCCTCGCGGTCGGCGGCGCGGCCCGACCAGCTTCCACTCGATGAGAGCGCGACGCGATCTTCCGCATAGGCTCGAATTTCGTCGCGATAGGTTTCGCCGTGACAGCGGCCCATTGCCTCCGGGGAGCCTTCGAGAAGGATGCGCCGCATGGCCCGAGAAGTCTCGCCTTCTCTACTTTCCTGCACTGCTTCCATCTTTCAAGCTCCCGATCGCTGGTCTGAAACTACCTTCACCGACTCCTCCACGACGGCCATCGCTTCGCGAAGGTCCGAGTCAGGAATATTGAGTGGGGGCAAAAAGCGCACACAGTTGGAGTATAGACCCGCTCGGATCGTAATCACCCCTCGCTTCAGGGTCTCCGTCGTGATGGCAGCCGTCGTTTCCATGCAGGGCTTCCGGTTGTCGCCCCCCTCGACGATTTCCATGGCGAGCATGGGGCCCAGCCCCCGAACGTCACCGATGATGCCGGGGAATCGATCGGCCAATTTGTTTAGGCATTCGCGGATCTGTGCACCCACTTCTTGGGCGCGGGCCAGAAACTCGGGGTGGGTAATGGTTTCCATGGCCTCGAGTGCCGCCGCACAAGCCAGGGGATTTCCGCTGTATGTCCCCCCGAGCCCGCCCGGATGCGCGGCGTCCATGATTTCAGCGCGCCCGGTCACCGCACCCAAGGGCATGCCCGCGGCCAGAGATTTGGCCGTGGTTACCATGTCGGGAACGACGCCCGAATGCTCGATGGCAAAGAGGCGCCCGGTGCGGCCCATGCCGCTCTGTATTTCATCGGCGATCAGAATAATGCCATGCTCATCGCAGATTTCACGCAGGCGCACGAGCCAGGAAAAAGGCGCGGGAATGAACCCTCCTTCGCCCTGCACCGGCTCGACCACAACGGCCGCCACATGGGCAGGGTCGACCACCGAAACAAAACACTCTCTGAGCCTTTGCTCTTGCTCGGCGATGAACTCCTCTTCGCTGACTCCCGGAGCCCGGCGATAGCTATAGGGAAACGGAAAGCGATACACCTCCGACGCGAAGGGTCCAAAGCCTTTCTTGAAGAGCGAAAACTTTGAGGTCATCGCCATGGTCAAATTCGAGCGCCCGTGATAAGCGCCCTCGAAGACTACGACTCCCTGGCGGCCGCTATGGACGCGGGCCAGACCCACAGCCGCTTCCACGGCTTCGGCCCCGGTATTGGTGAGGAGAGTTTTTTTGGCGAAGTCCCCGGGCACGAGCGCGTTGAGGCGCTCGGCGACTTGCACGTAGAGCTCATAGCTGCCCACGATTGCGCACATGTGAATCAACTTTTCGGCCTGCTCCGCCATGGCCCGGCTGACGCCCTCGGGACAATGGCCCACCGCCAGCACACCAATTCCTCCGGCGAGATCGATAAATCGATTCCCGTCCACATCCTCGACCCGCGAGCCCTGGCCGCGCTCGATCGCGAGCCCTGTCAGCTTGGCTGCACCCTGGGGCGTCGCCGCTTCCCGGCGCGCCACGATCGCCCGGCTCCCGGGCCCGGGTATTTCGGTCACCAATCGAATAGCGGTCTCACTCATCAATCTCTCCCTGCTCCTGGCCCCACCGGCACACGATGGTCATCGGAGTCACAGACGACCTCAACTGGGTCGTGCGGTATAAAGTTCCTCACGCGAGGGGAACCGGACATACGCCGAAGCCACCACCTCATCCGGCACATCCCAAACAAACTTGACTTCGCCCCCGATGGCATCCTCGGCCATGCACGCCGCCATCTTGTCGTCCTCGGGGCCGAAGCCCGCCCGGCGATTGAATTCCCATTCGTCTTCCAGGCATTGCCAGCCCATATCGGCCACTCTTTCCCGAGTCACTTCCTCTCCGTAGAAACAGGCGTAGAACTCGGCGATCTCCTCGATGTTGGGCATCAGGAATTGGCAAAACCCCGAGGCGTCCACTGCCGCGTTGAGGATCTGGCTTTCCTGAGAGGCCCGAGCGAATTCCTCGGGTGCCTGGCCGGGATCGACGACGAGACCCGCCGTGTGATCTGCCCCCATGGCGCTGGTGCAGTACGTAACGCCCGCCGCTTTGAGCGGACGCGGATCCCAGGCCGGAATCGCCTGGCCCTTGACGCTCGCCACACGATGGTGGTTCTTGAGTCGACCCACCGTGGCGGCGCCATTTCCGATGGCCCGGCCGATTTCGGTCCCCTCGGCGACCTCTCGCAGCAACCGCTTTGTCCCTTCCGCATCGCCGAATTCCATTCCTCCGGCGTCCATATACACCGCAACAGCTGCGCCGGTTTCAATGGTGTCGATCCCAATGTCGTCGCAAAGGCGATCTAGATCGGCCACGTCCTCCCAGTTTGCGATTGCACAATTCGACCCCAGCATGGTCAGGGTTTCGAATTCAAGACCCGATGTTTTGTACTCGCCATCGGCGTCGTGAACGATGTTGCTGCATTTGACGATGCAACCCGTCAGGCAGTTGTGCATCCCACCGCCCCGGGTTTCGAAGCTTTCGACGATGCGCATCCCATCGAGAGTCTCCACGTCGGGGGAGCGCCCCTCGGTTCGGTTCTTGTACGGGAATGTGTAGATAGAGTTCGCCTCTTCGCAGATGACACTGGTGCCCCATTTGGGGAAGGGCTCCTGTCCTGGCCCGGCAACGAAATCACGGGTGTACTTTTTTGAGAGCTGAAAGAAGGCCTTGTCGGCAGGCTTACGCGCCGGACTCCCCCCGGCCTCGATGGATACGTATTTGAGTCCCTTGCTTCCCATTACGGCTCCCAATCCGCCGCGCCCGGCATGGCGCGCAGGGTGGCGCTCCTGGGAATGGTCGGTACAGGCCACGGAAGCACCCGCAAGTTGCATCTCGCCCGCCGGACCTATAGAAATAAACGAAGCCTTCTTTGTATAGGTTTTCGTAAGGTCTTCAATGAGCGGGTAATTCCACTTGCCCTTGTGTTCATCGGCCGGAAGGATCGTTGCCGAATCCCCAGTCACATCGAGGGCGAAGCGGAGTTCAGGATCGGCGGGTTTGCCCTTGATGATGACCGCCCGGTACCCGAGCTTCATGAGATCCTGGCCCGGATCCCCGCCCACATTCGCTTCCTTGATCCCCCCCGTCAGCGGGCTCTTTCCTCCCACCGAGAGTCGGCCCGACGTCGGCGCACTGGTTCCCGCCATCAGCCCCGGCGCGAGGACGAGAATGTTGTCGGTCTCTAGGGGAGCACACTCGGGGTCGCACTCTTCCAGCAGGATTCGGGCGGATAGCGCTCGCCCGCCCAGGTATTTCCATTTCTCGGGAAAAGCCTCGATGTGCGTCACGAGACGCGTCATGTCCACGCGAAGCAACTTGCCCTCGATCTCAGCGCCCATTTTTCGAACTCCTCACAACGCACGTCCCACTCGGAAGTATCTCGACTCTTTTGACTGGAAAGCCAAACTTGCACCCGGTGAATCCGGGGGCGACTAACCGCCAGCGGCACTCGCCATGATGGTAATGGTATCCTTCTCCACAACGTCCATATCCAAGCAATCTCGCTGCAGGGCTTCGCCGTTCAAGAAGAGCCGCACGAAGCGTTTTTGATTGCCCGCCGTGTCGAGAATCAATTCCTGGAATCCCGGAAAGCGTCTTTCCACTTCGGTGATGCATTCTCTGACCGTGCCTCCCCCCACATCGATCCGGGCTTCGCCACGAGTCGGCACACGGTAACGAGAAGGCACTTCCAGGATGGGCAAAGCAGCCCTCCGCTCTCTTGTCGATTTCAGCCGGGGAAAAGACTGCTCGAAAGCAGAAGTGTAGCCAGTTTTCGAAACCCTCGAAATCCCGAGCGACCTCGGGGAAAAGTCTGCTGCCCCGATCTGATCGAGCGTCAAGAATTAAACCCCAGGCCTAGGCGATCCAACAACCGAAGCCACGGACCCCTCCGGCCCTGGTTGCGATCGGCTCTGGCGAGTTCCGATTGGGTCAATTGAATCACCAGGGAACGCAGAGGCTCAGGGGGCCAAGGAAAAGGACGGTCGCGAACAAATTTCAGCTTCAGTTCCGGAGATTCTGGATGATCCAACAGATTCAGGGCCATCCGTCCACCAAATCGACTCGCGACAACACCCAGACCCGTATAACCCGCGGCCCACGAGACTCGGCCGCCATGAGAAGTCCCTACATCCATGCAGAAACGCGTAGTGCTTGCGATGGGGCCGCCCCAACGATGACTGAATCGAAGACCTTCAAGTTGCGGGAAGGTCTGGAAAAATCTCTGGGCGAGTCCCTCGAAACTCGCCGTTCGTTGCTCGTGGTCGACCAAGATGCGACTGCCAAAATGATAGATGGCATCGTACCCACCCCAGAGAATTCGGTTATCCGACGTCAACCTGTAGTAATGGAACTGGTTCGCCTCATCGCCAAGCCCCTGACGATTCCGCCAGCCAAGCGCGTCCAGCTGGCCGGTGCCCAGGGGCTCGGTCATGAGCACATAGTCCCAAATGGGAACGGTCCTCCGCTGCATCCGTCGCACCGGGCTCTTGAACGCGTTGGTGGCCAGAAGGCACTTACGCGCTCGGATATTTCCGCCGGGAGTACGCACCTCGATTGCCCCGCCTCGCCGGGAAATTCCCCGCATTGGGGTCTGTTCGTAGACACGAACCCCCAACCCACGGACAACGGCCAGCAGCCCCCATGCCAACCGGGCAGGATCCAGGATCGACCCTCGCGGGCGAAATACGCCCCCCATATAGGTGGGAGAATTCAGTTCGGACCTCACTGCTTCGGCATCGAGAAAGCGAGCGTTTTCGCCAAAACGATTCAGCAGCGATTCATACTCGCGGAGATCCTCGAGCTGATACTGGGCGGTGGCAACGTCGATGATCCCGGTTTCTTCACTCCTTGCATCAATCCCGTAACCCGCGATGGTTTTGAAAAATTCCCGGTAGTTTTCAAGGTCAAGAGCGTGCAGGGTTTCGATCTCGTGGGGGAAATGAGCGAGACCATTGGGCAGGCCGTGGGTAAGCGAGGGGTCGGCAAAGCCTCCGTTACGGCCCGAAGCGCCCTGGGCGATGCGGTCAGCCTCGATGAGAACAATGTCGCGCTCCGGGTCGGCTTCCTTGGCGTGAAGTGCCGCCCATAGACCCGTAAACCCACCACCCACGATCACTAAATCGGATTCGTCGTCGTCCTCCAGACCCGCGCATGCAGGAGGCCTGTCGGCCTGATCGAGCCAGAAACACGTTGGCTGGGTATCACCGAGAGCTCTGAGGTGCAGGTCCATTTTGAAGCTTCCACTTGAGGATCGAGTTTACCCCTTACCATCTGACAAGTACAAGCTACCGTACTCGGTGCTCGGATCTGACCCGGCAAGACCAGATCTGGCGTAGCGGATGACTCTGAACCGGGGTGAGCCGACCTAACATGGCGATTTCGACCATCGATCTGACAATCGTCGCAGTCTATATCCTCGCGATGTTGGGAATCGGATTCTACGTCTTCAAAAAGGTGCCCAGCCTCGAGGAGTATCTGGTCGCCGGACGGTCGATGACCACTCCGATCCTCGTCTGCACTCTGGCGTCCACATACTACGGCCTGGATGTTCTTTTCGGCACCTCGGAGGTGGGCTTCAACGACGGCGTGGTGGCGTTCTTCGGGTATTCGGAGATGTCGCTGGGTTTCTATATTTTCGCCGCATACGGGCTCAGCCGAAAATTAAAAGAGGCCCGTTTTACATCGCTTCCTGAAATTCTGGCGCGCACCTATGGCAACTCCGCGGGTTATCTCGGAGCGGTGTCGTCCATCCTCTTTTCCATCCCCGCCCTCAGCCTCTTTGCCCTGGGCCGCATCTCCGAGGTGATGTTCGGCATCGATGCCCAGATCGGGGCGCTGGTTCTCGGAAGCATTGCACTTGTTTATACCCTCTGGGGTGGACTCTGGGCCGTGGCACTCACCGACACGATTCAGTTCGTATTCATGTGCGTTACCCTGGCCGTTGCCGTGCCCCTCCTGATGTACGAAGTTGGAGGCTTCACGGCCGTGGCGGAAAACGTTCCGGCTTCCCACTTCAATCTTCTGGGCGGCATCCCGTTCTGGCTGATGGTCGCCTACGCGGCAACCGGAATTAGTATTCTGGTAGACCCCGCTTTCTACCAGCGTATCTTTGCCGCTCAAAGCTTTCGTCAGGTTCGCAACGCGATGCTGATCGCGCTGGTGGTGTGGGGTGCCTACGATTGGCTGGTCACGGCCGCGGGTATGCTCGCGCGAACGGGGGTGGAACTCGGCACACTGCCCGCTGACCTTCATTCCAATGACGCCCTGCTGACCGCTGTGGTCCTAGCGCTTCCCGTTGGCCTTGTGGGACTCTTTTTAGCGGGCGTCCTGGCAACCTCCATGTCAACCATTGATTCCTACTGCCTGGTGGCCGGAGCTAATTTTTCTTACGACATCTACCGACCAATGTTGAAGCCCGACGCCAGCGACCAAGAACTGGTTCGCATCACCAAAATTGGCATCTGCATTTCGTGGGTTCTGGGCTTCATCTTGGCATTTCTATTCGATCGACTCATGTCGCTGTGGGTCTTCAACGCGAGCCTATTAACCTCAACTGTTCTCGTCCCACTGTTCATAAGTCTCTTCTGGAAGGGAAGAAAAACTCCTGCAGCAGGAGTGACGAGTTTCTTGTTCGGCATGACAAGCGTTATCGTCTATTACTTCGGAATCGCGCAACTCGGCACCTACGACTCCACCTGGGGAACTTATATCTTCACCGTGGAGATTGGCGGAAATCCTTACGACCTCTGGCAGGAGTACTCGCTCTTTTTTAGTCTGCCCATCAGTTTTATCGGATTTTTGATCGGCAACGCTTTTGGAACGCCGGCGGTGCCGAGCACCGACATCTTGGAGCAGGCTTCATGAACGGCTGGGACTTTTTCACCTACTTCAGTTCCGGCCTTCTTGCCGTAAGCGCCCTCTGGATATTCGTCCTCTTCTTGCGCGATGCAAAAGGAGTCCTCCAGGGAAATCGCAGCGACGAAGACAACGACTCGGGTAACGACTCACACAGCGACTCGGACGACGCCTCAGACAAGGCCTCAGACAAGGCCTCGGACAACTACTAAGGCAACTACTAGGGCAACGCCTCACCCGTAGCGAGTCGCTCCTCCGGCCCCGGGATATTAGATGTTGGGCTGGATGATTCTTCCCGGTCCTGAAATTTTCTCTCCGCCATTCGGCCCCTTTCGGACTTTGCCCGGTGGAAAGAGCTTCATCCAGATCAGGTAGGCGATTCCCGGGGCAATCGCAGCGGGGAGCGATGCCGTCAGATAGAGGAATGCCTGGCTGGACTCATAGGTCAGGGGATCCAGCAGGGCAAAGTAGACGAATTGCCCGAAAACAAGGGATATGAGCGCGGGCCAGTGAAACCCTCGCGTGTAGTAGTACTCCGCAGAGGGATCGTCGTCGAAAATTGCGGCCAGATTCAGCCGCTGCTTACGAACGAAAACAAAATCGGCAAAGAGAACCCCCACCACCGGAGCGAAGAGAGTCCCGTTATAGGACAGAAAATTACTCCCCATGTCGTAGAGGTCAGTGGGCCAGAAAACAAAGGGCAGGCAAGGGACGAGGGACCACAGGACCAGGTGCCACCAAGGTCTGGCGCTCAGCACTCTCAGGTGTCGCAAAGCGAGCCCGCTGGCAAAAATCGAAATGGCCGACGAGCTGATATTCGCGATGGCAACGAAAATCAGCGCCGCGACTCCCATCACAAATCCGCCGATGGGAATCATCCATTCGGTGGGGTCGCTGGTGCGAACGACCAGGCTCGAGAAGAGGGCCACACTGCAGACCAGCGCCATCACGAAGCCGAGTTGGATGATCTCGGGGTACACCGAACTCCGACGAGTCCGGGTGTTTCGAGCCAGAAAGCCAATCCCGCCCCACCAGGAAAGCCCTCCGGCGATTCCCATTTCCATGCCAATCATGTAGTTGAGCCAGGGCTCGTCGAATGGATCGAGGGGCTCGGCAGAGGCGATCGCCTCCCACCCGTGGGTGCGAAGCAAGAGATAGAACATCACGCCCACCAGGATAATCAAACCCGGCCCCACGTATGCGTTGGAAACGTTCAACAGGTGAACTCCCCGAGTCACGAGGAAATAACAGAGCCAGATACCCACCAGAACCCCAGCTCCCACCACCCATGTCCCGACTTCAAAACCAAAGGCCAACAGAATATTGCGAACACCGTTGCCAAACATGACCAGGATCAAACCACTCCAGCCCAACTGGTTGATCAGATAGAAAACCAGGAGGATTCGAGACCCCTTCTGCCCAAACGCCGACTTCGTGTAGTCGATTGCCTCGACCCCATAGCGCTGGCCCGCCAATGCTGGGGCCATGGTCACGAGGAAGAGTCCGATGAGGCTTCCGGTCACCAAGCAAATCATGCCGTCGACGGCACCTAGATAGTCGGCCATGTAGCCGCCCTCGAGGAAGCACCAGGTCGCTACCGCATAGGCGAAACAGGTCGCGTTGGCGCCGAGAGCTCCGTACTCCCTTTCTTCCGGGAGGAGAGGAAGGCGACCGTAGAGAGATTCCTCGCGAATAATTTCTTTCTGAACCGCGCTCAGAGGAGCCCCAGCTTCATCACTCATTGGAGCACCTCGTCCAAGAATTGGCTCATTGCGCCCACCAGGCAATTAGGATCGGGAGGACGAAAAAGAACACGGTACAGATCGTCCAATCGACCGAGGTAAAGCGACCGAACGCATCATCATCCGTTTCGTCGAAAACTTTTAGCCTTCGCTCGAGCTCCTGCGCCAGGGTTTCGTCCCGTAGTTTCAGCCTGTCGCGTGGTTCGGCTTCATCCACATGCGGTTCCTTTGACTTGGAATCTCCCATTTTCAAACCTTACCCCAGGGCTTGGAGCACGCCTGGATTTACGCCTCGGACATCGGGGTGGAAATAAAAATGACTCGACTAACCGAAGAGCTCGGCGGTTTCGCGAAGGAACGGTACCGAACCTTCGTCCTCCTCTTTTTTTGCAGCATCCAACTCCTGGGCATAGCGATAGCCCGAGCGCACCGAAGCAGCGATGGTCCCCGGCGCGAGGCAATCGCCTATGCGAATGATTTCCGGAGACTCATCGAGGCTTGAATAGAGAGTCTCGTCAGGCTCGCGCGAGGTCACCATCACCACCGTCTGTGCTTCCACGACCCTTTCACGCCCGGTAAACGCGCAGGCAAGGTGCACCTGCCCCTGAGAGAGTCCCTCCAAAACCGAATTCGCTTCGATGCCAACACCCAGTTCAATCAGTCGCTTCTGGATTCGATGCTGCTCCTCGGTATTGCGCGTCCAGGGAGATACCGACGACTCGGGGGTAACGAGACATACCGGAATCCCTTTCAGCACAAGCATTTCGGCCAAAGCCCCCCCCATGTAGTAGAAGTCGTCATCGTAGATCAACGCCGAGCCCTGGATCTCGACCCCCGCAAAAATGTCATCGGGAGTGAGCACCGAGGCGTCCCGCCAGCCTTCGATCTCGCTTTCGTGCCAACGGCCGATTCCATCGTGGCGCCACCTCGATCCCGTGGCTACGGCAACGCAGTCGGCGCCAAATTCTTGAACTTGGAGGGAGTCGATATCGCTCTGGAGATAAACCGAAACATTATCCATCTTGCGAATCTGACCTACTCGCCAATCTTTCACGCGCACCCACTCGGCGAGCCCCGGAAGCTTGGACTCCGCGCAGACCCTACCGCCCAGTTCCGAACGGCGCTCCGCGAGAGCTACCTCGTAACCCCGGGCACCCAGAGCGCGAGCGGCCTCGAGGCCCGCCGGGCCACCGCCCACCACCAGAATTCTCTTGTCGGATGCGCGAGGAGGAATATATTCGGGATGCCACCCCCGTCGCCACTCCTCGCCCATACTCGGATTCTGAGTGCACGTGATGGGATTTGATTTGGCATCGCCCGCATAGCAGATGTTGCAACCAATGCACTCGCGAATGTCGTCGACCCGCCCCTCCTTGATCTTCTTCGGAAGAAAAGGATCCGCGATGGATGGCCGCGCGCAGCCGATCATGTCGAGCACACCGGACTGGACTTGGCGCAGCATCGTATCCGGTGACGTGAACCGCCCTACCCCCACGACTGGCTTTCCGGTCATCGCTTTCACGTAGGAGACATAATTTTCAAGAGCCGCTTCCTTGACAAAGCGCGAGCTTCCCATCTCGTAGGAATAGTCGTGAATATTGACATCCCACAGATCCGGAAGATCGCCAAGAAGCGAAACAATCTCACGCTGTTCCCCAGAGTCGGGTTCGCCGTCGATTTCACCCGCATCGCTAGAAATTCGAATGGCCAGACCGCAGCGGTCACCCAGGACCTCCCGGGTATCTTCCAAAAGTTCGCGGACGAGTCGCACCCGGTTCTCCAAGCTGCCCCCGTACTCGTCGCTCCGCCGATTGCTAGGAGACAAAAACTGCGAAAGCAGGTAACCGTGGGTTGCATAGACGTAGACCAGATCAAACCCGGCCTCCACGGCGCGTTCAGCAGCCGCGCGATGCCAATTCCGCAATGCCCGAATGTCGCGCTTGTCCATGGCACTCGACTGCACCGGGTCCATTCCCGAAGCCGGACGACTCTGGGGTCCCAGGGTGATCTCCCGGGAATACAAGTTCGAGATATCCGATCCGCCGTGCCAGAGTTGAATCCCTGCCAGGGAACCATGGGCGTGGACCTTGTCCACCATCATCGCCTGGGCTTTCACATCCCCTTTATCCCAAATGGATGCATGGGGCATGGGCGTATCGTCGGACGAAGGGTGAATTGAGCAGTACTCGGTACACACAACCCCCCAGCCCCCTTCGGCCTTGACTTCCCGCATGGCCGCCAAGGTATTGGGCGATCCGTACCCCATGCCGGTGCAGTGGGGCACCTGGTAGAAACGGTTAGGAGCCACCACCGGCCCGATCTTTACTTCATCGAATAGAACTCCGTAGCGATTCTCGATGGGCATGCTTGTTCTTTCGACCTCGGGCCAAATTGTTCTTTTGTCTTTCCTTGAGATTTCCTTCTTGAGACTTCCTTCTTGAGATTTCCTTCTCGACAAGTGGGAAGTAACTCGCCCAGGCCGATGCTCAAAAAAGGCCGGTGATCCTTCCTTCGTCATCAACATCGATTTCTTCAGCCGCCGGGCGACTCGGAAGACCCGGCATGGTCATGATATTGCCACAATAGACGATCACAAACTCTGCCCCAGCCGCGAGACGGACATCTCTGACCAATAGGTCGAAGTTTTTTGGCGCGCCCAAAAGCTTGGGATCGGATGAGAACGAGTACTGAGTTTTGGCGATACAGACCGGCAGGTGTCCACAGCCCGATTCATCAAGATCCTTCAACTTCCGCCGGATTCGTTTGTCGGCGCTCACTTCCCGCGCCCCGTAAATCCGCTGAGCCACAGCCTCGACTTTCTTCCATAGCGACATCTCGTCTGGATAGAGAAGTTGAAAATCTGAGGGGACGCGCTGAATCATGTCCACCACCGCGTTCGCCAAATCAATCCCGCCCTCGGATCCCTTCTCCCAGACGTTGCACTCCACGACGTCCACGCCGAGATGGGCGCACTTTTCCTTGATGGTCGAGACCTCGAGAGTCGTGTCCTGGGAAAAACGATTCAAGGTCACCACAACCGGGAGTCCAAAAGTTCGGATATTTTCGATATGACGCTTCAGATTGGCCAAACCCCGGGAAAGCGCTTGTGGATTCTCCTGCTCAAGCGCATCCATCCGCGCGCCTCCGTTCATCTTCAACGCTCGTATCGTGGCCACCATGACGACCGCATCGGGAGAAAAACCCGCATTGCGGCAGACGATGTTCATGAATTTTTCTCCACCCAGATCCGATCCGAAGCCGGCTTCGGTCACCACGTAGTCCGCCAACTTGAGCGCGGTTCGGGTCGCCAGAATCGAATTCGCCCCATGAGCGATATTCGCGAAAGGACCGCCGTGAATTAAAGCTGGAGTGTGCTCGATGGTCTGCACGAGATTTGGCCGTATGGCGTCTTTGAGCAACGCCGTCATCGACCCGTCCACCTTCAGATCCCGAGCGCAAAGCGGCTTTCGATCGTACGTATGACCAATCACGATATTCCCAAGTCGCCGCTTCAAGTCCACCAATCCGTCACAGAGGCAAAGGCAGGCCATGACTTCGGAAGCCACACTGATTTGAAATTCTTCCTCTCTGGGAATCGAGTTGGTCACGCCTCCGAGTCCCACGATGGTATTTCGAAGCGCTCGATCGTTCATGTCGACCACCCGGGACCAACTGATTCTGCGGGGATCGATATTCAACTTGTTGCCATGATGGATATGGTTGTCGATCGCCGCCGAGAGCAGATTGTTCGCCAGTCCGATGGCGTGGAAATCGCCGGTAAAGTGCAAATTGATTTGTTCCATGGGCAGTACTTGGGCGTATCCACCCCCGGCAGCCCCGCCCTTCATGCCGAAGCAGGGTCCCAACGAAGGCTCGCGTAGGCAGACCATCGTCTTCTGGCCAATTGCCGAGAGCGCGTCGGCCAGACCTACCGAAGTCGTCGTCTTTCCTTCGCCTGCCGGCGTCGGACTCATGGCGGTAACCAGAATCAGCTTGCCGTCCTTCTTTTTTCCGCGGATAAGAGAATTGCAGAACGCGCTGGAAAGTTTCGCGATGTTCCGGCCGTAAAATTCGAAGTCCTCTTCTCCCAGGCCGATTTTCTCGGCGATATCGGCGATGGGCCAAATTTCCGCCCTCTGGGCAATTTCGATATCCGATGCGACTCCCTTTTCGGTCATTCCAGCCTCCCTCAACAATCCGCATATTCGCCCGGCCCACGATCGTGTTCTCGTCTTCGTGTTACAGACTCTAACGCCGAGAACCTCTGGGATTCTTACGGTTCGACGAACTATTTGACTAGGGGCTTGAATAGATATTCAGGGGACCCACCGTCTCTTCCACGGTATGTCGTGCCTCTTCGCAAGCCGGGGTATCGCAAGCGCGCCAAATATTTTCGAGCGCCCGGCGGTCAAACGGAACGATCAAATTGAAATTTTTAAGATAACGCCGGGTTTTATTCAGCGTCGTGACCAGAGAAAGTGACCCCTTTCGGCGGCGTTTCTTCTCTCCGTCGTAAAAAACGGCGAGACTCTCGATGAAGTCCCCGCGGAGTTCCAGTCGAACGTTCGGATTGTTACGCAACTTCGAAAGGACAATGGCAGTCCGCTCAGAGAACGGATGGTCGTGCATCCACCTTGCAATGAAGGCCGCGCAAGCCCCCCCCCGATCAAAACGACAATTCTCAGAAGCCGCCACGCCAAGGACAACCGGAGGAAGAGTCTCCCCTTCCACCAAGCGGTGAAGAAGTGAATTTTTGCGACCGACCCTCACGCTCTCGGGCCGAACCAATTCGGGAAGCTTCCCCCTCTTCCCCCGAAAAAAGGCTTGAGCCGCAAGGTGGCTGAGGCGAGGGTGCCGCAGGGTTTGAATCGGACCTTGGAGGTCGAGAGCATTCAAGACACCCAGGGGTACGACTTCGTGGGAAAAGGCCGCGACCAGACTATCGATGTTGACACGCTCAAACGCCGCCTGAAAATCCGGGCGCTCGAAGCGAGCGCGCATCGCTTTTACGTCCAACGCACGCTCCGGGTCTTGAATCCCCATGATGACCAGATCGGATTGCATGGTGAACCAGAGGGATACCTGGTCAAATACCGACAGGTAGGTTCGCAACACAAGTTCCACCGCCTGGTCGTCGATTTCGTACAGATGAAACCACTGGGCGTAAACTCCGCCGGGAGTCAGCTTGTCCCGAGCCGCCTGGAGGAACTCATGGCTGAACAACATTTCGACGCCACTCACCCAGGGGTTGCTCGGCTCGGAGACGATAATGTCGTAAAGGCCATCGGCCCGGAGCAAGCTCCGGTACGCATCGCTCCGATGGAGAATCACCTTGGGGCTGGCCAAAGGCGCCTGGTTTCCCACCTCGAAGTACGGCGCCGCGTCCAAAACCGCCTGGGAGATCTCGGCGACATGCACTTCCTGCATATCGCTGAGCGCCGCCAATTCCCCGGCGGTTACCCCTGTCCCATAGCCGATCACAAAGCTGCGCCGATTCTCCTCGGCAAGCAAGGCGGGGATCAGCGCAGCCAATGCCATGGTGGGGTAGTCGCCGATCAGGTTTCCGTCGGGCTTGCCGTTGGTGCTGAGAGAGAAACCCGGCCTTTCATCATCCTTTCGTCCCTTGCGGACGGTAGCGGTGGTGGAGGGGCCATCTCGGTGAAAGATGACACGTCGTTTTCGGCTCTCAAAGAAAGAGTCGGCGCCCCCGTACGTCAGAGCAGTCGCCTCTCGACTGCGAAACAGGCCTGAATCCAACCGTTCTGGATCCCACTCGGGCAAGACCCAGATCCCTGCGACCGCAGGCACCAGAACAAGGAGCAGCGCAGCAAGCGGAGAAACCCGGAGCAACAAAACCGTGAGAATTCCTGCGCAAAGAACCAGGGCGCCAAGAGCCACCCGAAAGACAACGTGGAGATCGAAGAAAAAGAGCAGAACATATCCACCGAGCAGCGCTCCCAAGAGCGAACCGGCGGTATTCCAGCTATAGAGGCTGCCTGCGGTGGTTCCCAACTCCCCCACGGTCTTCCGTAGATGATGAAAGAGCAGCGGGAGCAACGCACCGGAGAGACCGATGGGGACGATTAGGGCCGCGAGAAGGCCCAGAAAAATCAAGAACTGAAAGGAATAGAAAGCCGCTTCGGTCGGCTGAAAAAGCGAGCGAACTCCATGAGCGTAATAAGGCGCATTCGGAATCAATCCATAGAGGAGCACAACAAACAGCACGAGAAGCCACTGGGAGATCACGATCATCCGGCTTGAGATCCGCGGGAGAAACGACACCACTAGACTGCCCACCGCGATGGAGAGAACAAACACGGCGACCACCATTGCGAAGGTGAATACGGATGCCCCAAGCGCCAGACCACCGACCCGGTTCAAGATCGTCTGGATTGTCATCATCGCAAAGCCCGAAAGGGCAGCCACGGCGATCAATCCGGCATAGCCCGGGACTCGCGCCGAGGAAGTCGCTCCATCTGAGTCCTGGAAATTCGCAGCGTCTCCTGCCGTCGGGGAGCGAAAATTCGCTCGGTCCAGCAGCAGAAAAACAAAAGCTGCAAATAGATTGATGAATCCCATCGAGCGGGAAACGTTGTCGAGCCCCAGTTCCGGAATCAAGAAGAATCCGGCGAGGAGCGCCCCCAGAAAAGCTCCGATCGTGTTGAAGCCATAGACCCAGGCGTGCACGCGAGTCGCCGTGTCGAGACTTTCTGAAAGAACCAGAGTAAGAATCGGAATGGTTCCGCCCATCAAGATGGACGGCGGAGCGATCAAGGCGGCCGAGAGCAGAACATCGACCAGAAAACCCGTTCCGGGTTGAACCGCGGGGAGTTGCAGGGACAGCGCCTGTATTGCGCTGAAGAGCATGGGAAACGCCAGAGCATAAAGCCCGATAGTGCCTTCAATGACCGCATAGAACGAAAGAAGGCGCGGGGGTTTTCCTTGTCGGCGAGCCCGTGCAATCAACCACCGGGTCGCCCTGCCGAAGAGCGAATAGCCGGCTGAGAGTCCGCCCAAGAAGATCGCCAATACTGCTGCGGTCGCTTCGCTGTGCGATCCCAGTAGGGTGGCGAGATATTTCTGCCAGGTCACCTCGTAGACGAGCCCGGTAAAACCCGTCAGCACGGTTAAGGCCAGGGCGATGAAAATCCTCATTGGCTTGGCCTCTCCCGTTCGCCCATCCGCGTTTTTGCCCTCTTGACGCTCATGGCTCGACTGAGTTCCCCAGTCCTCATGAATCCCCGACCAACACTAGGGCAACTCGATTCGCCTGGGGTCAGCGGATGGGGGGGGACGAACCAAGGATGCTCTTTTGCGCCGCCCGGGGGAGGCCACTAACGGCCAGCCATCTGCGCGCGGCCTCGGGGTCTTCTTGAATCCAGCTCTGCCCGATTTTCACCAGGGTTCGCTCCCGGGTTCCTGGATCATGAATGCGCCGAGCCCACTGAAGCGCGACCACGGGATTCTTGCCCTGCTTGGCCTGGGCGACAACCCGCATGGCGGGATCGAGCGCCTCGCTTGGCGGTGCGGTTTCGAGCCATGCAGCGGCCTTTCCGGGCTCTGTCTTCAGCCAATACGCAAAAACGAACCCCACCGCTTCGGTTTTCTCTTCGCCCGAGGGCAGGGACTCGAGCCACGCGAACGCGGCATCGGGATCCGACCCCGCCCAGTTCAGCGCCACCAGTTTGGCCCCGCCCTCGGCATGGGGTTCACCGTAATGCGAAAGCACCCAGGCCACAGCCTCCGGCCGATGGTACTCGGCGAGGGCGCCGGAAGCCTTGCTGAATACAGTCGCCCTGAAGCGCGGCTCGTCACCCTCGACACCTTCCGCCCAATCAATGACCGCCGGCGCACTCTGACGAGCCAGGGTCCGGGCGACCTCGCTGACCAACAGCTCTCTACGCTTGGAGGGAGGCAATCCTGCGACATAGTCATGGGCTTCCACGAGCCCTCCTCCGCTGATCCACCCCAACACGAACCGCTCTTCGAGAAATACCGACAGATCGGTCGTCTGGATCCCCAGCAACGCTCCCCGGGCGGCCAAGGGGTCGCGCTGAGCCCAGCCATAGATGACCGCACCCCCCATCCGGCGCCGATCTTCTTCGGGGGCGAAGAGCGCAAACTGAAAAGCGCCCTCGGGATCGAAGCGCGTCCAGGCATGCATCAGCAGGCGCAACTCATCGTTCGTCAGTTTCGAGGAACTCTTCTCAATTGCTTCGAGCACAACCGGCAGATTGCTCGAATTCAAATGCTGAAGTTGCGCACTCAACCGGTAAGTTCTGTTGACCCAGTCCGGATCGTCCAGAGCTTCGGAGAGCGCACGGGCCGAAATTTCGAGATTGGCCGGGAGTTCGGGCAACGACGGCTCGGGCCCCCAGGCGCGGCCGAGCAGGAAAACCCCGGCCAGGGTGGCGATTGTCGCACTCACTGTCAGGATCGGCTTCATTCTGGCTCCGCGCTTTCGTTTCAGACTCGCCGACCCACAGGTTCCCACGGTCGCACGAGCACGACGCGAGAAAGAGGGTTGGGCAGGACCAGTGGAGATCCAGTCCCTATTATCTCCGCGAAACTCGGAGGATGCAATCGGTGACTCAACGACGAACCCTACTGCTCTCGCTCGGACTCGTGGCTGTCGCTTTCGCGACTGGCCAGTACACGGGGCGTCTAGCTTCAAGGGCGGAAAGCGTGAGCATCGAACAATTCGCCCAGGCGCTCAAAAGCAGGGACTGGGTCTACCGCGCGCATACGATTAGCGGCTACGTGAGCGGTCTCAAACCCGAGAATCTGCCCGCTGCCCTGGCTGCCGTGGAGGCCCGGCGGCGCTGGCTCAGCCAAGACGAACTCCGTCTGTTCATGGGGGCATGGGCGGGTTTTGACCCCGAAGCCGCCTTCGCCCGTAGCCTGACTTGGCCGGACCACACGCGAAACAAGGGGGCCGCTGCCGTCATTTATGGCTGGGCGCTTCACGATCCCAAGGCGGCCCACCGGGCCGTGATGACGGTAAATGACAGCAACCTCAAAGCGCTGCTCCTGGACCGATTGGTCGCCGCGTGGGCCCATAGCGAGGATCGCGAAGGGGCAACCCTCTATATCGCTGGACTTCCCAACGAGCCCTCACGGAGTCGGCTCACCAGTATCCTGGTTCGCGAAATTCTCGCCGATGGCCACGGCGCCGTGATGACATGGGCCGAGGGCATCTCCGAAGAGGGCGAGACCGCATTCCGGTCTACCGCCTTCGAGAAAGCCGCCGGGATCCTGGCCCAGGACAATCATGCGGCGGCGGTGGAGTTCGTCGAGCGCAACCGCGATGCGCCGGGGGTCGAGGGAACATTTGCCGCCGTCGCCCGACACTGGGTCAGCACCGACCCCGAGGCCGCGCTCGGATGGACCCGGAGATTGCCCCCAGGCGCTGGCCGCGACCGCGCCGTTCAGATCGGCTTCGCACACTGGCAGAAGAAGAATCCCACCGCCGCCGAGCGATGGCTCCTCGCCGCCGAGGAGAGCCCCGAACTCGATCCGGCGCGTTTCGTCGTGGTCCGCCAACTCGCCGCGACCGCTCCCCTGGAGGCTCTTGGGCTCAGCCAAACGATCCAGGACCCGGCCATCAAAGAACGCAGCCTGATCGCGGTCTTGACCCAATGGCTCCAGGTCGACCGCAAGGCCGCGTCTTCCTGGCTCGCCGAGAACTCGATC
>DUCH01000238.1 GCA_012959865.1 Myxococcales bacterium | reverse complement strand
ACGGAAACCGAGGCGAACCCACGGTCCCGCTCGGCGCGATTGCGTGCGGCCAAACGCATCCCGGCGGCGGCGTAATGCGTCGGCGATCTTCCTCGAGGCGGCCCAGTCCGCGCAGCCGCCGGACTCGACGCTCAGAAGTACTCACCCGCCTCGGCTTCCGAAAACGCGGCTCGCGAAGCCCGTCCAAGAAAAATTCCGACACGCGCGCAAGAGGGGGGCACTCCATCGGTCTCCGGCTAAAACGGATAGACCCCCGGGCCTGGGGTTCCCTCTTTTCCTCGCGCCAGATGCTCCCTGCGCTGGCGGCAGCAGTGATCGTTGCACTCGGGATGGCGGCGCTCCGAGTCGACCTCATTCGCGCCCGCTATGAGACCGGTATGGACTACTCCAAGGAACCCCGACTCAGTCGGGAAATCGCCCGCCTCACCGCACGTATGCGCGAACTCCGCGATCCCGCACATCTCGGTGAACTCGCCGACCAGTTGGGATTCTTGCCCCCAGAGCGCTTCATCGATCTACCGTTGAATTCGAAGGAAAACCCCTTCGAGGGCTGGCCGGCAGCCCTACAGTTTGCCAGCCAGGGCTCAGGCGGAACGGGTCGGCCATGAGGTCGCAGACTCTTCGATCCGCGGCTCTTCGCGTCCGAATTCTTGGGTTTCTCGGACTCGCCGGGCGGGCCGGGTATCTCACGGTCATCGAGACCAAGGGGGGCGACCTGGGCAACCGTCAGGGCTCCAGAGGCCTTGAACTGCCAGGGCACAGGGGGTTGATTCTCGATCGGCATCACCGGGAACTCGCGATCAGCATCGAGGGACCTTCGGTCTATGTGCTCCCCCGGGAGCTGACCGATCGAAAGAACGCTGTTGCCGCCCTCGCGCGGGTCCTTGGACAATCCGAGCAAGCAGTGGCCGACCGGATCGGAAATCGGAAGACATTCGTTTACGTCGCTCGCTGGATCACCCAGGAGCAAGCGGGGCAGATCGAGCGATTGAGTCTGCCGGGCATCGGGCTGGAGAATGAACCCCGCCGAACCTACCCCGCCGGTCCACTGGCTGCATCTCTTCTCGGTATCGTGGATATCGACGGAACCGGACGGCGCGGTGTCGAACAAATGATGGACGCTTGGCTCAGGGGTCACTCCCGTCGAATTCAGGTCGAGCGAGACGCCCGGGGGCGACTGCTCGGGCGGACAAGTCACGACCCCAGAGAAACAGCGGGGGGTGATGTTGCCCTGACACTCGATGGTGCCTTGCAGGCTCAAGCCGAATCCGCCTTGGCGCAAAGTATGGAGGCGAGCGGGGCCCGTCGAGGACTGGTCGTCGTCGTGGAACCCAAAACTGGTGACATCCTGACGCTGGCCGAAGCGCCCGGTTTCGACCCCAACTCGTTCCGTAAGCTCAAGTTCGCGGACACCCGGAGCCGAGCGTTTACCGATGCGGTTGAGCCTGGCTCCACGTTCAAATCAATTCTTATAGCGGCCGCCCTCGATTCGGGGGTCATGGACAGCAACACGATCGTCGATACCGGCGATGGCGAGCTTCGGTTGCCCGGAAAGGTGATCGTAGACAAGAGGAAAATCGGAGTGACGGATGCGGCGGGAGTGCTGCGTCACTCGAGCAACGTTGGAGCCGCCCTGATCGCCGCCGAACTCGGCGGCGAACGCTATCAGGCGACGCTGGAACGCTTCGGATTTGGCCAAACGAGCCAGAGCGGATTCCCTTCGGAGTCTGCGGGCCTGATGCGGAACTGGCAGAACTGGCAACCCGTAGATCAGGCCAATATCGCCTTCGGCCAGGGAATCAATGTCACCGCAATTCAACTCGCCATGGCAGCAGCGGCCCTAGCCAATAACGGCGAGCGGATGCGCCCTCGCATCGTTTTGGCGAAGAGGCCCGCCCTCGGAAAATGGAAAACGCTCCCGTCAATCAGCGCTGGTCAGACGATCAAACCCGAGACCGCTGAGAACGTGTTGAGAATGCTTGAGACCGTGGTCAGTCCCACCGGGACCGGACGACGGGCCGCCCTCGCCGGTGTGCGCGTCGCGGGCAAGACGGGAACCGCGCAACTGCTCGACCCGTCTGGCGCATACTCGAAAACCCGCCACACCGCGTGGTTCATCGGTCTTGTACCCGCGGATGACCCCAAGGTGGCCATCGTTGTCGGAATTGAGGAACCCCGGGAAGGCGGCGGCGGGTCGGTCGCTGCGCCTCTTTTCGCCCGAGTGGCCGCGGCGCAGCTCGCACGATATGGAATCATCACCGAACCTCAACCGATTCCGGCTGCCCCGCTCCCCACAGAACCGATCGCGACAACCCCCTCCGGCCAGATCGCTCAAGAACCCGCTCCAAGATCGGTTCTCCCCCGTGCCGTGTCCGATCTGGTCCGGGCGAGCCCGAGCCGTTCAACCGATTTAGCCGGCGTGTCAAAAACCGGCTCAGAAGACTCAAGCGATCAACTTCCCGCGGTTCTCGTTCCCGATTTTCAGGGCACGAGCTTGCGTTCGGCTCAGCATCTGGCATCGGCTGAATCCCTCGAGCTCGAAATCAGCGGCTCGAACTTTGGCCAAGTGGTCCGCCAAGATCCCGCACCCGGGACCATCATCGGCGGAACCGACCGGACGGTCGTCGTGAGCTTCGGTCCACTTCAGGGGGAAGGGTAGATGCGCTTGTCCACCCTGATCGCGACTCTGCCGGCTGATCTCTCCGCAACCGGGTGGATTCGCTCAAGCGACCAGTCAGACCCCCTGATCCGGGGCATCTGTTACGACTCCCGTCAGGTTTCGCCCGGGGATCTCTTCGTTGCCTTGACGGGCGCGGTGAATGACGGTCACGGCTATATCCATCGCGCGCTGGAACTCGGCGCGGCTGCCCTGGTAGTCGAACATATTCCTGAAGGCGTGGACCTGGGCGAAAGCCCAGCGGTCGTTGTTCCCGATAGTCGGCGAGCCCTCGCTCCCTTGGCCATGCATTTTTTCGGAGACCCTTCCGAAGAATTGGATCTTGTCGGAATCACCGGAACGAACGGTAAAACCAGTACCGGCTACCTTACCGAAGCCATCCTCCGGGCCGCGGGAATCTCCACCGGCCTCATCGGAACGGTGGAGATTCGGTATGCGGAAGAACAAATTCCGGCGGTCAACACGACCCCTGAGAGCCTCGACCTCCAGCGCGTTCTCCGGGCCATGCGCACCCGGGATATCGAAGCCGTGGTCATGGAAGTCTCGTCCCACGGTTTAGAACTCGGCCGGGTTCGGGGATGTCGATTCAAAGTTGCGGCATTTACCAACCTCACCCAGGACCATCTGGACTTCCATCCGGATATGGATGCCTATCTGACTTCCAAGTCCCTGCTTTTTCGAGAACATCTGTCGGACTCGCCACAGGCCGTCGTCAATATCGATGATCCAGTGTCGGACAGCATCATCGCCACAGCTCGGCAAGCGGGAGCGGAGATCCTTCGTTGCAGTCGAAAAGCCGAGAGCGAAGCGGAGATCAAGCTCGTGGGCGCCGAAATTCGCCTGTCGGGAACACGCGCTCAAATCAATCTGAAAGGCGAAACCGTGGACGTCGAGCTGCCACTACTTGGCGATTTCAATCTCGAGAATCTCCTGGTCGCCTGTGGTATCGCAGTTGCTCTCAAAATTGATTCGAAAGACATTGCCGCAGGTGTTTCAGCCTGCCCCCAGGTCCCCGGTCGCATGGAGTTAGTGCACGACGACTTGGACGCCAACCCCACAGTGATCGTCGACTACGCCCATACTCCCGACGCAGTCGAAAAGCTCCTCCAGGCCGTCCGTCCGCTCTGCGATGGGCGCCTCATCACGGTCTTTGGCTGCGGGGGTGACCGTGACCGCACCAAACGCCCACTCATGGCCGAGGCGGTGGCCCGTGCCAGCGACCTTGCTCTGGCCACCAGCGACAACCCCCGAACCGAAGACCCGAGGCAGATCCTACGCGATGTCGAAGTGGGGCTGGCTTCCCTTGAATCCTGTGGTCCCGACGACCTCGGGAGCCGCAGCGGCTGCTACGCGATCATCGAAAATCGGCGGACCGCCATCCAGCGCGCGATGGCAATTGCCCGTCCCGAGGACACCGTCGTCCTCGCAGGCAAAGGGCATGAAGATTATCAGATCGT
>DUCH01000237.1 GCA_012959865.1 Myxococcales bacterium | reverse complement strand
TAGTCGACGTGCATGGGCGGGATCCTCAAGCCCCGGTGTCGGGGCGGCGGAAGTGGAGAACGGCGCGGGGCGCCGCCAATTAGGGCCAGTATAACCCCAAAGTGAAACACGTTCTAGTCGGGGAAATCGGGCCGGCCCGCCGCGGGGCCCCGGGAGGGCGAGAATCTGGGCAGGGTCTCCGGGAGCACGAAAAATCCGGGCCGCCCGAGGGTATGCTGGGGCAAAATTTGTTGCGGACGTTCTGAGTTCGCCGGGCGTCGGCGAATCGGCGAATCGGCGAACGGACGAAGGGGCAAAGGGAGCGGATGGAAGTCTGGGCAGCCATGGACCAACGAATGCGCTTGGGCGCGGTGGCCGCCCACGCGCGCCGGGCCGAGGCCCTGGGGTTTACCGGCTTGAACGTGCCCGACGCCGTGCACGACGGACTGCTGGTCGCCCAGGCCGCCTTGGCGGCGACCGAGCGTCTCCGGGTGGCGACCAGCGTGCTCGTGGTTTTCCCGCGCAGCCCCATGAATGTCGCCCACGCGGCCTGGGACCTCCAGGACGTTTCCGGCGGTCGCTTCGAGTTGGGGGTCGGTTCCCAGGTGCGGGGCAATATCGTGGGGCGCTACTCCGCCCACTGGTCTCCTCCGGTGGCGCGGATGCGCGAGTATGTTGCGGCCTTGGGAGCGATTTTCGCGTCGTGGCAAGAAGGCGCGCCCCTCGCCCATACGGGGGAGCACTATCGCTTCACGCGAATGCAGCCCTTCTTCAACCCGGGGCCGCTGAAGGCCGGGCCGCCTCCGATTCATCTGGGCGCCATCGGGCCCGGGATGACCGCCTTGGCCGGGGAGGCCGCGGACGGTCTTATGTGCCATCCCACCAACAGTTCGCCGCGCTACCTACGCGAAGTGGTTTGGCCGCGCCTCGAGAAAGGCGCCGCCACCGGCGGAAGGGATCGTTCCGCCCTGGATTTGATGGCCGCCGACATGGCGGCGACGGGTCCCGATTCCGCTGCGGTGGCTGCGGCCCGGGAGGGGATACGCGAACTCTTTGGGTTCCTCTACTCGACTCCGGCGTACTGGCCTTCGCTGGACCTCTACGGTTGGGGGGACGTGGGCCGGGATCTTCACGCCATGACGCGGGAAGGTCGCTGGCACGAGATGACCGCGCGAATCAGCGACGAGATGCTGGAAAGCCTTGTGCCCAGCGGAACCTACGACGAGATCGCAGACATTCTGCGTGCCCGTTTCGAGGGTCTGGCCACTCGAATTACTTTTCCGATCCCCGAAGATCGCGTCTGGGACGCGCAGGTGGGGGAGGTCGTCGCTGCGCTCGGCGGGCACGCTTAGCAGCGGCCCAGCGCTGTGGGAGGAAGTCGCGTGAAGATTCTGGTAGAAGGTTTCGAGCATCGTCTCGGCGAGCACTGTGCGTCGACGGCCATCAGCAATATCCTGAACTTCCACGGTTTGTCGCTCTCCGAGCCCATGGTTTTTGGGCTTGCGGGTGGGCTTGGTTTTTTTCATATCCGCAACGATGCTCTGAGTCCAACCCGAATCTTCCATGGCCGCACCCTCAGTCTGGAAACCGATTTTTGCGCGAATGCCGGGCTTCCCGTCGTCGGTGGTTCGGTGGAAGACGACGACCGTGCCTGGCTAAGCCTGAAGGCGCAACTCGACGCGGGCGTGCCCGTGATGCTTTCTACCGACACATTTTACCTGGGGTATCAGAATACGACGAGTCATTTCCCCGGACACCGGGCCGTAGCGGTGGGTTATGACGAATCCGACGATCGGGTCTTCATCGCCGATCGCAAACTTCGAGAGTACCAGAGCGTTGGCCTGGAAGAACTTCGTCGCTCGCGCAACGCCGATGACTACCCGGTTTCGTGTCAGAACGAATATCAGCATTTTCTCCCCGGGCGGCTGACCCTGGGACGTTCGCTCCCCGAAGTCATCCGGATCGCCTTCGCGCGCAACGCCCGCTGGATGCTGGAGCCTGGAGCGGAGTCCATGCCGTCGGCGGCGAGCGGACTCCCCGCCATGCGGGGGTTGGCGGCAGATCTTCCCGCTTGGAAAGCGCTCGACGATTGGTCGTGGGCCGCCCGTTTTGGTTACCAGATCATCGTGAAGCGCGGCGCGGGGGGGCTATTCTTCCGCTCGCTCTACCGTGATTTTCTGGCCGAAGCCGCCGAAGTCGTCCCCTCCCTGGGCGAGGAACTTCTGGTGGAAGCCACCGAGGCTATCGCCCGGGGATGGGGGGACGTGGCCGCCGTTCTGAAGACCCAGAGCGAGCGGGAAACCTGCGATCCGGCGCTCTTCGTCGAAGCGGGGAACCGGGTGGCAGAACTGGCCGACCGGGAAGAGACTCTGTTCAACAGTCTCTCCCGGATTGCGGCGGATGACGGGGTGTGGGAAGCCGCATCGGCATAGCGTTTCCCGGGCTAGCGAACTTCTCGCTGCGATCGCCTTCTGCCCGAAGCCCATTTGCCCGAAGCTCCTCTGCCCGAAGCCCCTTTGCCCGGTCCGTCGATCGATCTGCGCGGCCGGATCCGGCCGGGGCCGGAGTTCGCGGGTCAGATCAGGGAGAGCTGTTGGCCTTCGCCAAGAGCTTCGGCAAAGGACGAGCCGAGCTCGCTGAGGATGGCGTCCGCGACAGGTTGAAGGACCCGCTCCAGATAGTGCTTGCGGTCCACGCGTTCGGGGGGAATTTCGCCGGCAACCCAGGGCTCGGGCCCATTCTGGCTGATCCAGTAGTGGATCACCGGCCCCGCCTTGGCGCCATGGCGCTCTTCAAATTTTCGCGCCGCCTGGACATGCGGTGGGCTTGAAGCCGTGTAGCGATCGAGGGATCCCTTGCGGATTCGCTTGCTGTAGATCAGCTCGCCGTCGAGTTCGCCCGTGCGGACAGCTGCGATGGTCTCGCGCACAAAGGGCAATACGTCCTCGTCGTGGAAGAGCCGCGTCAGCATGCCCTTCTGGAGGCGCTGGGCGACTCGGGGCCAATCCCGGCGCACGGATTCGAGCCCGACGATTTCCAGCCGCCCGTCTTCGGGATCTCCCACCCAGCCCGCATAGCGCTTCTTGCTGCCCTCCTTGCCTCCGCGCACCCGGGGGAGGAAAAAGCGTGTGAAGATTTTCTCGAGTTCAAGGTCGAGCTGAGCCTCGACGTCGTATTCGGCCCGAATCCGATCGGCGATTTCCTGGGCCACGGACTGGCGCAATTGCTCGGCGTTGGCCGACCGTTGCTCGCTGCTTCCAGCTTCGGGGAGTTGGACAAAAACCGAATCGGTGTCTCCGTAGAGCACCTTCATCCCCCTGGCTTCAAAACCTTCGCACGTCCAGGCCAGGGTTTGCTGGCCAAAGCGGGTAATCGCATTGGCGAGTTCGGGACTGAAAAAACGGCAAGCCGGGGCAGCAAAGATTCCGAACATCGAATTCATCATGATCTTGATGGCCTGGTCGGCGTGGCGATCCCCGCGCTTCTTGGCGGCTTCGCGCCGCTCCATGAATCGCTCGAGAATCCGCGGGAGGATGGCCTCCTGGCGCGAGAGTCGCGCGCCGTTAGGAGCCACGATGGCGGCGCCGGGGACATCGAGGGCGCCTCTGGCCAGAGCCAGGGGGTCGATATTGAAAGTCCGCATGAGGCTCGGATAAAGGCTCTTGAAGTCGTAGACGGCCACGTTGCGGGCCAGCCCGGCGACGGGGTCAAGTACGCTGCCTCCGGTGATCTCGGCGGACTCCTGCTCGGGTTTGACGTCGGGGGCCACTGTGCCGTGGCGACGCAATTCGGGTAGATAGATGAGGTCGAAGGACGCAATGCTGGCCCCGACGCGGTCGAGTTGCATCCCGGTCAGTCGGCTGCGTTCGCGAGCCAGGGCGATCAGCCCCTCGTGCTCGAGAATCTCCACGACCAGTCGGGCGTCCTCACGGTTGTATGCCACCAGGGCTTCGGGATCTTCCCGGTAGAGACGAGTGATTTCCGCCGCGGCATCGGGAACGGCTTCGTCGATGAGTTTTCCTCGGCCGAGTACGGCGTGAGCCACTGTGCCCAGTCGATAATCGGGAAACCGCAGGGCATCGCGTACCAGGGGAATGCCGTCCACCACCATGCGGCCACAAACCTCGGCCCGGCTCTGGCGTGTAAAGCTCGCATCCCCGTGAAACTGGATGTCTCCAGGCAGCCTTCCGATGCATCGCTGCCGGTCGGAAACGCCCAGTGCCTGAAAACGTTGGCTCAGGACTCTCAGGTCGAAATCCACCACGTTCCAACCGAGGAGTATATCGGGGTCGAGTTCGCGAATGCGCGTGGCCAGGGCGATCAAGAAGTCGGATTCCTCGCGATAGACTTTGGCGCCGGCCACCGAAGTCTCGGAGACCAGGTGCACCTCTTCGACGCCGCACCCCACCAGGGCCGCGGAGTAGATCGAACTGGCGTCGGGCGTGGTTTCAAGATCCAGAGAAAGGTGACTGAGAGCGATTTCGGTTTCGCTGGGAACGAGATCGGGGTTGATAAAGCGAACGAGCCCCGCCCCGGGTCCGCCATCGCCGCTTCGGCCTTCGCTTACGATGGGCCCCTCGATTCCAATGGAGTCGCGCAACGCATGGTCCATCAGGTAGCGGTAGGCAAAGCGCAGATCGGCTTCGTAGCTCGCAACGCCCACCCGGGCGAGACGATTTCGCAGGTCCCGAATTTCGCTCGGCAAGCTGACTGTGATGCGGCAGACGGGATCGCCGGCCAGGGTGCTCAATTCCGTCCCGCGAATCGAAACACTGGCTTCGTCCTGCAGGTGATGGCGATCGCGCTCGCGCACGAAGAAATAGGGGCTGAAGCGATCGTCCTCCACCAGAAAGGCTCGACCCGATTCGAGGCGTCCGTAGAGTTGTACAACGGGGCGCCGGTTTCGGATGCGGTAGGTGGGCTGGAGGATTACGCCGTGGTGCACTGTTTCAGTCCCTCCTGGGAGGAAGTCGAAGGCCCCATGATAGGCGTCGGTATGCGATCGGCTAGTCGCTCGGCGCTGGACTCTTCGCGTGCGAAGGCCTGACTCTGGATGCCTGGGTACACCTCGACCATGCCGGGCGGGCAACTGGGTCCGGCCTGCTCCACGCCGTGTTAGCGCCCAGAGGAGCTCTTCCGTAATCTGCTCGCACGCCCGGGACTCGAAGCCGCCCGGAACCGGAGGATTTTTTCATGCCGCTCTCGCTCCAGGAACTGTCGGATCGAATCGAAATCAACGATTTGCTCACGCGCTACGCGAAGGCCATCGATAGCCAGGACTACGAGTTATTGGATACCTGTTTCCTGCCCGATGCCGACATCGACTATGTCAGTTCGGGGGGGATCGCAGGAAAGTACCCAGAAGTTCGGGCGTGGCTCGAAAAAGCTCTGGCGATCTTTTCAGTGACCCTACACTCCCTGAGCAATAGCGAAATCGAACTTGATGGAGACCGTGCAAAGGGTCGAACCCTCGTCACCAATCCCATGTGCATCCGCGACGGCGACGACAACCAAACAATTTTTACGGTGTACGCCCATTATGAGGACGAACTTGTCCGCACCGCCGATGGATGGCGAATTGCCCGTCGTTTCGAGAGGCAGGCGCTGCTCGACGGAAGTCTGCCCGGCGGCTGACTGCTTTTCGGGAGCGTCCCCATGAAAGACCCAACCCAACAATCCGCCTGGCGAGCCGCCTTCGGCACTCTCATTGTGCTGCCGGCCGTGGTTCTTCTCTGGGGCTCACACTGGGATTGGGCGGGGGGCGTCGATCACCGTGGCTTGCTGGTGGCCGTTTGGGGGGGCTGGGGCCTGGTCGGGTGGGCGTCGCGCCAAGGCGGGAAGCTCGGCCAGATCGCGCGGGCTCTGGGTACCGGGTGGAAGCGGGGGGACCCGTGGTTGGCGGCCTTGCTGATCGAATCCGTTCTCTTTCGCTTTCCGACGAGTTTGGCGGTGCCCTCACTGATCTTTGCCGTCTTGGTTCTGGTTTTGTTGGGATTGCGTCGTGCTCCTCCGTGGCTCTTCTCGAGTTTGCTGGTCGCCTTCGTGGTTTTCGCCGTCGCGGTTCCCTGGGCGTTTCGCACGCTCATGATTGCTCGGGTAGCGGAGAGCTACGCGCTGGATGTCGACCACCGCCCCTGGCCCGACGGCAAGGAAATCAATTCGGATGGGGCCCGCTTCCGAGGGGAGGGAGCGGATCTCGCCGCCCAGGACTACGTGATTCTCTTCGTGGGAGACTCATTCACTTACGGATGGGATCTTCGCTACGAAGACGCCTACCCCTATCAATTCGAGACCATCGCCCAGGCGTCCGGCTGCCAAGCGGATATACGGGTCGTGAACCTGGGGTGGACCAGTTCTTCGCCGCTTCTGGGGCTTCGGCTGCTGCGTCAGGTGGGATACAAATACAAGCCCGATCTCGTGGTCTACAGCCTGGATGTCACGGATTTTCACGATGACCTGCGCTACGAGCGGAGCCTGCGCGAGCAGAGTGATTTCGAATTCGATGCATCGGCGATGGTCGAGCGGCTAATGGTGACCTACTGGCCGTGGTCCCGGAGCGCATTGCCCTGGGTTCGCGAAGTGACCGAGCGGCTCCGGACCGTAAACCGGGCCGAGCGGGAGCAGTTGCTCGCAGGGCTGGAAGTGCCGGGTCGACTCGAGCGTTTCTTTGTGACCGCTCGCCCACTGGCCGAATCCCGGCCCGGCATCGAGTTGGGGGTGATGAAAAATCTCGCCGAAATGCAGGCGTTCACGGCCGAGGTTCTGGGCGCCGCGATGGCGGTAGTCATCTATCCTCGGGCGTACCAGTACTCGGATCGCGAGGCGGCCCGGAGTTGGGAACTCGGCTACGACGCACTGGGCCCCCATGTTCGGGAGCCCTTTCGCTATTTCGCCGAGGTGGCCGAAACGCTTCCCTACCCGGTGCTCGATCTGCTGCCGGCCTTTGAGGCCAGCAACGAGTTCCCTCTTTTCTTCGTGCGCGATCCCCATTGGAATCCCCGCGGTGCCGGCCTGGCGGCGCGCGAGGTCTTCTCGGGCCTGGCGGCGCGCGAACTCCTGCCCTGCGCGCCGACCGGGCTCGCGACCCCGGAGTAGTGACCCACGGCGTCTCGGGGACGTTCTCCGCCCCTCAGGGATTTTGCCCAATACCCCGCGACCTGGAACGTGTTTCAGGTTAGACTGGCGGGCCTTGAAAAAGCCCCTGGCCCTACGGTCCGCCTGAACCGCTCGAGTTCCGGGACCGCGATGGGGTCCCAAGGCTGGGCATCGTGAACGTTGCCAAGCGTCCCGCGAGGTTCTCGATTCCCAAGTGTCGCTTCAGGCGTCGAGCTCAAAATTCCCAATCATCAGGAGGTCCCCATGGCAGAAGGCGTCATCGTAGAAGCACTCCGTACTCCCATCGCTCGGGGCAAGCCGGGCAAGGGCGACCTTTCCGGCTTCCACCCCGCTCAGCTATTGGCCCAGGTTTTCCAGGGCGTGGCGGATCGCGCCGGGATCGATCCCACCGATGTCGAGCAAGTCATCGCCGGGTGCGTCACTCAGGCGGGCGAGCAGGCCGGAAACCTGGCGCGAATCGCGTGGTTGGCGCGCAACAAAGGTTGGGGGACCGGGGGGACCACGGTGGACTCCCAATGCGGTTCGGGCCAACAGGCCAATCATCTGATTCGTGCCCTGGTGTCGGCGGGCAGTATCGACTGCGGAATCGCCGGGGGCTGCGAGGTCATGAGCCACGTAGGCCTGGGCGCCAACATGCAAAACGGCCCGGGCTTCTTCATTCCCTCCGAGGGTTGGGATTGGGATATGTCCATGAGTCAATTCGAGGCGGCAGATCGCATTGCCCAGAACCGCGGAATTTTGCGGGCGGATATCGACGCGTGGGGACTGCGCTCCCAAACTTTGGCCGCCCAGGCTCGGGACGAAGGTCGCTTCAAGCGCGAAATTCTTCCGGTGGAGGCCCCGGTTCTCGACGCCGAGGGCAAGGCAACGGGTGAAACCCGGTTGGTGGAGACCGACCAGGGGATTCGGCCGACAAGCCTGGATGGCCTTGCGGAGCTCAAGGAGGCTGTACCCGGTTTCATGCATACCGCTGGCACCTCGTCCCAGATCTCCGATGGCGCGGCGGCAGTTCTGTGGATGAACGCCGACAAAGCCAAGTCGCTGGGACTGCGCCCTCGGGCGCGCATCGTTGCCGATGTGGTGGTGGGCGCCGATCCCTATTACCTGCTCGACGGTCCCATTGACGCCACCCAGGCGGTACTCGCCAAGGCGGGGATGGAAATTGGCGACATGGACCTTATCGAGATCAACGAGGCTTTTGCCTCGGTGGTGCTCTCGTGGATTCAGGTATGCAAGCCCGATATTGACCGGGTCAACGTCAACGGCGGGGCGATTGCCCTCGGCCATCCGGTGGGGGCTACGGGTTCTCGGCTCATCATCACTGCGCTTCATGAACTGGAGCGACAAGACAAGCAGACCGCTCTTGTGACAATGTGCTGCGGCGCGGCCGTGGGAACCGGGACAATCATCGAGCGGATCTAGCTGGGTCGTCGTGACCCATCGTCCAAACAAGGGAGTGTGAGGCAGAAGCATGAGTGAAATTCGATTCGACGATCGCGTGATTATTGTGACCGGTGCCGGCAGTGGGCTGGGTAGGTCCCATGCACTTGAGTTTGCCCGCCGCGGTGGCAAGGTGGTGGTCAACGATCTGGGTGGGAGCGTGGACGGCACGGGTTCAGGGGCCACTGCTGCAGACCTCGTCGTGAAGGAAATCGAGGCGGCGGGAGGAACCGCGGTGGCCAACTACGATTCGGTTTCCAGCGTCGAGGGCGGGGAGTCTATCGTGCAGACTGCGGTGGATAATTTTGGCCGAGTCGATGTGGTGGTCAACAATGCGGGCATTCTCCGCGATCGAAGCATTGCCAAGATGAGCCCGGAAGAGTGGGATCTGGTCCTCGAGGTTCATCTCAAGGGGGCATTCTGCGTTTCCCAGCCGGCGTTTCGCGTGATGAAAGCGAACAACTACGGCCGATTCGTCTTTACGGCGTCGGCGGCAGGTGTATTCGGCAACTTCGGCCAGAGCAATTACGGCGCGGCCAAGATGGGACTGGTGGGTCTCTCCAATGTGGTTTCCCAGGAGGGGCTGAAGAACAACATCAAGAGCAACGTGATTGCTCCCATTGCGCTGACGCGTATGACCACGGGAATCATGGACGGTCTGGGGCTCAATCTCGATCCGGAATATGTGACTTCGATGGTCGTTTACTTGTCCTCGGAAGAGTGCGAGCAGACGCACGAAATTTACTCGGTGGGGGCTGGCCGTTATGCGCGGGTTTTCGTTGGACTCTGCCCAGGCTGGGCCGATACCGAGTCGGATCATGTGAGCGCCGAGGGTGTTCGCGACCATCTCGACCAGATCCGCGATCCTGGGGGATATTCGATCCCCGGGAATGCTGCTGAGGAAATGGTCGAGGCCATGAAACTCCTGAAGAGCTGAATCAAGACCCCGTATCAGAAATCGAGTTTCAATCCCCGGCCAGCTGCTTTTGTGCTGGCCGGGAATTCGGACACATCACTGGTGTTGGAAGAGTTTGGTTTTCTCGCACGAGGCGGTTCGGTCGACCCTCGCGCAACTTCCTCGGAGTGCGAAGGAAGCTACAAGGGTGCCCGGAGGCCAGCGCCTGCCGCCCGTCCGGACCCTCCTGGGCGCTTTGCCGGCTAGGCTTCATCCCGGGCGCGACGAGCAAAGTCTCGGCGAGGTACTTCTCGGACCGCCCATGGAAGGGTGGGGCTCGCGGCTGTAAACTCGACAGCCGCGCCCGGCAGCGAAATTTTGAACTCAAAGGAGAGTTTCATGCCCCCCGAAATTCCGAGTCTCCTTGAACCCGAGACCTTCGCGAACGGTGTGCCCCACGATCTCTTTAAGCACTTGCGCGAGAAATCACCGGTGCACTGGAATCCCGGACGGCCTTCGCGCGAGCGCGCCGTGGGCGTTGTCGAGCCCGAGCAACGCGGGTTTTGGGTGCTCACCCGGCATGCTGATGTTTCGTTGGTTTCGAAGGATTCGGAATTATTTTCCTCCGAACGCGGTACGGCGATCAATGCCGATATGCGCCCCCAAGATCTTTTGATGTTCCAGCAGCAGATGATCCATATGGATCCGCCTCGCCATACCCGCGTGCGCGCCAGTATCAACGATTTTTTCAAACCGCGTACGATTGCGAAGCTCGAAGCCCGAACGCGGGATTTGACTCGAGAAATTCTGGACAAGGTTGTGGGGCGGGGGGCGTGCGACTTTGTCAGCGAAGTTTCGGCGGAGTTGCCCCTGCTGGTTCTGGCCGAACTGCTAGGCGTACCCCGAGAGGAGAGGCACCTTCTCTTCGATTGGACGAATCGCTTGATGGGGCTTGATGATCCCGATTACGGGAATCCCTACGACGCTCAGGCGGCGTTGATGGAACTCTTCCAGTACGCAGCTCGCATGGCCAACGAACGCAAGGAAAATCCGAGCGATGACTTGATGAGTGTGCTCGTGCATGCCCAGGTGGAGGGTCGCGAACTCGACTACATGGAAATAAATATGATGTTCTTCTTGATGGTGATTGCGGGGAACGAAACCACGCGCAACGCACTCTCCGGAGGCATTCGGGCTCTGTGCGATTTTCCCGATCAGCGCGAGCGACTGCTGGCCGACCGAACGCTGATCAAAACCGCGGTTGAGGAAATTGTGCGTTGGCATAGCCCCGTGATGCAATTTCGTCGCACTGCAACTCGGGACACCGAAATCGCGGGTCAGGCCATCGCGGAAAACGACAAGGTAGTGATCTATTACGGCTCGGCGAATCGCGACGAACGAGTCTTCGATCGGGCGGACGAATTTGATGTGGGACGGAGCCCGAATCCACATCTTGGTTTCGGTGTCGGCAACCATTTCTGCCTGGGCGCCAACCTCGCTCGCGCCGAGATGCGGATCATGCTCGAAGAAATTCTTACGCGAATTCCGGATTTCGAACTCGACGGTCCGGTTGAGCAATTGCATTCGAATTTCATTCACGGCATCAAGCGCATGCCGATTCGCTTCACGCCGAGCTAAGCGCTTTTATCCCGCGCTCGGCGGAGCGACGCCGAGAGCGACTGTTCGTTCTTCATGGCTTCGGCGAGGCTGAGTTCCGGTCCCTCTCGCAGGCCTTTCCGGGCCGCTGCGAGCACTGCGGGATCCAATGCCGCCATGGCATGAGCGATCTCTCGTGCCTTCTCCATCAATTCGGACCCGGGCACGCTGTGCTGTACGAGTCCGATGGCTTCGGCCTCGGGGCCAAGTAGGGTGCGAGCGCCGAGCACGAGCTCCATGGCCTTGCCCATGCCCACCAGTCGCGGGAGAAGGTGTGTGCTGCCAAGCCCGGGCAGGATGCCAAGTTTTGCGAAGGTGAATCCAATTTTTGCCTCGTTGGCGGCCAGACGCAGATCGCAAGGCAGGGTCATGGTAGCCCCCACCCCGATGGCGGCGCCGTTGATAGCCGCGATGATCGGCTTCGGGAAACTCCAAAGTTCCAGGGGCAACTTGCGAACAAAGTCCTCTTCGCCGAGCCTGGGTCCCTTTTGCGCTACCTCGGAATCATTCGCGCTCCTGAGGGCCTCAAGATCGACTCCCGCGCAAAAGCCCCGTCCGGCCCCGGTCAGAATGACTGCGCGGACGGCATCGTTTCCCCCGGCATGGCGAAAGGCGTGGACGATCTCGTCCCCCATTGCGGGGAGATAGGCGTTCAACTTTTTGGGTCGGTCCAGAGTCAGGGTCGCCACCCGGCCTTCAATGCCAAGGTGGATGTACTGGTACGCGTTGGTTTGCACAGCACTCATTTTTTGGTTCCCGTTCCGGCGCCTGATGCTGTGCCCGAGCCGTTGAAGGATCCGGTATAAGGGGCCCATTGCGGTTTGCGCTTTTCGACGAACGCTTTGGCGCCTTCTTCAAGATCGGGGTGGGCGGTATGTTCGCGGATGGTCTGCCAAGTCTTCTCGAGCGCGGCATCCAGGCCGCTATCGAGACTCTCCCAGATCATTTTCTTGGTGAGGGCCAGTGCGGTGGGCGAGTGCTGGCGGATCATCTGGGCCAGGGCGCGAGCCCGGGGCATCAACCGGTCGGGGGCGAGGACTTCGCCGACCATACCCAGGCGGTAGGCTTCTTCGGCCTTCATGCGTTCGGCGCCACCGAGCAGGGCAAGACGAAGGACGGCTTCGAGGGGGATTTTCCGGGTTAGTCCCACGGCTTCGAGGCCGCCGACCAGACCGACTTTGACGTGGGTGTCGAAGAAGGTCGCCGTCTCGGTGCATAAGACGAGATCCGAATCCACCACGAAATGAAGCCCGCCGCCCGCGGTCATCCCGTTGATGGCGGCAATGACCGGTTTCCAACAGTGATTTTGAATAGGGGTGAGCCGATCCCAGGCGACGGATTCATTGCCCGGCTCCGCGGCATCCCGCGAGGCGATATCGGCCACATCCATACCCGTGCAAAACGCCTTTTCTCCGGCTCCGGTGACGATGGCACACACGATATCGGGATCTTTGTCGATTCGGGTCCAGACACGCTGAAGTTCGGCGGCCATGGTCGAGTTGAGGGCGTTGTGGCGCTCGGGCCGGTTCAAAGTGACGGTCGCTACGCCGTCGTCGACCTGGAAGAGCAGCGTCGCGTATCCGCCTGTTTCGTCCATTTCTCAATTCCTCGCTGGGTCGGGTTGCCGCTCGGCTGCTCTTGGGATCCTCGATTCGAATCTACTATCGAACGCTTCTGCGGAGAAGCAAGGACCCGATTAGTCGAGGCCGAGAATCGCGATTCCGCAGACCGTGGGATGACCGCCAATATTGTGGGAGAGGGCCAGGGAGGCGCCTGGGATCTGGCGCTCCCCGGCTCGGCCCTGGAGTTGCAAAACGTTTTCGTAGATCATCCGTACACCCGTCGCGCCGGTGGGATGTCCGAACGCTTTGAGGCCCCCATCGGTATTGACTGGAAGATCTCCGCCGAGTTCGAAGCGCCCGGAGCGGATGTGTTCCGGGGCCGCACCCTTGGGGCAGAAACCGAGGTCCTCGTAGCTGAGAAGTTCGGTGAGCGTGAAACAGTCATGGACCTGGGCCACGTCGATCTGGCTGGCCGGGTCGTCGATGCCCGCCATCGCGTAGACCTCTTTGGCCGCCCAACTTGTGGGCTTCCAAGAAAGAAAATCGTTGTTCGGGTCTTTCTGGGGGTTCGGCCCGGATTTGATCGTGACGCCTTTGACGAATACCGCGTCGTCTCGTCGATTCCGGGCCAGATCGGCGCGCATCACCACCGCCGCAGCGGCTCCGTCGGTTTGCGCAGCGCAATCGTAGAGCCCGAAGGGCCAGGAAATCATTCGCCCGCCCAGGGCTTCTTCCAAGGTGATCTCACGCTTGAGGAAAGAATTTGGCGCCAGTGTCCCGTTATGGTGATTTTTCACCGCGATGCGTGCGAGGTCCTCGCGCCCAGCGCCGTATTTTTCGAAGTACGTGGCCGCGCAGAGCGAAAACCAACCCGCGGGCGTTCGGGGCAGGCTTCGTACTCCGTCGAGCATCACCGAGGGACCGGAGACACCGCGATCTTTGGGTTTGTCGTAGCCTACAACCAGAACCGTATCGTAGAGCCCGGCGGCGACCGACATCACCGCACAACGAAGCGCCTCGGTTCCAGTCGCGCAGTAATTGGATACCCCAGTGACGGGTATGTCGAAGAGTTTCAGGGCGTCGCTGCACTCGTGGGGACCGACCGTGGTGTAGAGAGACCCGGTAAATACGGCCTCGATTTCCTCCTGAGGTTTTTCGATGCCGGCGTCCGCGTAAGCCTGGTACGCGGCCTCGACGATCATGTCCGATGGCGACTGGTCCCAGTTCTCTCCGAATTTGCAGCAGCCCACGCCGACGATGGCGGTTTTGTCGCGGATCGATTCTCCGGCCATCTCGAACCTCTCTCTACCCGATATTCCCCGATCTCGATTGCGGCGACGGGAGCGCCGCCGTTCAGGCCCGGGGGACGCCCTTCCAAAAGTAGTTGGGCCGCCCGCCCGCCTCATGAATCCGGCGGAAGACGAACTCCAACTCCATGCCGATCTCGACGTCTTCCGGCGGACAGTCCGCCACCTGAATGTGCACCCGTGCACCATCGATGTCTACAACGCTCACGACGGTGGGTGGGTCCGGGGTTGGGAAGAAATAATCGAAGGTATACGTGACCACCCGCCCGCAGCGATCAGCGAGACGCGTCGGATCGAATTCATCTCGGGCGAAACACGTTTCGCAGACGGGTTGCGCGGGAAACTGAATCGAATCGCATTTTCGGCATATCTGTCCGCGAAATGCGATGTCGTCATCGCGCTCCCGGAAATGAATCGTGGCCGAAAGGCCGGGTCCGTTTTGGCTGGGCCATTCCTGGGGTCCGAGGCCCCGGGAAGCGAGATATTGGTTGTAGCTGGCGACCGTTCGCCGCCGATCCAGATGCCAGGAAACGCCCCGGGGAGGGTCGAGTTCCTGGGCGGCTTCGGTGACTTCGAAGGAGAGGGCTTCGGCGCCATCGCCATAGCTCGCTACCAGAATGCGGTCACCCGCCGAGGCCGTTTCCAGCGCGGCTGCGAGTTGGACGGGTGCGAAGGCGGCCCCGGTATTGCCCAAGCGTCCAAAGAGGGGGTCCTGGATTTGTTCGGGCGCGATCCCCAGTGCCCGAGCTGCCCCGGCGTGGCTGCGCTTGTCCGGTGCGTAGAGGGCGTAGCGGGCGTAGTCGTTCTTGGCGCGTCCCAGTTTTGCGATCAGCGCTTCGACAGCCTCCTGGATACGGGGTGCGTAGCCTTCCTGGGTGACGAAGCGGTCCTCCCAGCTATGGGAAAAGGGGTCGTTATCGCCTCGCCAAACATCGACGATTTCGTCGCTCACGGTATGACTGCCCTCGATGCGGGCGATGACGTTCTGGCTACCCACCAGGAATGCCGCGGCGCCGTCTCCCAAGTTGGCCTCAAGGGCTGAGCCCGGGGCGGCCATTCGGCAATCGCTGGCAATCACCAATACGCTGCGACTGGTGCCCGCCTCTACGGCATTCCACGCGGTTCCCAACGCGGTGGTTCCCGCGCGAAGGGACCCGCCGATGTCAGCCGTGTGCACGTCGCGCCGTAGGTCCAGCGCGCGGGCGATGAGCGCAGCCGCCTGTTTTTCATGAAACGGATGTGTCGTCGAAGCAAAAACGAGACCGTCCACCTGCTGGGGGTCGGTTCCTTCCAGGCAGTTGCGGCCCGCTGCTACGGCCAGGGTGATTGCATCTTCGTCGTTCCAGGCCACGGCTTTTTCCGGCCCGCCGGGCTTGGCGGCGCGCCCGCCGATGGCTTCGATGGGCAGGCGGGTTGGCGGTACGTAGGCGCCATAGCGGGTAATGCCGGTCATCGTGGGGCCTTGAGATGCGTCATGATTTTAGCCGGTAGGCGGCTTGATGCCGCCATGAAATGGATAGGGGGGCTTCATGATACCGATGGGCTCAAGCTTTGCCTTGAAGTGACCTTCGAACTCCTCCAGAAAATCCTGAGTCGACCAGCCCCCATCCTTTTCAACCGAGGTTCCGTAGCGGGGATGCTCGAGGATGGCGAATCGTCCATTCCCCGTTCCGAAGATCTGACCACTAATGCCCATTGCGTGGTCGCTGCAGAGAAAGGCGACGGCCGCGCCGTTCTGGGTGGGATCGATGAAGGGAATTTTGATGTCCTGACCATCGGGCCCTTTGTAAGTTCCCGACATTCGGGTGGTTCCCGCTGGGCTGATCGCGTTGACCCGAATTCCGTAGCGTGCAAGCTCCAGCGCCCAGGTGTAGGTCATGGACGCGATGGCGCCCTTGGAGCCCGCGTAGTTGGTTTGGCCAAAATTTCCGAAGTGTGCGGCCGAGACCGTATTCACGATGGCCCCCCCGCTGCCTTGATCACGCATGCGAAGAGCCGCTTCCTGACTGCACATGAAGGTGCCGCATTGATGCACTCGAACCACCGACATGAATTCATCATCGGTCATCTTCAGGAAGGAGCGATCGTGGACATTGCCGGCGTTGTTCACCAGCGCATGGATCGCGCCGAATTCCTCTACGCATTGGGCGACGAGATAGCGCGCACCGTCGCGTGTACTGATATCGCTGGTGTTGATCGTCGCTCGGCCGCCCTGTTCGCCGATTTCTTCGCAGACGGCTCCGGCGGCATCAAGATCAATGTCGTTTACCAGGACTGCCGCGCCCTGTTGTGCGAGATGGAGACAATGACCCCGACCGATTCCACGGCCGCCTCCGGTGACCGCCGCCGCTTTCCCGTCGAGTACTCCCATGCCGCCACTCCTTTGAATTCGTCGAAACCCTAGCTCATGGAAATGCGGTCCTAATTTCAGAACATCCCCGGGTATCGCGCGAAATCATCGAGCTGTGGGAGCACCTTGTCGCGGCTCGCGGAGGGCAAGCGCAGGATGGCTTCGGTGGCGCCCGATTCTTTGTAGTAGGTGAGCTTGGCTTCATCGGCGAGCACTCCCATGGGGACGATGCGGAGGCTTGCGGGGTCTCGACCTCGCTCGGCCATGGCCTCCCGCAATCGCGTGAGCGCTTCTCGCATTCCCGAGCCGCCGATGGGCATCCAGCCGTCCGCATATTCGGCAATATGGGAGAAGAGCTTTGGGCCGGCTCCGCCGCCGATGAGGATGGGTGGCCGGGGTTGTTGGAGGGGCTTGGGCCACTGCCAAGCGGGGGCCATATCGACCCACTCCCCGTGAAACTCGCCAACGTCGTTGCCCCAGAGCGCCTGCATGGCGAGAACTTTTTCTCGCACCAGTTCACGCCGGTGCTTGACGTCGACGCCGTGATTTTCCATTTCCTCATAATTCCAGCCAAAGCCGATGCCAAAGACAAAGCGCCCGGCGCTGATCACATCGAGAGTGGCGATCTGTTTCGCAAACGTGATGTGATCGTGCTGGGCGGGCAAGCCGATTCCGGTTCCCAACTTGATGCTTCGCGTCACGGTGGCCGCCGCGGCCAGGGAAATGTAAGGATCGGGGGAGCGGCTGTATTCCTCGGGGAGCTCTTCTTCGCCGGTCGGCGGCGGGGTGCGTCGGCTGGTTGGAATATGGGTATGTTCGGGAAGGTAAATCGAGTGAAAGCCCCGATCCTCGGCTTCGCGGGCGAGTTCAGCAGGGTTGATCGCCTTGTCGGTGGCGTGAATGGTGACGCCGATTTTCATGGTTGAGCCTCATCTTCCTCGATGAACGTGGCGAAGGTTGTTGACACTCTAGCGACGCGGGGGCGACGTATCCCCTCCTGCATCCAAGAGAAGATGTAGACTGCGGGTATGCTTCGGGATGCTGCGGCTATCGTGGGGATCGGCGAAACGAGCTTCGCAAAGAAGCTCGCGCCGAGCGAGACGAACCTCGCCATGGAGGCGATTCTCCTAGCGCTCGACGACGCTGGTATTGATCCCTCCGAGGTCGATGGCTTTGCGTCCTACTCCATAGAAGAGACCGACGAGGTCGAGGTTGCGCGAAATATCGGCGCTGGGGAAGTCACATTCTTCTCCCAGGTTGGGTATGGGGGCGGCGCTGGGCCGGCCTGCGTGGGACAACTCGCCATGGCGATTGCCACCGATCAGTGTCGCGTCGGAGTCGTCTGGCGCTCGCGCAAACGTGGTTCGGGGAAGCGGATCTGGTCGGACACGGATATCGAATTTTCGACCCCGGCGGCTTGGACACGTCCCTGGGGTTTGATTCGGCCGGTGGATGAGATCGCTCTGCTGGCGCGCCGCTACATGCACGAGTACGGGGCTACCCGGGATCATTTCGCCAATGTTGCCCTGGCTTTTCGAAAGATGGCGAACCGCAACCCCAAGGCGACTTTTTTCGAGAAGTCCCTTTCTCGGGAGGAGTACCACGAAGCACGCTGGATTTCCGAGCCCCTATGTCTCTACGACAACTGTCTGGAGAGCGATGGTGCCTTGGCTTGCGTACTCGTTTCGGCGGCGCGTGCGCGAGATTGCCGCCGGGCTCCGATCTATGTCCATGCCTTCGGCCAGGGGATCACTCGGCAAGCGCACACGATGACGAATTATTGGAGTGAGGATCCATTGATGGGCCCCGCGTGGGCGTGTGCGAAGCAACTCTACAGGGGCTCTGAAATCGGCCCCGCCGAGATTGATGTGGCGCAGATCTACGATGCCTTCTCTCCATTGGTGCTGCTCTCCCTGGAGGGCTACGGATTTTGCGGGCGTGGCGAGGGCGCGGCCTTTACCGAATCCGGTGGATTGGAACTGGGGGGGAGTCTTCCGACAAATACTTCCGGCGGCGGACTCTCTGAGGCCTATGTCCATGGCTTCAATCTCATCAACGAAGGCGTTCGCCAGTTGAGAGGTGACTCCTGCAACTCGGTGGAGGGTGCCGAAACTTGTCTTGTGACTGGGGGCGAGGGTGTGCCCACCAGTGCCTTGATCTTGAGGAACTGAGATGGCGAGCCAGGCCCCGCTGACGCCCCCGCTGGACGCGACGAATGCCTTTTTCTGGGAAGGAGCCCGCCAGGGCGAACTCCGCGTTCAGTGCTGCGCGGAGACGGGGCGACTGATTTTCCCTCCCCGGGTCCGCAGCCCGTGGGGCGCCCATGCCGAGCCCAATTGGACCGTGGTATGCGGGCAGGGTGCGATCTGGTCCTTCGCCATTCCCCACCCGCCGTTGATCCCACAGTTTTCGGCGCTTTCGCCGTATAACGTCATCCTGGTGGCCCTGGACGAGGACCCGACGCTTCGCATGGTGGGCAATCTGGTTTCTTGCGTGGGCGCCGCCATCAATAGTTTCGATCCCGAGGAGATTCAGATCGGGGCGCGGGTTCGGGTGGTGTTTGAAGAAACTGACGCGGAATTTCCCATGCCGAGATGGGTCTTGATCTGAAGCGAGGAGGGTGTCGATGAACGCCATGGATCGGGTAATCGCTCGAGATGAGATCCAGCAACTCGCTTTCCGCTACGCGTTGGCGACGGATGCTCGGGACATTGACGGACTGGTGGGGCTCTTTGTCGAAGATGTTCGGGTGGGCGCTGACGGACGCGGCCGCGATGCTCTGCGGCGAAGTTTCGAAGAGCAGTTGCGTGCGGTGGGCGTAACGATTCTCTTTGTCGGCAACCACCTGATCGATTTCGAGGAGGATGACCTTGCTCAGGGCCATGTCTATTGCCGCGCCGAAGTCCAAGACGGGGACCGTTGGGTCCAACAGGCCATCCTCTACCGGGATCGTTACCGACGTTGCGACGGGAAATGGTATTTCGTCCGCCGCCTTCACAAGCTCTGGTACGGCATGGAGGCTCCGAAAAATCCGCTCGCTCAGCCTCTCGCCCACTGGCCCGAAAATCACGCGGGCAGGGGCAGCCTGCCCGAAGAATGGGACAGTTGGCGAAAATTTTGGGGAGACGGCGAGCGGGGCTAGATGGCTTCTTCGCCCCGTTCCCCCGTTCGGATTCGGACCACATCATCGAGCGCGGTCACGAAGATTTTCCCATCGCCGATCTTGCCCGTGTCTGCGGCACTTGTGATGGCGGTCAGCGCTTCCTCGACCTTGTCGTTCGTGACAACGATTTCGAGTTTGACCTTCGGCAGAAAGTCCACGACATACTCGGCGCCTCGGTAAACTTCCGTGTGTCCCTTCTGCCGTCCGAAACCTTTGACCTCGGTGGCCGTCATGCCTTGGACTCCAATGGAGTGGAGGGCTTCCTTGACATCGTCGATTTTGAAGGGTTTGATGATGGCTTCAATTTTTTTCATGGGACTCTCCCGATCGGCTGGTCCGATGTGAATGCGAACGCTTGCAAGCCTATGCTCTTTGCCCGGGATGGAAAGGCCTTTTCGGAGTGGGGTTATGGCCACAGGCCGCGGATTCGGTCTCGCGGTTGGAAATCGGCACTCGAATCGGGGGCGAGAAGGGGTGAATTTGGAAACGGACGACCCGGAGAAAGCGGCCGTGCCGGGCGGAAATCCTCGGACCGAGGAGGCCCAGGGGGCTGGGTGGGCCTTTCGCGAGGGCGGGCCATGGGAGTTTCGACTCGAGGATCTCGAGTGGAATCGGGGTTTGGAGGCCCTGCGCGAGGCCCAGCGGGCCGAGGTGCCCCAGTGGGTGGCCGCGGGTCGCTGGCCCCCGATCCTGCGTTTTTTGACCGCTGCCACGCGCGTGGGGGGTGCACTGCTTGGCTGGCGACTCCGGGAGGGCCGCCACCCGGGTCCAGCTTCCCGGGAGGGACTTTCCCGCCGACTGAGACGAGCCTTCGAAAGGCTCGGCCCGGCCTATATCAAGCTCGGCCAGATCATTTCTTCCGGCCGGGGGCTCTTTCCCGAAGAACTTGTGGACGAGTTCAAAAGGTGCCGCGATCGGGTGCCCGCAGTGCCCTTCGATCAAATCCGCCGAGTCGTTGAATTGGAATTCGGACAACCCCTGGATACGGTTTTCGCCGAATTCGAGCGCGTGCCTTTGGCCGCTGCATCCATCGCGCAGGTTCACGCGGCTCGGCTTGTGACCGGCGAAGAGGTGGTCGTCAAAGTGCAGCGGCCACAGGTCGCGCAGTGGGTGCGGAAGGATATTGCCGCCATGGCCTGGGTGGCTCCCCGGCTTGTGGGGAGAATTCCGGTAGCGGCTTTGGCGAATCCTCCGGTTCTCGTGGAGGTCTTCGCCGAGACCATCGCCGAAGAGCTGGATTTTCGTCTCGAGGCGGAGAACATGATCGATATCGCCCGAGTTCTGGCGGTGGCGGGCCAGGGGGCGGTCTTGGTTCCGCGGCCGCACCCGCGGTGGGTGACATCAAGGGTGCTCGTCATGGAGCGCCTTGAAGGTTTCAGCTATGACGATGTTCGTGGCATGAAGGAAGCCGGGATCGATACAGAGACGGTTTTTCACTCCATGATGATTGCCTTTCTCGAAGGCGCGATGATCTACGGAATTTTCCATGGTGACTTCCATGGAGGAAATCTTTTTGTCATGCCCGACGGCCGGGTCGCCTTGCTCGACTACGGGATGACCGGCCGCCTTGATGACCAACAGCGCTCGGCTTTCTTGCGTATCATGATGGCGGGTGCGGTCAACGATCTGCGCGGACAGCTCACGGCCTTTCGGGATCTCGGGGCGCTTGATCCTGGGGTAGACCTCGACGCATTGATGACTCTATTGGGTGCCGACCAGCCGATTCGTGACCCCACGAAGATGACGGGCGAAGAAATTGCGCTCCAGATCCAAACAATCCTCAAGGGCCTGCTCGGAGAAGGTGCGCGCCTGCCCAAGCCCTTGATGCTTTACGCCAAGAACATGCTTTTTTTCGATGGAGCTGTGGCGGAACTGGCGCCCGACCTCGATATGTTCGCGGAGTTTGTTCGAATTTACGGACATTTTGCCGAACATCATGGGGCGGCGATCGCCAGCCAGATCGGGTTCGACCCATCAAGGACTCATGTTGATTTGGATGGGCTCAAGGCCTCCATGGGGTTGGGAAGCGACGTTGAGGCGCTCACCCATCGCGAACTCGTAAAACGCCGAAAGATCGTGCAGGAGAAGCTCGAGGGTCGGGAGAGTGAGTCGCCAAGTGACTCTTCCGGGGGCGACTAGCGTTCGCGCCGAGTAATTGCTCGTCGATCCGAGGGATAAAGCTTGATTGTGTCGGGGTAACGCCCAGTTTCGGCGAAGGACTTCTTGAGGTGTACTGGGTCGTAGACGAGTCTGGGGAAAACAGTGCTCTTTTCGGTTAGCAGGTCTATCAAGGACTAAGGCCGACGGGGTTCCCTTCCCCTTGGGTCGCGTGAAAATGCGGAGCGCTCCTGCTTGTCGGGTACATGAGGAGAATTCGATGCGGATATTGATTGTTGATGACCACGTAGTGATGCGTTCGGGAATGCGGGCTCTCCTTGAAAAAAACAAGGATACGGTCGTGGTCGATGAAGCGGGTACGGCAACTGAAGCGGTAAACCTCGCGCAGTCGGGTCGGCCAGATGTCGTATTCATGGACGTTGAGCTCCCTGGCGGTTCGGGGATCGGTGCCACCGAAGAGATCGTCCGAAATCGATGGTGCGACAAGGTCGTCATGGTTTCTGCCCACGACAGTCGTAGCTGTGTTGAATCGGCTCTGCGGGCCGGTGCCCTGGGTTATGTGCTCAAAACGAGTGCGACCGATGAAATTTTGACTGCCCTGGAGGAGGTTTGTGCGGGTCGCTCCTACGTGACTCCGGAACTCCGGGAGATCGACTGGGAGGCTCGTGCGCCCGCAAACCGCGAGTCGGGCGGGAGGAAATTGACAGAACGCCTGTCGCCTCGAGAGTTGGAGGTGCTGGTGCAAATTGCCGAAGGCCTCAGCAGCAAGGCGATCGCCCTCCAACTCAAGGTTTCGCATCGGACGGTAGAAACCCACCGAACGAATTTGATGCGTAAACTCGGGATTCGGAAGGGCTCGGAACTGGTTCGTCTCGCGATTCGCGAAGGTCTTATTGTCGCCTAGAGGCCTTTTCGCCGTTCTCTCCCTATAGTCATCGGCTCAGCGCGCCGAAGTATCTGTTGTACTCTCAGCGCACGTACTCGTGAACTGATCCAGGGGGAGATGGCGATGGTAGATCGTCGTTCCAACAAGCCAGGTCCTGAACTCGATGCAGGGGAGGCCGCTGCACAGATTCTTGAATCGCGTGAGGCGCCCCGGGTAGGTGCGGATTTCCCGGTCGAACTTCACAGCCCAGGCTTTGATGCGCCCCTTCCGGCGCGGGCCCGGGATATCAGTACGGGTGGGATCTGTTTCGCGACCGCTTCGCAGGTAGCCCTCGATTCGTTGCGGAGTGTGACCCTTGCCCTTCCCAACGGACGGACTCGATTGAATGTCGAAGCCAAATGGCAGACGACCCAGGGGCTCGACGATTCCGTACTGACCGGCGCAGTATTCGTGGGTCTTCTGCCCGCGGAGGCAGCATCTCTTTGGGATGTCGTAGACAAAACGAGTCGCGATATCGGGAGTTTTCTCTACGAAACGTTCAGGGAGCACGGGGCAACTCTGGATGACGCGATGAGCATCGCCCAGACGACTCGTATGCGGGTGGTTCCGCGGGGCCGATTCATTTGCCAGCGTCATGAGCCTCAGGAGCCAGGAGACGATTCGATCTTTATTGTTCACCAGGGCAGTGTGGAACTGACCTTGCCGATTCGCGCGGGGCGGGAGGTTCGACTGGGGAAGGGAGGGGCGGGTACCCTCTTGGGGGGTCTAGGAAGCGTGGCCGGAATGCTTCCCATGGAATCCGCCCAGACTCGCGAGGAGACCCAGCTTCTCGAGGTTTCGAGATCCGCCTTTTCGTATCTACGCGTATCGAAGCCGCTGCTAGCGCATTGGCTTGGGCAGGTCATCATGGGCGGCCACCTTCGCAGGATGGACGCCGTGGTTTCGAGACTCGCCGAGGACGGCTGAGCCTCTGAGTTCCCGCTTCAGGCCTGCTCGTCGTAAATAGCCATGATGGCCTGGAGCAGTTCGATTCCCTCGGATTTGGGCCGCTGGAAAGAGTTGCGCCCCATGATGCTGCCGAAGCCACCCCCTTTGGCGATTCCCCGAATTTCTTCGAGGACAGCTTCCTTGTCCTTGGCGGCGCCACCCGAAAAGATCACGATTCGACGGCCCGCGAAGGCGCTCTGAATCACGTGGGCGATTCGTTCGGGGAGACTCGATATGTCGATGTTCTGTTCCTGATAGACTTTTCGAGCGGCTGCTTGTTCGATTTCCGCTGTGGGCGGTTTGACTTTGATGATGTGGGCGCCCAGCTGTGCGGCGATCTGCGCCGCATAGGCGACCACGTCGATGGCCGTTTCGCCCTTGTTCGAAAGGTCGGCACCGCGCGGATAACTCCAGAGAACGACGGCCAGGCCGCTGGCCTTGGCATCTTCGGCGATTTGCTGGAATTCGGCGTACATCTCGTTTCGGTGGCATGAGCCCGGGTAGATGGTGAAGCCCACTGCCGCGCAGCCCAGTCGCAACGCGTCTTCCACGCTCCCGGTGACCGCCGGCTTGGGATCTTCGTCCGACCACAGCGAGTCTGAGTTGTTGAGCTTGAGGATCGTTGGGATTCGCCCAGAAAATTGTCGGGCTCCGGCTTCCAAAAAGCCCAAGGGCGCCGCATAGGCGTTGCATCCCGCGTCGATCGCCAATTGGTAGTGGTAGAGAGGGTCGTAGCCGGCCTGATTCTTTGCGAAAGATCGCGCGGGGCCGTGCTCAAAACCCTGATCGACAGGCAGGATCACGAGTTTTCCGGTTCCGGCAAGCCTTCCGCTCTCCAGCATCCAGCGCAGGTTTCTCAGCACGCCGGGGCTCTCCGAGCCGTACCAGCCCAGAATTTCCTCGACTCGATCTCCCATGCTGCTGAACCTCCCTTGTGGTCCTTCGTAGTTCGTTGAGGGGCGATTAGAGACGCAAGAGTATATCCCATATTTGTTTCGCTCTGCTCATCGAACGGCTGTCTTCGGCTCGGGGGAGTCTGCTAGATGTACTGAGCCGAGGGAATTCGAGGCGATCCCCAGTGCCGAGGCCATATCGCCGAGAGTTCGCCGAAATCGGGCGGGTTTAGGGGGGTGGAACGGAGTCACGTCGTGGATTTTGACCTTTCAGACGAAGAGATCGCCTTTCAGGAAGAACTCGAAGCGTTTTTGGAAACGAATCGGTCGAGTGAGGTGATGGATCACAACCCCGAGCAGCTCTCCCAGACGGTGGATACACCGGCCAAGCGTGGGCTGATGGCCGGCTTGGCCGAGCGGGGGTGGCTTGGGATGTCTTGGCCGGCGGAATATGGCGGCGCCGAGAAGCCGGGGA
>DUCH01000236.1 GCA_012959865.1 Myxococcales bacterium | reverse complement strand
GGGTTGCAGTCTCCAGGGCTCGCTGCAGCACCATCGCGTCGAGGATATTGCATTTATTCGCCGCTTTGTAGACCAGGTCGTTCTTGAGGTTGCAGCGGCCGGTGTCGAAACCCTGCACATCTTTTCCCAGCAGGTAATCCCTCAGGTTGGAGAGGTCTCCCCCGGTGTTGGTGATTTTTCCGTCGCCGTCGCCCTCGCCGCACTGGCATTTGTCCCCGATGCCGTCGTAGCTGGCGGGGAGGTTGAGAGAGTCAATTCCCAAATTGTTTTGGGGGTCTAGGCCGCCTCGATCTTCTTGCATGGGATTGGGGAAATAGGGGCAGTTGTCCGCCTCGGTCCGGACACCATCGCCGTCCAGATCTTCGGGGACCGTGCAACTCGACCAGCCTCCGGGGGAGGGCAATAAGTCGGACTGCCAGGGAGTTGGCGAGCCAAGGGTATCGGTCGTGTCGTCGAGCAGGGTGTCGTCGAGGTAGGGGTCGCCCTGCAAAAAGACCTTGGGCGCATGGCTGGCCATGTTCGTTCCATTATAAACGCGAACCGTGCCCAAGCATTGGAGGCGATTGGCGAACGGCGGCTGGGAGAGGGTCGAGTTCAAGCGGCTGCTATGGCCGGGCCGACTGCCAGTGAGAACCGCATAAGTTTTGGAAATAGCCGAGAGGGGCGAGGAGGGTGCGGTGAGAGACGAGTTGGGGCCTAGCTCGATGGGGTACTGGGGCGGAGGCGTGCAGCTGGCTCCGGGACACCCGAGCCAGTCGACGTCGCTGCGCACGAAGGCAGTGGTGGGGGGGCTTCCGTTGTACTTTCCGGTGGGCGGCGCAACGGCGACCTTTAGCCTCTGAATAAAGCCGTCGGATTTGAAGCAGACTTCCCAGTCTTGGTAGTTGCTGCCGCTCGGCGCCAAAGGACTCACGTCGGCATAGAGGAGGGGCCCAAAATACGGCGGTGGGAACGCCCGGTTCGATTTGTTCAGAGCTTGCGGTGGGGGTGCCGGTTTGTTGACCAGACACCCGCTCAACGGAGGAAGCGGCCCTTCGCTGGTGTCGGCAAAACTCAACCCGAAAGCGCCAAGATTCGCCGCCGAGACAGCGACATCGGCGGGCGCGCCCGATGTCGACGTTGCGATTTCCAGATCGCCTAGAAAAACGTTCCCGTCGCCGGCGTTGCAGAGGTACGGAGAGCCTGCCAGCCAAGCGTAAAGGGTATTGGGGCGCAGTCCCGAATATACGATTCCGCTCGGAAAGGAGTAACTCCCGGCCGCGTCCGCCATGAAAACCCCGGAATCCACGTGGACCGTCGGGCCGATTCCAAATTTCAGAGTGCCGGCCCCCGTGTCGCAGCCCGTACCGACCGGAACACCGATGGGGAAAAAGGCGGTGCCTGGGCTCTCGCACGCCGAAGTGGGCGAATCGGTGACGCCGCCGAGTTGGAGATTGAGGGGCACGGTCTCATCGGGCGCAAGCAGAGCGACGGAAAGCTTCTCGACGTTGTGGGCGCCGCAGTCGATCTCCAGCGACCAGTCTTCGGTGGCGGCCTCGTTCAGGGTCACCACGACGGGCTCGCACGCATCCCCGATGCCGTCGGCGTCGCTGTCTTTCTGGTTCATTGCGCAAAATCCAGAGCCCGTTGTGAGAAGTTCGCAATCGGTGTCCGTCGTGCAGGCAAGGCCCCGTGCCGCCAGGTTGTCGCCCGCCACGCAGATCCCACTGAAGGCTCCGTTGGCGACATCCACGCAGTTGTCGCAGGCGTCCCCCACGCCGTCCTCGTCGGTGTCCAACTGGTCGGGGTTGGCGACGCCCGGGCAGTTGTCCGCCAGCCCATCGGGGAGCAGGTCGAAATCGGGGTCGGCCAGGCCCAGGCGCCAGAGAATTCCCGCCGAACTTTCGTTGAGGTCGACGGCCGCTCCCGCGAAGAATTCCGAAAGCCCGTCCCCGTTGACATCGAGGCGGGCCAGCGACCGGGCGAATTCGGTGTGGGTCCCGTCGACCGTCTGCCCGAAGGCGGTGCTGATTTCACCCCCCGCCGCGCCGAGTTCGATGCCCAGTCGGGTCTGGCTTCCGTCGGGCTCCAGGGTGAGGAAGGCCAGTGATCCGGCCGCGGTCTCCCCGGGGCTCACGCCGTCGCGCCCGGGCAGCCCGGCCACCAGGTCCATGGTTCCATTGCCATCGAGGTCGCCCGCGGCGACCAGGCTCTCGCCGAAAAAGTCGCCGGCTTGGGGAGGGGCGGATGCGCTGGACAACACGCCGGCAGCGTGTTTGAGCGCCGAGCCAGTGGCGAAGGAACCCGCGTCTTCCAGCGAGAGAATCCACACCGCCCCGGTTCCGCTGGTATCGCCCGGGGCGCCCACGGCAATGTAGCTGGAGAAACCGTCGGCACTGACGCCGCCCAGGCCGGCCACCGCTGCGCCAAAGCGAGAACCCGGAGTGAGACCCGTGGGTTCGGTGATCGGGGGTTCGAAGACGGAGCCCACGCCGCCAAGACCGATGTGCAAAATCTGCACCGCTCCGCAGTCCCCAGTTAAGCAGCCCCGGCCAGCGAAGTTTTCCTGGCCGAGGGCAAGTTCGGGACGGCCGTCGCCATTCAGGTCGTCGAGAGCCGCCAGGGAATGCGCGGGCTCCGTCGTGAGAATCTCCACCGCGGAGACGATTTCGACGGGATGCGGACCGGTGGGATCCGGCGTCAGGATCAGCAGCCAGATCGCCCCGGCGGCCACGGGCGCGTAGGGGGCCGAAACCGCCAGCGCGACCGCTCCGGGTCCGGCACCGTCCACATCGGTGAGAATGGCCAAGGCGCTTCCGAAGCCGTCCTCGATCCCGAGGCTACCACTCGGCAGGCCTCCTTTTCCGTCGGAGATAAACTGGGTTTGGTCGACGGTTCCGTCGTGGCGCAACAGAGCCAGCAGCACTCCTCCCATTCCATCGAACGCGTTGGGGAAGCCCAGGGCGAGATCCTCGACGCCGTCGCCGTTCAGATCGCCCACTCCGGCGATCACGTGGCCGAGTTCCGAAGGACTCGCGAGACCGAACTCGGCGTTCACCATGCCGTGGGCGTATCCGAGGATCTGCGCCCGGGCGGGGGTCGCCCCCCAACCCATGCATGCCAGCAACAGGATCGCCCCACGCGCGCGCCGAGCTTTCCGCCGGGCCAGGAGCCCGAGCCCGAGCAGGCCCGCGGCAAGCAGGGCGGTGTGCGCCGGTTCGGGGACCGCGATCGCGCCTTGGTCGATGGAAACCAGGGTCAGGTTGGTTCTGACCGCCATACTATTCGCCGCCACCTTCAGATTCGCGGAAGAAAGCTGAGCGCCTTCACCCGTGAGCGTCAGCCTTCCCACGTACTTGGGCGTAGAGGGGGACAGGGCCGCGCCGCCATCGGCGAGCCAATTGACCCGCCACCCATTCGTGGAGATCTGGTATTCCTCGACCAAAGCGCCCGGGACAAACGTATGCGCGGTCCCGAACTTGAGGGAGAACCCCAGCTGAAATGCGCACAACTCGCTGCCGCTTGCGTTCAGGCAGGGCACTTCCGCAGTCGGGTCCGGGGGATCGGGAATGGGCGTGAGCACGGGGACGGGGAGAGGGTCGGCCAGGGCGACGTAGAGGCAGAGATCGGCCGCCGATTGTTCGAGCACCGGATTTGTGTTGGTGGTGCATAGGCATTGGAGGGGGCCCGTGGTTACCGGGCACAGGTACGGGGTTGGCGTCGCGCCCGCGAAACTCGGGCGCGCGGGGGTCAGCGTCGCCGCCAACGCGGTGAGCGCGGCAAAAGCTGCGAGCGTCGAGCGAATTGAGGGTCGAAGAGTCATTGCGAAATCTTTGCGGCACGCTGAGCGCCCGCAGTTCGGTTGGGACCATTATGCACGTCTGCCCCAGCAACCCCAAGAACTACCGAAGCGGGGCGCCCCCACGGGCTGACACCGATCCAAAACTGCAGTGTTTTTCGTGATGGCGCTGTGAGGGGGCTCACAGCCCGGAAAACAGCGCGCCTGTTGGGTGTCGCGGGCCACAGGGAGAGGCCCCGTTTGGCGTCCCCGGTTCCGGGCCCCCGGTTTCCCGCCCCGCCCCATCCCGCGAGCGCCCGGCCCCGCGAGCGTCCGGCGAGGGTCATTGGGCGAGGGTCATTGGGCGAGGGTCATCGGGTAAGGGTCATT
>DUCH01000235.1 GCA_012959865.1 Myxococcales bacterium | reverse complement strand
CAAGAGGACAACGCATTGGACTACCTGATTGATTGTCGGAAAAACTGGCGCCTGGCAAAGGACCTCTGGGCCGAAGAAAAGGATCCCCGGCGGCGCCGGATTCTCGAAACCCTCATCGCCCACGCCGAGGCCGCCGCCGATTTTCCGGCCCTGATGGAGACTGTTTCACCCCAGGCCCACTACCGCAGCTACGCGACTCCCGACCCGGCCACCAACGAAGCCCAGAGCCCCCGCGGCAAGGAGGCCGTCGCCGCCTATTACAGCGCCATCGCAGGGTTCGCGCTTTTGCGGGCACGCCCGCGGAGGAGCAAGGGTGCTCTCGGCGACTCGAATCAACCGGGTCCGCGCTCAAAGGTGGGAACGCCCTCGGGCACCTGGTGAAAGCTTTGTTGGTCGACGGTAAAGATCACCATCTGGGAACTCCCGAAGACGCTGGGGTCGTCCAAGGTGCCGACCTTGATGAACATGACCCCGGGCATACTGGGAACGCGTGAGAGCAGATGGGTTCCGCAGTCGGGGCAGAAGTCCCGAGTCACCGGGGCCTCCAGATCGTCGCGAGTGAACCCTTTCTGCTCGCCCTGGGTGTACTTGAATTCGGATTCGGGCATTCCCATCAGAAAATTCGGCCCACCCCCGGAGATGTGTTGGCACTCACGGCAATGGCATTGCCCCTTGAAGAGCGCGTCGCCACCCGCCTGATACCGCACTGCCCCGCAATAACATCCGCCTGCCATCCCCATCCGGTTCTCCTTTTCTTTCTGGTTCTCTTTCTGGTTTTCGGCCTCGTTCTTTCGGCCCCGCGTTATGAACCGCCAAACGTCGAGCGGGCCCGATCCGCAATGCCACCCCGCGTCGCCCCTTGCATTCGCAGCTTGTGGGAGAAGGAAACACTACCACTTTTGAATCTTCTGACGGAACGCCGATCCAGCCCACATCAACGAGTTCTCCGAGCCGCCGACCGGGCGGGAGACGCCGGCCCAGGCGCGGTTCCTTCGAGCGAATAACCGCCATCTTGGTCATACTCCCGGGGCTTTCGCGCGAGGCGGCGAGCCAAGGGAGGGTGCAATGAAGTTCGGCTATTTCGGTCTCAACATGGGTCCGTTCTGCGATCCTGAAAACATGGCGGCCCTGATTCGACTCGTCGAAGATACGGGGTTCGAATCCATCTGGACCGGCGAGCACGTGGTGCTCATCGACCCCCAAGCGCCCCCCTCGCCGGCTCCGCCCGAAACCCCCTTTCTCGACAGCATCGCTGCCCTCGCCTTCGCGGCCGCCCATAGCCAACGGCTCCTGCTCGGCTCGGGGATCATCCTGCTCCCCCAACGCAATCCCGTAGTCCTCGCCAAGGAGTTGGCGGGCATCGATGTGCTCTCGGGTGGGCGGTTGCTCTTCGGCGCCGGGGTGGGTTATGTGCCGGGGGAATACGAGACCCTGGGCATTCCCTTTGGCGAGCGCGGCGCGCGCATGGACGAACACATCGACGTGATTCGAACGCTCTGGACCGAGGAGAAACCCGCATTCGCCGGCCGCTTCACGAATTTTTCGGGGATTCAGTCGCGTCCTCTTCCCGTCCAGCGCCCCCATCCCCCGATCCATGTGGGTGGCATGTCGCCGGCGGCCCATCGCCGAGCGGTGGCCCGGGGCAACGGTTGGTACGGGTTCTTCCAGGATCTCGCCGCCACCGAGACGGCGCTGCGCGGCCTCAAAGAAGCGGCCAAGGAAATCGAGCGCCCCGGTGAACTCGGATCCCTCGAAATCAGTATCACGCCCCCGGGTTCGGTGGATGCCGACACGGTCAAGCGCTTCGAGGACCTTGGCGTCCATCGGTTGATCCTCATGCGCGGCATGGGGGACATGGTGGGCGCCGGCGGAGACAGCGCCCGGGACGATGTCCTCTCCTTCATCGAGTCCACCGGACGCGAGTTCAATCTCGGCTAGCGGGTCCGCTTCACCAACCCCACGCGACCTTCACACCAACTTCACGCGAATCTCACTCAACCTCACGCGAACTTCACTCAACTTCACTCAACCTCACGCGACCTCCACGCGACCTCCACGCGAACCCCACGCGAACCCCACGCCAACCTCCACGCGAACCTCAAACTCAAGGAGGCGATGGATGTTCGAATCTATTTTGCCCCGCTCCATGGAGCAGGGCTACCGCGGGCATCCCGTGGCGCGTTGGGTCCTTCTCGGTCTAACCCTGATCACCCTGGTGCGAAGCCTTATTCACATGTTCAAATACGATGGGGGCGCCCATCCCCCGCTCCACTCTCCTCCCCCGCGCGCTCCCGAACTTGAATTGATTGTGGCATTATGAATGCCATAATATGGCCTTTTCCGAGAGACAAACCCGGGAGACGAAGCGTTGAAAAAATGGATCGCCGCCTTGGTCGGAGGGCTCACGCTCTTGGGCCTCATCCTCGTGAATTACGGTCCTCAGATCGTGCTTCGCTACCCCGAACTGATCGGAACCTTCTCTCGCCTCCTCGACCCCATCGGACCCACGGTCCCGGTCGCTTGGCAACCCGGGCCCACCCGCGCGGAAAAGCCCGCCTCCGAGCGGCCACCCAATGTGGTGGTCATCCTGGTGGACGATCTCGGATGGAACGATCTCAGCTGGCGGGGCGGAGGGGTGGCCGGGGGCGCCGTGCCCACCCCGAACATCGATTCCCTGGCCCGAGACGGTGTCGAGTTCACCATGGGGTACGCGGGAAACGCGACTTGCGCACCCTCACGAGCGGCCATCATGACCGGTCGCTACCCGCCTCGTTTTGGTTTTGAGTCCACCCCTGCACCCGCCGCCATGGGGAAAACGATCTCAGGCATGCAGGCCGTGCAACTGGCCCAGGACCAACCCTCCTCGCTCTTCTTCGAGGAACTCATGCCCGAGGTGCCCTCCATGGAGCAACAAGGCGTTCCGCCCAGCGAGATCACCCTCGCCGAGTTGCTCGGCGAAGGCGGCTACCGAAGCCTCATGCTCGGGAAATGGCATCTCGGCGATGCCCAGGGCAAGCGCCCCAACGACCAGGGCTTCCACGAATTTCTCGGATTCGAATCGGGCGCCTCGCTCTACGGGTCCGACGATGACCCGATGATTGTGAGCGCGAAGCAAGCGTTCGACCCCATCGACGTTTTCCTCTGGAAATTATTGTCATTCGCGATTCGGAAGGACGACGGGCCCCGCTTCACCCCGCCTCAATACATGACCGACTATCTCTCGGCCCAGGCCGTCCGAGCCATCGAGGCGAATCGCAACCGGCCCTTCTTTCTTTATTTGGCCTATAACGCGCCCCATACACCTCTGCAGGCCACCCAGGCCGATTACGACGCGCTTTCCGCCATCGACCACCATCCCACTCGGGTCTATGGCGCCATGATCCGTGCCCTGGACCGGGGAGTCGGCGAGGTCCTCGAGGCCCTCAAGGAAAACGGACTCGAACAGAACACCCTGGTCGTCTTCTCCAGCGACAACGGCGGCGCCCACTACGTCGGCATTCCCGGCCTGAATGCCCCCTACCGGGGCTGGAAAATGACCTTCTTCGAAGGCGGCCTGCATTCGCCCTTCTTCATGAAGTGGCCGGCCCAGTTCCCAGCGGGAACCCAGGTCGACACCCCGGTCGCGCACATCGATCTCTTCGCGACGGCGGCGGCCGCAGCGGGAATTCCGATACCCGAGGATCGCGTTATCGACGGCGTCGACCTGATCCCCTTTGCCCGGGGCGAGGGCGTGGGCGAGGCCCACGACGCGCTCTTTTGGCGCTCTGGGGGTCTCCAACTCGTTCTCGCCGACGGCTGGAAATACCAGACCGATCTGCGCCAAGACAAGCGCTGGCTCTTCGATCTGACTCGGGACCCCACCGAGCGGAACAACCGGGCCGATGAGGAGCCCGAACGCGTTCAGGCACTCCAGGCCCGCCTGGACGCGTTCAACGCCGACGTGGGACCCCGCCATTTCCCGGCGCTGATCGAGGCCCCGATTCCCATCGATCGCACCCTCGCCGACCCCTACGTTCCCGGAGAAGAGTGGGCCTATTGGCCCAACTGAGCCTAAAGCCCGAGAGCCAATCGTCCGATTGGAGGGGATCAGGGAACCCAAGAAAATAAGGGAGACATTTGATGAGCGGACTCAAGAAACTCGCTGCCGGGCTGGCCG